>CAIYZC010000488.1 GCA_903930565.1 uncultured Pedosphaera sp.
CCGGCGCAGGAGCGCATCGTAGCCATTCGTCACCGCCCAGCCGTTCTGCGGACCCCCGGTGTACGCCTCCGTGAGCACCTGACCGGCATCGTTCAGCGTGTAATTGGCGGTGGCGGTGCCGTTCGCAATCGAGATTTGCCGCCCCAGCCGATCATACGCGTACCCCACCGTGGGGGTGACCCCGTCGCTATATGCCACGTTGGTCAAAGAACCGTTCGCGTCGTACGTGTACGTCGTGGTGGTGCCCCGCGCCCATTGGCGGGTTTGGAGTCTGCCCGCCGCCGTGTAGGTGTAGGCGGGCCCGTTCGTCGGTGCCGCTGGATATGCCTTCCCGACCAGCCAACCGCGGTAACCGTCATACCCCCAACTTGTCACGCGCGCCCCGGCGCCCGTGGCCGCATTCGCCCAGTTCACCATGCTCGTCATCCGCCCTTGTGCGTCGTAGCCGTAGCCCCCGGGGTATTGGCGGGATCCGTACGTTTGCTGAATTTGGCCCATGGGCGTGTAAAGATTCGTCACCCAGGTGGCGTCGGGTAGTTGCTTTCCCGTGAACGGCACCATGGAGTTGTGGATACCGACGGTGGCTTGCCCTGACAACCCAGTGCCTGGCACCGGCTATCGGCTGTTAGTTTCACGCAAACATCTCGCTCTTGAGGCAAGTTGCCCTGGAGCTACGTAGGGGCCACCTACTCAATAGCAAGAACGGTCCACTTTACAAGCCAATGTCAATGGCTGACAGGCGCTTCGATAACGAAGGCATGGTCAAATAGGACACGGAATTCGGATGAGTTTGGAGCAGGATTGAAAACGAAAGCCACAGAGCGGTTGTTTGAGCATGGGTATACCAACTCCCAGAAATCAAACGGCGGCCCAGGCTTTCCAACGACTCCAACAGTTGAACCATGGAAATGATTCCATCCGGTCTTGGGGAGGCCGAGGAGACTCACGACCGTTTCACCATCAGTTCCAGCGGTTATCCATTTGTTAGCCGCATCGACTCGCTCCTTGGCCGTTATATTTTTCGATTGCCAGGCCGATAGGAATAGCCCTCGCTCGATTTTTCCATCAATTGGCCGAGATTTACAGCTCATACCACACATGATTATCAACACTACTATGGCGTCGAAGAGCCGCTTGAGCGCGATTGCCAAATGCCCCCTGCAAATCTCCGTTGTGTATTGAGTTATCATTTTCCAGGCCTCCATGTCGCGCTGCTCAAATAAGAGCCGCTTACATTCACCGAATCCGAGAGGGTGGGACCAAACTCGCTCTCGCACGAGACTGTGCCGCTCCAACTGTAATTGACTGTATAAGTCACATTGAATCCGGTCGGAGGATAGCGCACTTGGAATCCAGGTGTATCAGAACCGCTGCTGCAATCTATTGCAGTAACTTGATTTTGAAATGTCTTATTTACGGATCCCGTTTGTCCATTTGCAAATGTCATGCTTCCGCTTATCGTGCCATTGTCAGTATATTTGCAATGACAATACTGAGAAAGACCTTGAATTTGAATTGCGTAAGGAATGGTGAGGCCAATGGTCGCGATTCCAAGGGAAGGATTATTCGGATACGAAGAAAGCGTGGTCGGAACACTGCCATAATTTACTTTTTTACAGACGCATGGCGGACAGCCTTGGAGGGCAGCAAGCCCGAAAATGTCGGTGATTTCGAGAGGGGCGTCTGCGCAAAAGTTATATAGGTTAACTCCTCCCCCTTCCCCAATCGGATCCTTTGAAAACCAACGCCCTGTTGGCGGATCATAATAGCGATAGCCGTAGTAAAGCATCGCCGTTTCATCATCCTGATATTTGGTGGAGAACCGGAAGGGATTTACGAACGCCATGGGGCCGGTGGCGCGGAGGAGTTCACCGAAGGGTCCGTATTCATGGGCAGCGTTGACCTGCGCGTTGCCGGAATCAATGAGGCCAACCAAGTTGCCATTACAATCATAAGTCGCAAAGTTCACCATGGTGCTGCCCGGTTGCTCCACTGAAATAAGGCCGCCCACGCCACCCGCCCCCTGCATTGTCCCACTTAAATCCAACCCCCACATGTACGACCGGATCACCGCATTATTGGTCGCATTCTGTTCGTCGAGGAGATTCCACCCATCATAAACAAATCTCTCAGCAAGATTGGTAATCCAAGAGGTGCCGTTGTAGGCCTCCACCGCCTTGGAAATGCGCCGCCATTTGGAATCATAGGCAAAGGTCAACCGCAGCTTGGAGGCCGTCGGCGCGTTCGTCAGGCTGACCATTTGAATCAATCGATTCTCCCCATCCCAGGTGTAGGACCATCGCCCATCCTGGGTGAGGTTGCCGTCGGAATCGTAG
>CAIYZC010000489.1 GCA_903930565.1 uncultured Pedosphaera sp.
AGACCCACGCCACAAACGAGGCCGAACCCGGCCGCCCACTGCGAAAATTTATGTTTCATGTCAGCAAATCAGGAACGCGCAACAAGTACACGTTCAGACGTTGTGAATCCAAGCAAATTCAATCGGCCCGACGATCCGTGGAACCGCCCCCGCGACCGCGCGACGGCGCCTGACGGAATCGAGGCGGAAGGGACCGGCCGCAAAATGGCGCAAGCGGCGCAAAAAAAGATGGGAACGGGAGCCGGTGGCCCACCGAGAGCGGAACTTCCTTCCGCATTCCACAACGCGGTCGCACGGCCCGGCTTGCGTTTCGCCCCTGCGTCCCCCGGTCGCCATGCCTCCTCTGCTTTCGCGCTACTCCGCCGGCAGGTGCCGCAGACCGCGGACGGTGACGAGGGCGGCGAGGAAGAGCGCCAGGCCGCCGAGGGGGACCAGGACGATGCCCAAGCCGGGATCGCCGGCGTGGATGAAGAGGCCGCCCAGGAAAAAGCCAGCGGGCATGAGGATCGTGGCGGCCAACAGGGAGCCCGAGGCCAAGCGCCGTGGTCCGGCCGGCCAGTCGGGCACGCCTTTGAGCGTGGCGGCGAAGCCGAGATTCACCAAGCCAAAGAGGGTGCCGTGGGCGTGGGCGAGCGTCCACATGAGGCGCCGCGTTTCATTGGCCACACTCAGATAGGCCCCGGCTTTAAATCCGTGCAACGCTTCCAGCACCAAACCAGCGGTTAGGAAAATCAGGAGCGACCACCAGCCGGCGCGCAGGTGGCGGCCGAAGAGGGAGGGCGAGCCCGCAGTCCCGGGGTCGGTCGGTGCGGGGGTCGCGAGCGGGGCGGGAACCGTCGAAGTTTTGGCCGTCGACGGGCGGGAAGCGGGTTTCATTCGTTGAGTTCCACGATGCGGTTGTTGCGGCCCTGCCGGAGGGTGGTGAGCGCGGCGCGGTCCAACCGGCCACCGGGTTGGAGCAGGAGGCACGGGTTGGCAGCGGGACGGTTGGCGGGCGCGGTTTCCCAAGCGGTGAGGGCGGCTTCCGCCGCCTGGTGCAGGGTCGCGGGCGGGGCGATATGGTCGTAGGCCCATCCGGCAAAACCCGGTTGCAGGCGCAAGGACCGGGCGGCCATGAACCGCACGGCGGGGTAGGGATCTTCCAGCAGCGCCGCGAGGTAGGGCGCGGACCAACCGTTGCCCGACACCGCGCGCGCGGGTTCCCAACCCAAGTGCCACGCCGCCAGGGCGCGTTGCCCGGCGTCCCCCTGCGTGGCCCAAAGGATGGAGGCGGCAATCGTCTCGTGCTCCGGCGGCACGGCCACCGGCGGGGTGCCATACCAAGTCTGGAGCTGCCGCCCCGTCCACGCGAGGGTTTGGTCCAGGTGGCAGAGGTTGCAGGCGTTGGGCCGCCCGGTGTCCAAACTGGATTTGACCGAGGGACTGCTGATTTGGTGGCTGCGCAACGCCTTCATCAAGCCGTAGGTGGTGTAGGGCATGTGGCAGTTGTAGCACAGGCTGCCGCTGGAACCCGGCGCGTGATGGGTGTGCGCCTGGAGTTTGGCGGCGATGGGTTGGTGGCAGGGTGTGCAGGCCGCGTTGCCGTCCATGTTGGTCGCCACTTGGTAAACCGGGGAACTTTGGTGCGACGAATGGCAGGAGAGGCACGAAAGATCACCCTTGAGATAACAGGGAGATTTGATCAGCCCGTTGTACTCGCGGCCCGAGACGCGGACCATGTCGTCACTCCAGAACAAGGCTTTGCGTTTCTCCACGGATTTCATGTGGCGGTTCACCACCACGTTGGTTTCCAGCTCGCCGCCGGGCCGGAATTGGGTGCCGGTGCGGGTCCATTCCTCGTCGTCGTGGGGACTGTGGATGCTGTGGCAACGACCGCAGATTTCGGAAGCGCGTTTGGAATTGAG
>CAIYZC010000490.1 GCA_903930565.1 uncultured Pedosphaera sp.
CACCGGCCACGGCACGAGTCCCCTGGTGCGCAACCGGCTGGACGCCTTTCTGAAAGAATACGGCGACCGCGGCCAAATCTCGCCCGATCACCTCCGGTTCGTCACTTATACCACCCGCTACCACCGCGATTACTGGGCGTCCGTGACGGGCTTGGAAAAGCACTATGAACGCGCCGACCTCGACGCCCAACGATCAACTGACCACACTGGGTACGATCTCAAAGCCAAGAACATTACCCGCCTGGTCCTGCGCGAAACCGAAAGCGCCCGCGAACTGCGGATTGATGGCCAACGACTCGCGGTCACTCCCGGCCCCGAGCTCACCTTGGCGCGCACGGGCGCCGCTTGGGCCGTGGCCCCAAATGGTCCCGCTCCGGGGCTCCACAAAAGTCCCGGTTTGCAAGGTCCCATCGATGACGCTTTTCTGGACCCGTTCCTCCTCGTCCGCCCCACCGGCAAGCCGTGGCATGAGGAAGTGAACCAGCAAGCCCTGCGCAGCTTGGAACGTTTCCGTCGGCTGTGGGGCAAATACTTTCGCGGCCATCCGTTCATCAAGGACGACCGTGATGTCACCCCCGCTGATCTCACCCAGTACCACCTCGTGCTGTTCGGCGACCCGGGCAGCAATCTGTGGATGGCCAAGCTGCAGGATCGGTTGCCCTGCCAATGGACGCCGGAAACCGTCCGTATGGGCGGCCGGACCTTTTCCGCCACGGACACTTTTCCCGCGTTGATCTATCCGAACCCGCTGCAGCCGACGAAATATGTCGTGCTCAACACCGGCCTGACAATCGACGACCGGGGCTACAATGGCGACTACGGCACCCCGCTGTGGGGCGACTACGCCGTGGTGAAAGTGAAACCCGGGGCGGCCGTGCCGGACTTGCTCTTCGGCGGACTTTTTGACGAAAACTGGCAACTCAATCCCTGACCCATCCCTCATGAAACTGATTACCCTCACCCCTGCGGCCGTCCTGCTCGGACTGCTGCTCGCCCTCCCGCAACCACTTCCCGCCCAGGACCGCCCAGCCGCCCCCCCCGGCACCAATGCCCCGGGCACTAACACCCCCGGCGGCGGCCGGCGCGGCGGCGGATTCCGCGGCGCGCCCATCACCCCGGAAGAACAAGCCGAACTGGCCAAACTCGCCGATCTGCCCGCTTACCCGGCCGGCGCGGGGGACGGGGACTATTCCGCGGGCCCGATGTACGCGCCGGCCCCGGAACTCACCCCGCGCGACAGCGTGCCCAAGGGAAAAGTGGTGCGGTTCACCATGGACCCCAACGAGAGCAAGTTCTATCCCCCGCGCGGCCTGCGCGGCACCGCCACGAACCGCGCCGTCACCGTCTACATCCCCAGCCAATACGTTCCCGGCACGCCGGCGCCCTTTATCGTCACCCACGACGCCATGGGTTCCCGCAACAACCAGTTGGCCACGATTTTGGACAACCTCATCGCCGACCACAAACTCCCGGTGATGATCGCCGTGATGGTCAACCATGGCGGCGGTGATGGCGGCGGCAGCGAACGCGGCTTGGAATACGATACCATGTCCGGCAAATACGCCGAGTTCATCGAGGCCGAAGTGCTGCCCCGCGTCGCCAAGGACTACAACGTGACCTTCACCAAGGATCCCGCAGGCCGCGCCACCATGGGCGGCAGCTCGGGCGGCTCGGTTGCCTTGTCGATGGCCTGGTACCACCCGGAATGGTATCACCGCGTGCTGACTTACTCGGGCACTTACGTGAACCAGCAAACTCCGATGAACCCCGAAACCCCGCACGGCGCTTGGGAATACCACGAACACCTCATCCCCGCCACCCCCGCCAAACCCCTCCGCATCTGGTTGCAGGTGGGTGAGCGCGACAACGGCGCGGGCGCTTCCGCGGCCGGGTACCATAACTGGGTCATCGCCAACCAACGCATGGCCGCGGTGCTCAAAGCCAAGGGCTACCACTACCAACTCGTCTATTGCAAAAACGCCGGGCACGTGGATGGCAAAGCCGTCGCCCAAACGCTTCCGCAAGCCCTCCTGTGGCTCTGGGAAGGCTACCCGGTGAAGTAACCGCCGGCCGCTAGCCCGCGCGGCCCACTTGGACAAATGATCGTGAACCGGATCAATTGCGCGTCATCTCGCGCGCGATGAGCAGGCGCTTGCGGGTGGTTCCCCAACGGTACTGGCCGATGATCCCCGTGCCTCGAATCACGCGGTGGCAGGGGATCAGGTAGGCCAGGGGATTGTCACCGACCGCCGTGCCCACCGCGCGGGCGGCGCGGGGGGCGCCGCTCCACTCGGCGAGCCGCCCATAGGTCACCAGCCCCCCGGCGGGCACGGCGAGCAATGCGCGCCATACCCGCAGTTGGAACTTAGTCCCCCGCACCCATGCCCGCAGGCCGGGCGGGGGTGCGGGCGCCGGGGAGGCGAACGCCCGGGCGGCCAATTCCCCGGCGGCCCCGTCCCGCCGGCAAAACTCCGCGCGCGGCCAATCCTGCCGCACCCGGGCCTCCGCTTCGTCAGTCATCACCGGGGACTCCAAAAAGGACACGTGCGTCAAGCCGCGCGTCGATTGCCCGACGAGCCAGGGACCAAACGGAGTTTCGGCCACGCCGTATTCGATCACCAATCCCGTACCGCCCGCTTTGATTTCCCCCGGCGAGGCCCCTTCCAACTGAATCGCCAGATCATGCAGCCGGCCGGGGCCCGAGAGGCCGGCGCCCAGCGCCGCGCCCAGCACGCTCTCCCCTTCGCCCAGCAGCCGCTTGGCGTGGTTCATGGTCAGGCATTGAAGAAAGTCCTTCGGCGTAACCCCCGCCCAGCGGGTGAAGAGCCGGTGGAAATGGTGCGGCCCCAAGCCCGCGACCGCGGCAAGTTCGGCCAAGTCCGGTTGTTCAGCGGGATGCGCGTCGAGATAAGCGATCACGTTGGCGATGCGTTGGTAATCGTTCACCTGGGGAGTATGCGCGGAAAGCCCGGACCGGCCCACCCGATTCTTGCGGCGATTTGGCGGGGGCGCGGTAGTGAAGCGGAAACCCGAATGGGTCCAATAGGTCCAATGGGACTTATGGGTTGGTATGGAAGATGCGTTCGCGAATGCGATTTGCGGCTTGTGTCCGCCACCAGGGCGGGCTACGTGTACGCCAACTTTATGCGACAGCCTGACCAGTTTCTGCCGCCCCACGGGAACTACCGGGAATTGCGCTCCTACCAAAAGGCGGAGGTCATTTTCGACCTCACATACCATTTCTGCGGTCGATTTCTGAGCAAGGGCGACCGGACGGTGGACCAGATGGTCCCGGCGGCCCGCTCGGGAAAGCAAAACATCCTCGAAGGCTGCCAGGCGGGGGGCACTTCCAAAGAGACCGAACTAAGACTCACCAACGTGGCGCGAGGCAGCTTGGCGGAACTGCTGGCCGATTACGGGGATTTTTTGCGAGTGCGCAAAATGGCCACCTGGGAGAAAACCTCCAAGGAGGCCCTGCAAATCCGCAAGCTGGGCGCCCGCGCGCCGCAGAACTTTGAGCTCTACCGTGAGTTTTGCGAAACCCGTTCGGGTGAAGTGGTGGCCAACATCGCCAGCCGCCTGATCCACCAGGCCAACTACCTGCTCGACCAACAAATTCGCCGGCTGCAATCCGATTTCCTCCAACAAGGCGGCCTGCGCGAACGGATGTCCCGCGCCCGCCGCGATTTTCGCACCGCCCCCGAAAAGCGCCAGCCATAGCGACCCATAAGTCCCATTGGACCCATTGGACCTATTCGCCTCCCCCTCAAAACCATGCCCCCACCAACCACCGCCCCGGGCAACCCACCAACCATTCGCCGCAAGCGGCGCCCCAACCGCCGCGCAGGGCGCGTGGCGGGCACCCTGTTTGCCCTCCTGCTCCTCGTGGAATTCGCGCTGCCCGCGCGGCCGTTTCGCCCGGTGGAACCAATTCCGCCTGGCATCGTAGACCTGCATTGCCACCTGGCGGGGATCGGGGCGGGCGGCAGCGGTTGCTTCGTTTCGCCGGCGATGCGGCGGAATTGGCGGTTTGCGGTGTATTTGCGGGCCTTTGGGGTGTCGGAAAAGGAGTTGCGGCGCGAGGGCGATCAGTTGCTCGGGGACCGGGTGGCGGCGCGGGTGGGGGCGTCCCGGCGGGTCAGCAAGGCGGTGGTGCTGGCGCTGGATGGTGTGATGGATGCCCACGGCAATTTGGACACGAATCGGACGGATGTTTACATACCCAACGAATTTGTCGCCGCCACGGTGGCGCGACACACCAACCTGTTGTTTGGCGCGTCGGTGAATCCGTACCGCACCGATGCCTTGGCGCGGTTGGAGTGGGCCAAAGCCCATGGCGCGGTGCTGGTGAAGTGGATTCCTCCGGTCATGGAGATCGAGCCGGATGATGTGCGATTGATTCCCTTTTACCGCAAGCTGGTGGAATTGCGCCTGCCCTTGTTAAGCCATACGGGCCAGGAGGGGGCGTTTTCGCACGCGGCCGAAGAGTTTGGCGATCCACAACGGTTGCGACTGCCCTTGAGTCTGGGCGTCACCGTGATCGCCGCGCATATCGCTTCTTCCGCAACCTACGCGGGCGAGCGGGGAACTGACCGCCTGGCGCGGCTGATGACCGAGTTTCCGCACCTCTACACGGACATCTCGGCGCTGACGCAAATAAACAAACCCGGCGTCTTGAAAGAAGCGCTCACGCGGCCGGAGTTTGCGGGGCGGTTGGTTTACGGGACGGATTACCCGCTGATCAACACCCTGCTGGTGTCACCTTGGTACTCGATGCACCTGTCGCTGCGGCAGAAGTTCGCGCTGTGGCGGTTGCACAACCCTTGGGACCGGGACGTGGAAATGAAGCACGACCTGGGAGTGCCGACGGATGCCTTCGCCCGCGCCGCCGAGCTCTGTGGACAAGCGCCATGAGCCCGGGGGCGATTACTTTTTAGTTTGTTTCGCGGCTTTGAGCAGAGCGGCGTCGGGAAAATCTTGGTAATAATCGTCCAAGGGGTAGCAACCCGAGCGCAAACCGTTGCGCGGGGCGGTGGTGCAATCGCTGAAGGTGCGGCAGATAAGGCGGGGCTGGAGACTACCGGTGGTTGTCGCGTCGCTCAACATGCCCGGATAGGAAAGGACGGCGCGGCCGAGGCCGACGGCATCCACATGCCCGTGCCCGAGATAAAACTCGGCGACGTGCGGCAAATACTCCTGGAGGTAGGAGTAGGCGGTGCCCACCAGCAGCAATTGCGCGAACCGGGCTTTGAGTTGGCGGACAACATTGATCTGTCGCGCCACGCCGACCAGCGGGTCTTCGGGCGGCTGATAGCCGTCGGAGGGCGGGTAAATCGCCGGACGCTGGATGTGGGGATTGTAGTAGGGACTGCCCGCCGTGAGGTTGACCAATTGGATGTCGAGGTCCACCAGTAGCTGCAGAAACGCAATGGTTTCGGTGAGGTCGTATTCGGTTGGGCGATCGGGGTTCACGCCAAAGCCGTACTGGTAGGGCAGGCAGTGGGCGAACTCCTCGGGCATGCCGGGGCCGAGCTTGCCGGGTTCGGCGAGCGCCGGATTCGGTTTGAATGGGACAAAGTCAAAGGCGCTGAGTCGAACGCCAATGCCCAGACCAGGAACGGCGGAGCGGATGCCGGCGACAATCTCCCGGAGTAATCGGGTACGGTTGACCAACGAGCCGCCGTAGTTGCCGGGACGCGTGTGCGCGCCGAGGAATTCGTGCAGGAGATAGCCGTGGCAATGTTTGAGATCGACAAAATCCGCCCCCGCACGGGCGGCCAGCACGGCGGCGCGCACATAATCCTCGATGAGCCCCGCCAGCTCGGCGTCGGTAAAGACTTGGGAGTCGCCCGTGACGCCAAATTTGGGATCGAGCAAAGGATGCCGGAAAGCGACGCGCGGCACCATGCGCTTTTTATCCTCCGGGCGGCAGAAGCGACCGGAATGGGTCAACTGAAACCCGATGACCAAATCATCGGTGCGGCCGAAGCGTTCGCCATGGGCGGCGACCAGGGTGTCCCGGAGCGAAGCAATGCCCGGGAGATTGGTTTCATTGAGGATGATCTGGTTGGGGTTGGCGCGTCCATCCGGGCGGACCGCCATGGCTTCGCCGCCCCAAATAAGTTTGGCGCCGCTTTCCCCAAAACGCCGCCAGCGGCGGACCATGGGATCCGTGATGCCGCCCATCGTGGTCCCATCCCAACCTTCCATGGGATGAATGGCCCAGCGGTTGCCGATGGTGCGCTTGCCCCACTTGAGAGGTTGGATTAACGGTGACCCGGCACCAGTGGTGGGGGCGTCCACGCATTCCAAGTCCACGTTCAAGTGACGCAAGTGGTCGCGAAAGGCGGCAACGGTCTTGAGGGCCGGGACACGGACAATTTTGGGCGCGATCATAGGCGGCGACGGGGTCAGTCGGTGAGAAAAAAGACGGGCGCGGGTTGCCCTTGGGCGAGGCGCAGCAAAAGCAAGGCGAGCTCGCGCAGATGGTAATCACCCCACATGGAGGATTCCCCACACGGGACGAGCGAGCCATCCGGGATATGATCCCAGCCGTTGGGGCGGTGGTAAACGGAATGCAGCAGCAAGCCCTCGTGCGCCGGATCGGTGGCAAGATAAGGGGCCGCGAGCAGACTGCGGGCGACGGTCAGACCGGCTTGGAAATAACGTTCGCCTGCCGACGTTTCGCCGGTGCCGCGCAACCAAGCACCCAGACGGAGCAACCCTTGGGCGGCGAGGGCGGCGGCGGAGCTGTCGACAGGCTCGTGCGGATTAAACGGATCGGCGGGCCGATCCAAGTGCCCGGGGAGGTCGGCCAAGCCCGGAGCTCCGGTGTCCCAGTAAGGGATGCCGTCGGTCGGCGTCCGTTCCAACCAGAAATCGGCGGTGGCGGCGGCCACTTCGCGGAAACGGGCCAGGATGGCTGCGCGACCGCCGTGAGGCGCGAGCGCGGCTTCAGGCAATTGGCTAAGGAATTCGAGTTGCTCGGCGTAACCGCAGAGAATCCACGCCTGGCCGCGCGTCCAAGTGGAGAAAGGAGAGTAACCTTGTTGCGAACTGGGGCAACGGTAACCGCCGTCGTTGAGGTTGAAGATGGATTCATGGGCCACGCGGCCGCGCACGTCGTAGTGGTCGCGGCCGGCGCCGAAATAGACATTGAACCGGGCGGTGGTTTCGGCGTGCTGAAGCAGACGCGCCAGCAAGCAAATCCGGGCGTCGCGCTCGCCCATGAGCACATGGCCGAGTTGATGGCTAACGGCGAGCGCGCGCAGGGAGCGGACCGTGTCCGCGAACAACGAATGCGGGCCGTTGAAAGAATAGATGTAACCCGCGTCCGGCCCAAGGGCGGTCCAACGGGCGGCTTGGACGGCGCCCGAGAGCTTCAGGGCAAGTTCATAAAAGTGCTTTTCCCAGTCCCCCACGCCCAAACGGCCCGCGCGGGCGAGGCGGAGGAGGTGTCCGTAAGTGCTGATGTTGTTAAACCCGTGGTCGTGGACGCCGACATGGCTGACGTGGGAGGCCATGTGCCGCACCGTGGCGGTGCGGCCGAGCTCCAGGAAGCGGGTTTCGTTGGTGGCGTCGAATTGAATGATCGACGCACCATATTGGAATCCCTGGGTCCATTCGGTCCAACCGCGGGCGGTGTATTGGCCGCGCACGGTGAAGACGGGAGCCCCTGAACCCGCTTGCCAGCGCTTTTCCAAAGCCAAGATTTTCCCGGCGGAAAGGGTGAACAGGTTTTCGAGCGCGGGACGCAGGGCTGGCGGGGTCAGTTGGTGATCAATCTGGAGCATGGGAAATCAATAATCAGAGGGTGCGCAAATGGAATCCACCATCCACGTGGAGCACTTGGCCGGTGGAGAAGGGAAATTGCCCGGCCAGGATGGCGGCGACGCATTCGCCGACATCCTCCGGTTGCCCCCAACGGCGCTGGGGAACGAGGCCGCCGGCGATCAGGGCGTCGTACTTCCCGCGCACGCCGGCCGTCATGTCGGTGGCCATGATGCCGGGGCGCACCTCAAAGACCTGAACCCCCTCGTTGGCGAGTCGCGCGGCCCAGAGTTGGGCGGCCATGGCCAAGCCGGCTTTGGATAAACAATATTCCCCTCGATTCACCGAAGCGGTGTCGGCCGAAATGGAGGTGACAAAAACCAATTTGTAACCGCCGGGCAGACCGCATTCGCCGGGGTGGCGCAGCCAGTGGCGGGCGGCCAATTGGGAGAGGAAATACGGGCCCTTGAGGTTCACCCCCATGACTTCGTCGTAGCTCTCCTCGCCCGCTTCCGTAAGGTCGGCGCGGACCCGCGGAGCCATACCGGCGTTGTTCACCAGCGCGTCGAGCCGGCCCAACGCCTGCAAGGTGGCGTCGAACAGCGCCTGCCGGTCCGCCGCCACCGCCAGATTGCCCTGCACCAAGGGAAAAACCGCACCACCATTGGGCGCGGCAGCGGCGCAGAGGTTCTGCGTTTCGCACGCCGCAGCTTGGTTGCCTTGGTAATGGATCGCGACGTTCCACCCGAGCCGGGCGCAACGCACCGCGATGCCGCGGCCAAGGCCGCGGCTGGCGCCGGTCACAAGTGCCACAGGAGTGGTGGTCATGCGGAGGAGACGCTAACAAACCGGAAAGGGCTTGGGCGAGGATTAACCGGTGGTCGAAATGGCCATTGGCACCGGGGGGCGGCTCGGTTACATCAATGGAATGGCAAATTCCGAGAAGTTGTTGCGCGTGGCCAACGTGGGGTTGGACTACGCGGGGAGCGCGGGGAACGGGCCGGTGGCGGTGCTGCGCGGGGTGTCGCTGGAGCTGGCGCGCGGAGAAACGCTGGCCATCACGGGCCCTTCGGGGTCGGGCAAGAGCACCCTGCTGAACGTCATCGGCACCCTGGACCGGCCCACCCGGGGAAGCGTGTTTTTGGAGGGAAGGGATTTGAGTCAACTCGGGGAGGCGGAGCTCGCGGCGGTGCGCAACGAACAGATCGGGTTCGTGTTCCAAGCCCACTTTTTACTGCCGCAATGCACGGTTTGGGAAAACGTGCTCGTGCCGACTTTGGCCGGGAACAACGCGAAGCGCGCGGAAGCGCCCGCCCGGGCGGAGCGCCTCCTCAAGCGGGTGGGTCTGGGAGAACGCATGACGCATCGCCCGGGCCAATTGAGCGGCGGGGAACGGCAGCGGGCGGCGGTGGTGCGCGCGCTCATCAACCAACCCAAGCTCCTCCTGGCGGATGAACCGACCGGCGCGCTGGACCGGGCGGCCGCGGGGCAATTGGCCCAATTGCTGTTGGAACTGAACCGCGAGGAGGGCGTGAGCCTGATTGTGGTGACCCACGCGCCGGATTTGGCGCGGAAGATGGGCCGGGTATTTGAATTGGCCGACGGGGCCTTGGCGCAGTGCGATTGACCATGAACTTTTGGACTTTGATCCGGCGCAGCCTCCGTTACCACGCCCGGGCGCACGCGGGCGTCCTGCTCGGGGCGGCGGTGGGAACCGCCGCCTTGGTGGGGGCGCTGGTGGTGGGTGATTCCGTCCGGGCGAGCCTCAAGGAACTGGCGCTCCTGCGACTCGGCTGTACCGTTCTGGCCATGGCCACGCACGACCGGTTCTTCCGCACGGAGTTGGCGCGGGAAATGTGGGCCCAAGGCAGCGGAACAACCGCCGTGATGCAATTGCCAGGTACGGCCACCGCCGTGGACGCCACCGCGCGGGCAAATCACGTCCAAGTGCTGGGGGTAGACGCGAGTTTCTGGGGTTTCGGACCGACTCAGCTGACCGCGGGCACCCAGCCCGATGAAATCCTACCGGACACCGTGTGGTTGAACGAGCCACTCGCTGGCCAACTACACGCCGAGGTCGGGGACACGGTGCTGGTGCGCGTACAAAAGCCCAGCCAACTTTCGCGGGACGCACCGTTGACCCCACAGGAGGATTCTTCGGTGGCCATGCGGTTGAGAGTGGGCCGGATTGTCGGGGATTGGGGCTTTGGGCGTTTCAGCTTGCAGGCGAACCAAGTGGCGCCAATGAGCGCCTTCATCAACCGAAACGAATTGGGCCTGCGCATCGGCCTGACCAACCGTGCGAACCTGCTCCTGACGCATACGGCAGCCGGTTTGCCGGAGCGGTTGAAGGAACGGTGGCGCTTGGCGGATGCCGAACTCGAAGTCCGCGCCTTGCCGGACGGCGGGGCGGAACTGCGCACTGATCGGGTGTTTCTCGACGCGCCGGCGGTCGCCGCGGGATTGGCCGCCGAGCCGGACGCCCGGCCGCTGCTGACGTATTTTGTCAATGAACTGGCCGTCGGCAACAAGAGCACGCCCTACTCCATGGTCACGGCCATGGGCGCGCCGCACGTGCCGGCGGACTTGGCCGATGATGAGATCATCTTGAACGACTGGTTGGCCGGGGATTTGGCGGCCAAGGTGGGCGACACGCTGCGGCTCAAGTATTTCGTGATCGGTTTGGGACGGGTGCTGGAGGAGCGCACCAACGCCTTTCGCGTCAAGGCGATCGTGCCGTTGGCCGGACCGGCCGGGGACCGCACGCTCATGCCGGAGTTTCCCGGTCTCGCCCGGGCGGAAACCTCGCGGGATTGGGATGCCGGCTTTCCCATTCAATTGAACCGGATTCGGGACCAGGATGAGAAATACTGGCACGATCACCGCGGCACGCCCAAGGCGTTCGTGAATCTCGCGGCGGGCCGTCGGATGTGGGCCAACCGCTTTGGCGACCTGACCGCGCTGCGGTTTCCGGCGGGGAGCAAATCGGTCGCGCAACTCACCGACGAAGTCCGCGCGAAGTTGGATCCCGCCGCGCTGGGGCTTTCCTTCCTGCCGGTGCGGGAGCAGGCGCTCGCGGCCAGCGAGCAGTCCATGGACTTTGGCGGGCTGTTCATCGGCTTCAGCTTTTTCCTCATCGTGGCCGCGCTATTATTGATGGCCTTGCTGTTCCAGTTCGGCTTGGAGCAGCGGGCGACGGAAATCGGCACCTTGTTGGCGCTGGGCTTCCGGCCGCGGCAGGTGCGGCGGATGTTGTTGGCGGAAGGCGCCGTGTTGGCGCAGGTGGGCGGATTGATCGGCGTGGTCGGCGGCGTCGCTTACGCGCGCCTCATGCTGTACGGACTGACCACCGTGTGGAGCGGAGCGGTGGGGGGAGCGGCGCTGCAATTCCATTGCACGGCGTTGACCTTGGTGATCGGGTTGCTGGCCGGGATGTTCGTCGGCGTGGCGACCATCTGGCTGGCGCTCCGGCGACAGGCCCGTCGACCGGCCCGGGAATTGATGGCCGAAGGGGCCGCCGGGGCGGCGGCGGCGGGCAAAGTCAAAGTTTGGTGGCGCCGACGCGGCACTTGGCTGGCGGTGGTTGCCGGCGGCGGGGCCTTGGCCATGGTGGCGGATGCGATCCGCCGTCATGACACGGCGGATGCCGAAACCTTCTTCAGCGCGGGCATGTTGCTGCTGATCGGCGGTTTGGGGGCGGTGGCGACCTTTCTGGCGCCCGCGGCGAGAGCCGTCACCGGGGCGCGGATGATGCCCCTGGGAGGTCTGGGATTGCGCGCCGGAACCCGGCGGCGTTCGCGCAGCTTGGCGACCGTCGCCTTGCTGGCCTGCGGGGTGTTTTTGGTGATGGCCATCGGCGCCTTTCAACTCGACGCCAACCCCGACGCCACGCGGCGTTCCGCGGGCACGGGCGGGTTTGCCCTGATTGGGGAATCGGCCCTACCCGTGACCGGGGATTTGAACACGAAGGGAGGCCGGGATTTCTACGGCCTCAGCGAAGCCGATGCCAAGGATGTGGCCACGGTTTCGTTCCGCGTCCGGGACGGTGACGATGCCAGCTGCCTGAACCTCAACCGCGCCCAA
>CAIYZC010000491.1 GCA_903930565.1 uncultured Pedosphaera sp.
CCGGCTCAAACCGCACCACGGGTAGTTGCACCGGGTCGTGGCCCGCTGGCCGAGTACCAGCACGGCACCGATCCCCACAACCCGGACACCGATTACGACGGGCGCAACGATGGGCAGGAGGTGCTGGTCGATGGCACGAATCCCCTGGACCCCACCAGCTTCGCGCCCGTGCGGTTGGCGCTCTGGCGGTTCAACAGCCTGACCTGGATGGGCGAGCAGGGGCAAATCCCGTTGAACAATCAGAATCTCGCCGGCGCGCTCGTGCCGGGCGTGGAGGGGGATGCCGTGAGCTTCACGAACGCCGGGTCGCGCTTGAGCTACCGGGAATACGACCAAGCACTGGCCAATTTCAACCTGCGCCACGGCACGGTGCGCTTTTGGTTCGCGCCCACTTGGTCGAGCGTCAGCCAGGGCGGCAACGGCCCGGGCACGATCGCCCGGCTCCTGAACGTAGGGGCTTGGAACACCAACAGCGCCAGCGGCGGCGCTTGGTTCCTCGCGCTCAACCCCGCCGGCGATCAAATCACGCTCGGCACCCAGGACAACGCCGGCCACACCATTCAGGTGCCCTGGGGGGTCATTCCCGGCGGCTTGGTGGCCGGCCAATGGCATCAGTTCGCCGCGACCTTTTCCCCCACCAGCGCCACTGTCTTCGTGGACGGCACCGCCGTTACAGCCAACAGCGGCCTGAACAACATCTACCCTCCCACCGCCGTTCGCGCGCTGGGCTATTCGCTGGGCACGGACGGCGCGGGCGCTCAGTCCAGCCTGGGCGCATTCGATCTCTTGGACAGCTACAATTACCCGCTGCCGCCCACCCAAATCGGGGTGTACACCAACCAGTCCATTTCGGGCAACCCGGTCCTGGCCCGGACCATCAACGTGCCCAACCCGGTGGACGTGAAATGGACCGCCGGCAACAACCTCTTCGTACTATCAGGCACCACCGCCACCCTTACCCAATACGCCACCAACGGCAC
The DNA here is from genome assembly GCA_903930565.1 of uncultured Pedosphaera sp. Classification (GTDB taxonomy): domain Bacteria; phylum Verrucomicrobiota; class Verrucomicrobiia; order Limisphaerales; family Pedosphaeraceae; genus CAIXFN01. The sequence goes on from CAIYZC010000491.1 coordinate 981, forward strand.
CGTGGTGCGCCAACTTGCGGGCCTGGGGTCCAATCCGCAAGGCTTTGACGTGGACACCAACGGCCTCGTCTATGTGGCCCTGGCGGGTAGCCATCAAATCGCCCGCTTCGTGCCCACGGCCACTTCCTTCACCCCCGACCTCACTTTCGGCACAGCCGGCCGGCTGGGCGCCTTTGGTACGGCCCCCGGCCAGTTCAACAGCCCGGCCTCGGTGGCGGTGTCGCCAGACGCAATCGCCTTTTGGGTGGCGGACACGGCAAACAATCGGCTGCAACTATTTACCCAGAACGGCAATTTGGTAGTTTACGTCGGAGGCTTAGGTACAGCTTACAACCAATATGCGGGTCCCCAGGGCGTGGCCTTTGACGCCATCGGCCAACTTTTCGTGGGCGACACCGGGAACAATCGGCTTTTAAAGCTTCTCGGTTACACCGTAAACAACGCCATCGGTACCGCCGGCCAATTTGCCGGACAATTCGCCAGTCCGATGAAATTAAGCGCTAACAACGGGTATCTGTACGCGGCCGACACGGCAAACAACCGAATACAAATCATGAATGCAAGCTCTCTCATACCGATTAGTGTGTGTGGTGCAAGCTTTGGCATGATTGCTCCGAAGAGCCTGGCGGTTGCGCGCGATCGGACCCAGGAGCGACTTTATGTCGCTGACACGGGCAACAACCGCGTCTTGGTAATCACGATACCCAAAAGCGATCCGATGTTAATTTGGTCAGCAGCAAGGCAGGCTTTGCAAAACGGTAATCTCGAGTTAGCTCTAAATTACATATCGGGCGACACCGTGGATGGATTTAGGCAAATGTTCAACAATCTCGGTGCCGCCCAGGTATCGCGGAAATTTGATGCCGCCGGCACTCTGACGCCATTGTACCTAGCCGATCTCGAAGCTCGTTACCTATTCACAATTACATTACAAGGGCAGTTGGTTTCCTTTGAGGTGGCTTTCTCCAACGAATATGGCTCTTGGAAAATCAGGTCTCTATGAACCAAAATTCCACAAATGAGAAAGACAACACTTTTAAACGCCATTTGTTGGGGTTCCTAAAGTTATATGCTGCCTTTCTCTGCATCTACGGGCTTCTAGCAGTAAATGAATTCGCGTTGACAAAGGATTTATTGGGCGGATGGGCGGTCTGGGTAGTCAATCTACCGGACGCCGTATTCTTTACCATAACAGGCATCGAGGTGC
>CAIYZC010000492.1 GCA_903930565.1 uncultured Pedosphaera sp.
AGGGAATCGATTGCGTCCCCCTGAATCGTGTTCAGATAGCCGCCGGAGATGGCGGAGCGATCGGCGAATCTCTGGATCGAATTTCCCGCACCCCCACCCACCGTGGCGAAATCCGCGTCCACTTCGTTGGTGGAACCGGGGGACGTGCTATCATATTGAAAATTCAGGCTGCCCCCGCCCGCCACGGTGGCGCCGTTGGCGCCGGGCCGAACGTAATTCCCCGGGGAGCCGGCGATGACATTGACAGTGCCGGCGTAGAGGGAAGTGGGTTCCAGGCGCAAGGCCCGGAGATTGTTGACCTTGAGTTCCAAAGCCCGGTTGTCCGTGGTGCCAAGAAACTGGCCGGCACCGCTACCCGCGTTGCCCGTCAGGGACCACCCCGAGCCGCTGCCCAACCCAGAAGGCGCGGGAGCCCAAATCAGGGAGGTGCCGTCCGGCCCCAGGGTGAGAATGCCGCCGGGGGCGGGGTTGGCGGCGGCGAGTTTCGCGGAGGTGATGGCGCCGTCCGCCAAAGCGAAGCCGCTGCCGGCGGGATTGAAGCGCACGCCATCCACGATCAGACCGGCGCCACCGGTCTCCAAGCGCACGCCGCCCAAAGCCCGGACGGCGAATTCGTTATTCGCCAGGGAGTTGAAGGGATTGAACTGATTGGCGGAGCCGTCACTCCAAACAAAGGCGCCGGAGTTGGTCGCCTGGGCGAATGCGCCGGCGGCAAAACTGAATTCACCGAGGGCAAGGTTCCCATAGCCGCCAGGGATGGTGGCGTAGCCCCCGTTGGCGGTGCCGTTGCCAATGACATTCAGGCTGCCACCCCCAATGGCCCCGCCGCCACCCGAGAGATTGATGGTATTCTGCAAACCGCCGGCGATGGTGGCGCCGATGGTGGTGGTGATAATATTCTGGCTGCCGCCCGCAATAGTGCTGTAGGCGGAATTGGTCTGGACGTGGTTGGACCCGCCGCCGCTGACTACGGAGTAGGTGGAATCCTCCACGAAGTTGGCGCTGCCGCCCGCGATCACCGATCCCTGATTGTTCACGCCCTGGGGCGTGTTGAGAATGTGGTTGCCCGCCCCGCCGCCAATGGTGCCAACGGCATGGTAGACGACCGTGTTTTCCACCCCGCCGGCGATGACCGATTCCAAAGAATTTTGGATCACAATGTTATCGCCGCCCCCGATGAAGGAACTATGGGAATTGTCGCCCAGCGTGTTGTCGGTGCCGGAGCCGAGAAAACTCCAGGAGGAATTGGTGCCCACGCTGCCGCTTTGCCCGCCCGCAATGGTGCTGAGCGTGGACCCGACCGTGTTGTAAGTGCCGCCCGCGATCACCGCGCCGTTAATCCCGGCGGCCACGGAGTTGACGGAAGCGCCGCCGATCAGGTTGGGGACCGAATTGCCGAGGAAACCCGCCGGGTCCGGTTCCAAGCGCAAGCCGCGTTGGCCATTGACCCGGATTTCCACGGGATGGTTATCCGTGGTGCCGATGAATTGACTGGAGGTGACCCCCACGTTGCCACCGAGCAGCCAGGCGCCACCGGCCCCGCCGCCGGTGGCGGAAATCGTGATCATGCCGCCGGCGCTCTGCAAGGTGATGCCCGTGCCGGCGGCCAGATTGAGGGCGTCTGTCATCCCGTTCAGCGAGGTGACGGCCGTGCCGACGGAGAGGCTGTCGAGTTGCACCGACCCCGGGAGCAATTCCGTATGGGAAATGGAGGCGGGGCCGACGTGGTCGGCCAGGAGGGTATGTCCGGCCTCTTCGGAGAAAATGGCGGCGGGCAGGGCGTAAATCCGCTGGCGCGGGAGCAAGGTGGTGAAGCTCGAACTCCCGGCCGGCCGCACGGCGATTTCCAACCAGTTGTCCTGGATGCTGTGGGAATCATCCTGAATGCTGTGGGTGGCATCAGCCAGGGCGGTGATGTCCACCGGCAGGTTGAAGTCGCCATTGATGACCGTGGCGGCGATGACCGGAGGGTTCAGGCTCAATTGGGCGCCGGCGGTGGCGGCATTGAACAAACTGAAGCGGAATTCGTAATTGCCGTTGGCGGGGGCGGTTCCATCGTTCAACTGGCCCTGCAGCGTAAAGGCATTGCGCTGGGCCTGGACGGGAGTCACCACCCCCGGCAGGGTGGCGAACGCGAGCAAGGTGAGGAGTGCAATTAATTTCATCAAACCGAATTACCGTAGAATTCTTGGTTCTGAAATGGGCGAGTCGCGCCCACCCCCCGGGAAAACGAACTCCCCTGCTGGGTCGGTATTCCGGCGGTGGCGACCGGGATTGCCGCCCGCGGACCGGAAGCTTCCTCTGCTTGGACGGTGGCGCGCCCGTTGGTCGGTGATGGATGAATTTTTTTTGACCGGTTCCGGTTGTCAATTCCCGCCCCCTGCGCGATACTGGTCTTCGCCGTTGGCTCTCATGAGCACCCCATCCGCCATGCCCGCCCCCGAGTCGCCTTCCGCTTCCCGCAAGGCCGCCCTGCTGACGCTCCTCGGGGACGAGGATGAGGGCGTTTACCAAGCCGTGCGCGAACGCCTCATTGCCGGCGGTCCCGCCGTCGTCGAATGGCTGCGGCCGTATTTGCTCAGCGACGACCCGCTGCTGCGCCGCCGCGCCCACGATATTATCGACCACTTCGGACGGGATGCCGCCGATACCGATTTTCTGGCTTTTTGCGTGCGCCCCGGGGAATTGGATTTGGAGACCGGCGTCTGGCTCCTGGCCCGCACGGAGTATCCCCAGCTCAATGAGGAGGCCTACACCGCCCAATTGGACAGTTACGCCGGCGAACTGCGGGAGCGGTTGGACCGGCAGGCCGGCGGGGAAGTGATCCTGGCCGCGGTGCAGGAATATGTCTTCGGCGCCCTGGGGTTCCGCGGGGATGAGGAGCACTATTACGACCCGCAGAACAGTTATCTCAACCGCGTGATCGACCGCCGCCGCGGCAACCCCATCAGCCTGTGTGTATTGTACCTGCTCTTGGGGCGGCGGCTGCGCCTGCCCTTGACCGGCATCGGCCTGCCCGGACACTTTCTGTGCCGTTATCAATCCGCGGCGGTGGAATACTACATTGATGTTTTCAATGGTGGGCGGCTGTGGACCAAGGCGAATTGCCTGCAATACCTGGTGCGGAACCAGTACCAAATCCGGCCCGATTTGTTGGCCCCCCAAACCTCCCGCGGCATTCTGGCGCGCATGTGCCGCAATTTGGTGAACACCTATGAGAGCAGCCACCGCCCCGAAACGGCGCGCTGCCAGGGTTATTTGGCGGCCCTGGGGTTTTGAGCGCCGTTCGGCACCGCTCCCGTTTCAGCGGTAGAGCCGGTTCATCCGCCACCGGACGAACACCGGATCCACCCGGGAGAGGAGGAAGTGGGCGAGGCGTTGCCGCACCCGGTCCCACCAGTTCCGCTCCCGCGCCCAGGTCGCCACTTCCCAGTGCCGGCAAAGGGGCAACAGTTCATCGAAATGGTTCGCCGCCTCCGCCGCCAACCGGGCGTCCTGGCGCCGCACCATCAATTCATAATTGAT
>CAIYZC010000493.1 GCA_903930565.1 uncultured Pedosphaera sp.
CTGGGGGCGCTCGTGAACCAGGCCAATGGCCAGGCGCTGACCGTGCCCGGCCTTTGGGCGCTGGCTTTCGGCAACGGCGCCAGCGGCGGCGATGCGCACACGCTCTACTTCACCGCCGGCATCAATCAAGAGGCCGACGGTTTGTTCGGGAGCATCGCACCCTACGCGCCGACGATCACCGGCATTACCCACAATGGCGCCATCACCACCTTGAATTGGGTGGGTGGCGGAGCGGGGCCGTTCCAAGTGCAGGCATCCGCCACCTTGCCGGCCGTCAACTGGGCCACCGTCGTCACGACGACCAACTCCACGGCTTCCATCACCAACAACACCGCGACCAGTTTCTTCCGCCTGCTGCGGCAGGGAAACTAACCCGGATCGCAACCCGTCCTGGCGGGGGAACGGCCCGGGGGGCGGGCATTCCCGCGCTCCACGGGATTTGAACTCGACATTTGTCGGAGCCAAGGATGAGATTGCGGCTTGGAGCATGGATGGTCTGACATGGCGGAAAACGTTGAATTTGAAAGCTTGGTCGCTCGCTATTACGAGCCCTTGTATCAGTTTGCCTTCAGCCTCACCCGCGAGGAGGCGGATGCTTGTGATTTGACGCAGCAAACTTTTGTCGTGTGGGCGGCGAAAGGCCATCAGTTGCGCGACGCCGCCAAAGTGAAAACGTGGTTGTTCACGACCCTGCACCGTGAGTTTCTGAATTCGCACCGCCGGCACACGCGCTTTCCGCAGGTGGACCTGGACACGGCGGCAGCGGAATTGCCGGCGGCGCCGGCGGCGTCCGAAAGCCGGCTCGACACGGCGCGGGTGCTCGCGGCGCTGGCCCAGGTGGAGGAGGTTTTCCAAGCCCCGGTCGCCCTCTTCTATTTGCAGGACAACTCCTATTTGGAAATCGCGGAAATCCTGGGGGTGCCCGTGGGCACCGTGAAGTCCCGCCTGTCGCGCGGTCTTGGCCAGTTGCAGCAACTCCTGGCGCGGGACATCGCCGCCGGGAAAAATCCCCCACCCACCAGCTTGTGAACGACGACGAAATTAAACAGATATTGCGGCGGTATCGGCCGGGCGCCGCCGACGAAGGGGATCCCGAAGTCGCGGCGGCGCTCGCTCGGGCGCGGGAGCACCCCGAGTTGGCCCGTTGGCTCGAGGAACAAGGCGCGGCCCAAGCCGCCGTGCGCGCCCAATTCCGGCGGATCAAGCCTCCCGCCGGCCTGCGGGAACAAATCATTTCCGAACAGGCGGCCCAGGCCAGGGCCGCGAACCCCCGGCGGAACTGGGTGCAATTGGCGGGCGTGGCGGCGGTCCTGGCCATTCTGGCCACCATCGCTTTCCTCCGCTTTCCACTCCGCGCCCCGCAGGATGCGCTCTACATATTTCAACACCAAATGGTCGGCATTGCCCTGCGCGGCTATGGCATGGAATTGACGACCAATAATCCCGCCCAAATTCGGGCGTTTCTAGCGGCGCACCAAGCGCCGGCGAACTATGCGCTGCCGCCGGCCATTACCGAGTCCGCCCTGCTCGGATGTGCGGTGGAAAACTGGAATAGTGCGAAAGTCTCCCTGATTTGCTTCCGCACGGGCCGGGACGCTCGTCCGGGGGGCCCTGGCAACTTCTGGTTGTTCGTGGTGGACCGGACTGGTCTCGACGGCACAGCGGCCTTGGAAACCCCGCAATTTACCAAAATCAATCGCTTGACGACCGCGACTTGGACCAAGGGCGACAAACTCTATTTCCTAGGCGCGGAAGTGGAGGAGCGCACGCTCCGTGGTTTGCTCTGAGCCCGTCCTTGGAGCGCCACCTTCGATTTCAGTAGGTTTCTATGCTCATGTGCTCCAGCACCCAGTAAAAATCCAGTCGCGGGGCATCGATCAGCACGATGGGGAGATCCGCCGCGAACGGTTGCGGTGGGTGGACGGTGTCCGGATCGGTCCAAGAATGCAGTGCCGCGTGGCCGTCGGCGTAAGCGAAGGCGGTGGCCCGGGAGTGGTATGACGCGGGCAAATCGGTCCATTGCGCCGGGCTGCCCTTCCGGCCTCCATACGCCGGGGCTTTGTTGATAAAATAGCCGTCGTTGACGCTGTCGGGGTGTTCGTCGAGGAAGGTGAAAATCTCCGCCGGCTGGGGAATCTGGCTCGTTTTGAAAAACTGGGTGTAACCGGGGTTGTTGGTGTTGAATCCACCGGCGGAAATGGCGCCCGCGTCCCCGAGCATCGCGTTCATGGCGTAACTCCGAATCCGGCCCGACCAGCCGGCGGCGATTTGCGGAGCGCTCAAGGCCCGGTCCGCCGGGCACCGGTAGACCCCTGGGTTCCGGCCCACGAAGGCTCCCAAGCCGGCCTCGGTCAGGGTCACCACGTTGGTGTTGTCGTCACTCAAATCCCAGGTCATGACATTGTTGACCCAATTCAAATTCGTCCGGTACGAGGTTCCGGCCATGCCCAAGTTGTACGGCAGCAGGTCGCCGTTTTCTGTGGCATAGGCCGCACACGCGAGCTCCAATTGTCGGGTATTGTTCAGGCAGCGAATGGCGCGCGCCCGCTCGCGTCCTTGGGAAAGCGTGGGCAATAAAAGCCCCGCGAGAATGGCGATGATCGCCATCACCACCAATAATTCGATCAGGGTGAAGGCGCGTGAACCCAAGGTGCTCCTGGGTGAAGGTCTCCAATTGGAATCCGAAGTCTCCATGCAAGGCCTGCTGCGCATCTGCTCAGTTCATTGAACACCCAAGATGCTGGTATTTCCCGCCCTTGTCAATCCGCGCGGTATTTGTGGCCGCCCCGATTTTTGTCGCGCTGGCGGAGTGGGGCGCCGGTATCTTGCCCCGGCTTCGCCTTTTGGCTTTTCGCGGCCTCCAGTTTTGCTTAAAAATCCGCCGCATGAGCAGCACAGGGATCCGCATTCACGACATGCCGGCCGAAGAACGCCCGCGGGAGCGCCTGGTGGCGCAGGGCGCCGACGCGCTTAAAAACGCCGAATTGATCGCCATCCTGCTCCGCACGGGCGTCCAGGGCGCCTCTGCCGTGGCGGTCGCGGAACGCGTGCTGAGCCAGTTCGGCACGCTGGACGCCCTCGCCCGCGCAGCTCTCCCCGAACTGCAAAAGATCAAGGGGGTCGGTCGCGACAAGGCCATCGCCCTCAAGAGCGCCTTCACCCTGGCGCAGCGCTTGGTGAAGGAGGTCCGCCCCGAAATGCCGGTGCTCGACAATCCCGAAGCCATCGCCGATCTCTTGCGTGAGGAGATTCGCACGCTGGAGGTTGAGCATTTCCAAGTCATCCTGCTCAACACCCGCCGCCGCTTGATCCGCATCGAAAAAGTCACCCAGGGCACGTTGGACACCCTGTTGGTGCATCCGCGGGAAGTTTTCAAGGCCGCCATCAGCGCGAATGCCGCCGCGCTCATTCTGGTTCACAACCACCCCAGTGGCGATCCCGCGCCCTCGGATGCCGATATCAAGGTCACCCGGGACTTGATTCGGGCGGGGCAACTCCTCCGCATCGATGTGCTCGACCACGTCATTCTCGGGCGGCGCACGGAAGATCGGCCGCGCGATTGGTCGTCCCTGCGCGAGTTGGGCTATTTTTTCGCCTGATCGGGGCCGGCGCCACCGGGTCCATGTGGTAGACTGTAAGGAACCGCGGGTTCGCCCGACGAACGGTTGGTTGAAACAATGCTTATGAAATCACTCTTAATCTGTTGGCTGGTGCTGGCGGCCGCGGTCGCCGGCTTGGTCGCGTCCGATGGCAAGGGCTCCAAGGATGCCCCCGTTTATTTCCCTGTGCCCAAGGTGCCGGATGGCGCGGAAGTCATCACGTTGGGCGCCGGTTGCTTCTGGTGCACCGAAGCCGTCTTCCAGCAAGTGCCCGGCGTCCTGTCCGTCACCTCCGGCTACATGGGCGGCAAAACCGTGCGCCCCAGCTACCAACAGGTCTGCACCGGCGCCACCGGCCATGCCGAGGTCTCGCAGATCATCTTTAATCCCAAGCAAACCAGCTTGGAAAAAGTCCTGCAGGTGTTTTGGCACGCGCACGACCCCACCACCTTGAACCGCCAGGGCTACGACTCGGGCACGCAGTACCGCTCCGCCATCTATTACCAAACCGCGGCGCAGAAGGTTGTGGCCGAGAAATCCAAGGCCGAAGCCGCGAAGGAGTTCGCGGACCCCATTGTCACGGAAATCACCGCCGCCGCGGAGTTTTATCCCGCCGAGGATTACCACCAGAATTATTACCAATTGAACAAGGACTCGAACCCGTATTGCACCCGGATCATCGCGCCCAAGCTCAAGAAGCTCGGTTTGAAGAACTGATTCGCCATATTTCATGCTTATGAACCATTACTACGTTTTGCTTGGCGGATTGTGTTTGGTGGCCGCGTTGGCGGCCATCACCGCCGGCGCCGGCGACAGCGCCAAGCCGGCCGAAAAAGCCGGGACCGTGCCTGTCCGCCTCTTGGATGAACACGGCCAACTCGGCCCCGTCACGCCCGTCGCCAAGGTCGTGAAAACCGACCTCGAATGGCGCGCGCAACTGACCCCGGACCAATACCGCATCGCCCGGGCCAAAGGGACCGAACCGGCGTTTTGCGGCGCGTTTTACGACCACAAAAAACCGGGCGTGTATTATTGCATTTGCTGCGACCTGCCCTTGTTCACCTCCGAAACCAAATTCGAATCCGGCACTGGCTGGCCCAGCTTCTTCGCCCCCATCGCCGCGGAGAACGTGGTCACCCATGTCGACCGCAGCTACGGCATGGTGCGCGAAGAAATTCTTTGCGCCCGCTGCGACGGCCACCTTGGCCACGTGTTCAACGACGGCCCCAAGCCCACCGGCAAACGTAACTGCCTCAATTCCGCCTCCCTCGTCTTCCGTGAGAACAAAGCCTTC
>CAIYZC010000494.1 GCA_903930565.1 uncultured Pedosphaera sp.
CCCCCATCTGCGCCCATCAAAATCCCATCCGCGGTAAAATGCTCCTGCGGACCGTGGTGGCGTTGTTCTGCCGCCTCCGGATCATCCGGGTGGACACCGGCGATTTGGGCGCATTCGTCCATTGGGTCAACCAACGGCGACCGTATGGGAAATTGCCTGTGGACGTGGTGCCCCGGTTTCCGATCTGCCTTGAGCTTCCCCGCGGCGGAAACCTTGCCGTGCCCATGGCCGGCTCCACCAGCCGGCATGAGCTGATGAGGATTGATCGCTGGTGCCGAATGGCTTCCCCGTCGCTGGTCTGATTATTTGGAGAGCGGCTTGCGGGCCAGTTCGGTGAAGCTGTCGGTCTGCCGCTGCCAGGCCTGCTCCAGTTCTTTCGCTTTCTCCGGCCACTTCGCCGCGAGATCGTGCTGTTCGGCGCGATCCGTTTTGAGATCGTAAAGTTCCCACGGCCCGCCCCGGGTGGCGACGAGTTTCCAATCGCCCACCCGCACGGCGCGGTGGCCGTCGTGCAGCCACCAAAGGCTGTCGTGCGGAATCATTTCGTCCTTGGCAAAAGCGGGCACCAGGCTCCGGCCGGGCGCGGCCGGGATGGGTTCGCCTTTCCATTCCTTCGGCTTCTCGACGCCGGCGAGTTCCAGCAGGGTGGGCACAATGTCGATAACGTGCCCGGGCGTGTGGCGCAGTTCGCCCTTTGCCGGGATGCCCGCCGGCCAGTGCGCGATCAGCGGCGTGCTGATGCCGCCTTCATGCACCCAGACTTTGTGGCGGCGGTGCGGGGTGTTGGAGGTGCTGGACCAGCCGGGGCCGAGGCTCAAGTACGTCGCGGCGCTGCCCGGCGCGGCGCTTTGGTCATGGCCGCCATCGCGCACCAGCATTTCGGCGCTGGCGCCATTGTCGGAGGCAAACAGGATGAGCGTGTTTTGATACGCCCCCATCGCCTTGAGCTGCGCGATGACGCGTCCGATTTCGTGATCCATGCGATCCACCATCGCGGCGTGAATCGCCATCTTCGTGGCTTGGAAACGGCGCTGTTCCTCGTTGAGTTCGTTCCACGGCAGCGGGCGGTTCACTTCGCCGGGGCCGAGTTTTTCCAGCACCCCGGGTTGGACATCCGGCGGCCCCACTTCCCGCTCCAGGGCGGAGAGGGTGGTGCTGGTAATGCCCATGGCCTGCTGCCGGGAGAAACGCGCCGCGCGCATCGCGTCCCAGCCCGCGAGATATTTGTCCCGATATTTCGCGATGTCCTCCGGCAGCGCGTGCAGCGGGAAGTGCGGCGCGTGGAAGGCGATGTATTGGAAAAAGGGCCGGTCCGCGTAATTCGCGGCGTGATCCTTCAGGCACTCGATCGCGTGATCGGCCGTGGCGATGGTAATGTAGTAGCCCTTTTCATCGGCGGGCGGTTTCACGGCCACGTCGTCCCGGAAAGTGCCCCGGGTGGTGAAGTAATTGCCGGGACTTCGGATGTCGAGCGAGCGGTCGAATCCGCCGGCGAGCACCTTGCCGTCAATGTGCCACTTGCCGCTGTGATAGCTGCGATAACCCGCCGGTTTGAGGAAGTCCGGCAGCAGCCGCGCCCAGGGCTGGCGCACCCCTTGGATTCCGCCGCGCAGCTCCGGCAGCGAATCGCGGTGGATTTGCTGCGCGTAGTAGCCGGTCAGCAGCGCGCCCCGCGTGGGCCAGCAGCGCGCGGTGTTGTAGAACTGCGTGAAGCGCAGCCCGTTCATCGCCAGCGCGTCCAGTTGCGGGGTCTGAATCTCGCCGCCATAGCAGCCCAGGTCGGAAAAGCCGAGATCGTCGGCGAGGATGAAGACGATGTTGGGCTTGGCGGTGGGGGTTGGCGCGGCGCCCAACGCCGGGAGTGAGCCCAGCACCAAGCACAGCATGAAAATTGCTTTCATAAATGTTCAGAACTATCGCGGCCGGAAGCCTTTGCTGGATCGCGCCAGGTCTTCCGTTCCTGCATGACCTGCGGTTGCCGCCGGCGCCGGGGTGGCCCCGGGGGATTTCGTTTCGCCACGCCAAATGGAAGGCGTGCGCGACCCGCCGAAGGCCTGTTCGGGCAGGTGGGGACTGACGGGGTCGCTGTCCTGGCCGGGCAGCGCGGGCGGCCGTTCGAAGCTGTCCGCCGCTGCTTTGCGGGCGTGCCCGGCCGGTTCGATGGCGGGCTTGGCCTGCCATTCCGACAGTGATTTCTGGAAATTGGCCGTTTGCGGGTCATGGGTTTTTTCCAGCTCGCGCAACAGGATTTTGGCCAGTCGCTCGATTTCGGATCGGCTCCGTGGATCATGGATGAGGTTGACGCGCTCGGTGGCATCGGCGCGCTCGTTGAAAAACATCCGCGGCTCGCCGACACGGTATTGTTGGACGCGCTCGGCGATGCGCGCGTCCGATTTGGCGGCGGTGACCAGCGCCGGATAGGTCAAGCCGCTCATGGCTTCCACGCGGAACTTCGCCGTGCCGTCCGGCCAGGCATGAAAGATGAGCGCCCAATCCTTCGTGCGAATACAACGCTGCGGGTAATCGCCGCCGCCAAACACCGTGTTGACGTGGGTGATGACATAATCCCGCGCCTCCTGCTTCTGCCCGTGGAGCAGGGGGAGCCACGAGCGCCCGTCGATTCCCTCGGGAGGGTTCACCCCGAGCAAATCCAGCAGCGTGGGCATGATATCCACACTGCTGACGAATTCTTCATGCGCCGCGGCCGCGGGCATTCCGGGATATTTCAAAATCACCGGTTCCCACGTTCCGTCCACATACACCGTGGCCTTGGAAAAGGGGAAAGACATGCCGTTATCACCCAGAAATACGATGATCGTGTCTTTTTCGTGGCCGCTGTCGTGGAGGGCTTCCAGCACCCCTTTGAGCGAGAGGTCCATGCGTGCGACGGCGGTGAAGTATTGGGCAATTTCTACCCGGACCTGCGGCAGGTCTTCGAGGAAGTCAGGCACTTTGACTTCCTCCGGTTTGTAATACCTCATTTGCCGGAATTGATTCGCCTCCTCCTCCGCCGTCATTGTTTGCGGCCGGCCGGGCTGGGTGGCGGAGGCTTCCCGGTTGCGTGCGGGCGCGGCGGCTTCGGCGGTGGCTTCCGCGTCACCGGCCGTCGCCCCCGGAAAAGGCCGATGCGGATCCGTGATGTTTAAATTGATGAAAAAGGGCTTGTTCGCGTGGGCGGCGTTTTGCAGCGCGGTCGCAAACTGCCGGCGCAGGAGGGGCGGGTTTTTACCCGATCCGCTCACAATCGCTTCCTCCCACGGAAAACAGGAAGCGGGCTTCATGTGGGCGAGCTTGTTGATCCCGACGGTGTAGTAGCCGGCGGTTTGGAGCGTGGTGACCAGCGTCGGGGTGCCGGGTTTGATCGGGTTGAAGCCCAAGGCGCCGCTGTGATGGGGCAACCGGCCGGTCATGAGCGCCTCGCGCGAAGGCTGGCAGATGGGCACGATAACGTGGTGATTGACGAAACGGTGGCCGCTGGCCGCGAGTTGGTCGAGCGTCGGCGTGGCCCCCATTTTGGAACCCATCCAACCGGGCGAATCGGCGTTCAAATCATCGGCGGTGATCAACAGCAGGTTTAGCCTGGGCGCTTCGGCCGCGCGAAGGGATGGCGCGCCAAGCGCCACTGCGCCGAGCAGGAAAAGAAGAAAACGCAGGGAGCGGTATTTCATATTGTCCGAGCCGGAAAAGACGGACCAAGCGCCACTTGCTTCGCCCGTTTCAGCACGCTGGTGGTGGCGCCCGCGGTTCGCGCTGTTTTCATGGCCGGGCTGAAACTAGCAAATTGTCGCCAGTGGTTTAAAGCGATTTGTTGGTCGCGCCGGAAATAGTGACCGGCAAGTCGTTGGCGACGATCGCGCTCCGCTGATCCACGCGCAAATCCAGCTGGTCAATGATCGGTCGATGGAAAACGGACGACGACCTTGGTGGGGATGAACCTTCCGGTCAGGGGGCAAGGTCGCTGGTTTTTTTGTTCGCCAAGCCGGCTTCCTGCCTGGCCTTGCGGTATTCGCTCGGGGTCGCGCCCATTGCCGAGTGAAACGCCCGGCTGAATGCGCTGTGGTCGTAGAAGCCGCATTCCTGGGCAATGGCCGAGACCCCCAGGCTGGTTTCGCGGAGCAGCCGCGCCGCGGCCGCCAGGCGGGTTTGGTTGAGGAATTGGGTGGGGGTCAGATCGAAGAAGCGGTGGATGAGCCGGGCGAATTTGGGGGACGTCAATCCGGCGCGCCGGGCCAGGCTGGAGGGGGTGGCGGGTTCCGCCAGGTTCTTCTCAAAATGTTCCAGGACGGCCGCCAATTCCCCGGGAATATTCCGGAGATCCACGGGCGCCCGCACATCGCGCGAGATGCCGATCAGCCCGACTATCTCGCCCGCGGCATCCCGCAAGGGCAGCTTGGTGGTCAGGCACCAGACGGGCCTGCGTGGCAGATACCATTGCTGTTCGAGATGATCGATCAACGGCTTGCCGGTGCGCAACACCTGGGCATCCTGCTCGGCGGGAAGCTGGCCAAAGTCCCCCGGGCAAATGTCGCAAGGGCGCCGGCCCAGAACCTGTGATTTAAAGCGGTAACCGTGACGTTTGACGAGGGATTCATTGACCGCCAGATACCGTCCCGCGCTGTCCTTGACGAAGAAGGCGACGTCCGGGGCATGGTCGAAAAGCTCAGCCAGGAGATCCGCCGTCAACGGCAGGTTCCGGGCCGGGAAATTGGCGGCGACGGCACTGGTTGTGCTGATTTTCATACTCTGCCGCGAGAATACGCCTAGCCGGGTCGGGATGCAACGGTATGGTGGGCACTGTGAACTCGCGGCCCACGGCCGAGCCGGTCGCCGCGGTCCATTGCCGGGAAATAGTTAAAACAGGTGCGCCATGCTGGTAAGTATCTTTAACGACGTGATCGGCCCGGTGATGCGCGGGCCGTCCAGTTCACATTGTGCCGCTGCGTTACGGATCGGCCGGCTGGCGCGTGATTTGATGGGGGGGGACGCGGACGAAGTTCTGGTGGAGTTTGACCGGAAAGGTTCGCTGGTGACGACCCACGAGAGCCAGGGCTCGGACATGGGGTTGGCCGGTGGATTGCTGGGGTGGGAAACCGATGATGACCGCCTGCCGGGGGCGATGCAAATCCTGCGGGATCAGGGAATGCGGCTCCGCATCGCCGCGGTGGACGCGGACGATCCGCATCCCAACACCTACCGGCTCACGCTGCGCGCCGGGCGTGAGACGCGCTTTCTCCGTGCGATTTCCACCGGCGGCGGCATGATCGAAGTGCTGAACGTGGATGGTTTCAAAGTCTCCCTGTTCGGCGATTGTTTTACCACCCTCCTCTGGGTGCGCGGCGACGGACCGGAACTGGCGCGCCGACTGGCCACGTTGATGGACCCCAATGAGGTGCTGGTGCACGAGTCCGCCGCCGAACAGCTGGTGGCGGTGCAAGCGGATGAATTTGTCAGCGATCAACTGCTCGCCCAATTGCCGGGAGAATTCCACCTTCACACGGTCAAACGGCTGGGTCCCGTGTTGCCGGTGTTGTCGCGCCGGGACACGCGGGTGCCCTTCACGACATGCGCGGAAATGCTGCGTTACGACGGGGGGCGCAACACCCCGGCCTGGCGGCTCGCGGTGGCCTACGAAATGCAGCGCGGTGGTTTGACGGAGGAAGCCGTGCTCGCGCGGATGGTGCAGATTGTGGGCATTCTGCGGCGGTCCATCGCCCAAGGCATCGCCGGCACCCACTACGAAGACCGGGTGCTGGGTCACCAAAGTGGCAAGTTTCAGGAATTGTTAACCGCGGGTCGGTTGCTCAACGGCGGGGGGCTCAATCGCGCGGTTCTCTACGTCACGGCGCTGATGGAAGTGAAGAGCTCCATGGGCGTGATTGTGGCCGCTCCGACGGCCGGGGCATGTGCCGCCCTGCCGGGAGTGGTGATCGCGCTGGCCGAAGAACTGAATCTGGACGAACTCGCCATGGCGAAAGCCCTGCTGGCCGCCGGCCTCTTCGGTGTGTTTATTGCCACCCGCTGGACCTTTGCCGCGGAAGTGGGTGGCTGTCAGGCGGAAGGCGGTTCCGCCGCGTGCATGGCGGCGGCGGCCCTGGTGGGCATGGCCGGCGGCACGCTCGCGCAATCGGTGGCGGCGTCGTCGCTGGCGTTCCAGAGCATGCTGGGTTTGATCTGCGACCCCATTGCCAATCGCGTCGAAGCCCCGTGCCTGGGTAAAAACGTGATGGCCGCCGGCAATGCCCTCCTCTGCGCGAACATGGCGTTGGCGGATTACGATCCCGTGATCCCGCTGGACGAGGTGATCGCCACCGCCGAGCGGGTGGGTGGCCAAATGCCGCGGGAGTTGCGGTGCACGGCCCTGGGGGGGCTTTCCATCACCCCGACCTCGAAAAGCATCGAGGAACGTTTGGCGGCCAAAAAAGCCGCGGCTTGCGGCCACGGGTGTGCCTGTCACTAATCGGGGACGGAGGCATGGCTTGCGCCCGCGCCCCCCTCAAATCCGCCCATTCGGTGATGCCACCGGCCGATGCGTCCGGGCTCACCCCTCGGCCGGAGCGAGGAACCGCGGGCGGCCGGCGGTCGTCGCCGGGCGAATCCGCGGCCGGGTGGCTCGGTGTGCCAAATTTTACGTTTTACTGTCAAAATCGGCCAAGACACTTTTAGCAACCAAGCTATAGTGCAGTGATAGAACGAAACATGGTCATGACCCGCGACAAGCACCTGCGCTGTGATTAAATCCGGCGCCCCAACCAATCCCCAAAAACGGAGCCACCCAAGCCACGAGCACGACCCCGCACCCATGCAAAACTCGAATATGAAAACCAGCAGTCCCAGTAACCATCCGCCACGCAACCCCTCGCCCACCCGATCCAATTCTGGCTGGACCTTCGCGGGGTTGACCACCGCCATCCTCCTGGCGACGACCGGCCTGGCCGCCGCCACGGACGGCTTTTGGGTTGGCAAAGGCGCCCAAGCCTTCAACCAAGCCATTTGGGGCGGGGTTGCCAACTGGCAGCCGAGCGGCCAACTCGCCAACGGCGTCGGCGCTACGGCGTATTTTACCAATACTTTCCTCAACGGCTACGTAAGCACTTATAATGTCACTCGGACCATCGGGAACATCTGGTTTACCGATCCGGCGAACGCGAATGATTTCACCGTGGCCATCAGCACCGGGAACAACATTATGACCTTGCAGGTCAACAGCGGCTTCCCGACGATGAACGTCACCCAGCTGGAACGCACCCTTACCGTTCAGACGATCATCGCGGGCACTCAAGGACTCGCCAAGATCGGCCCCGGCACCCTCGTCCTCACCAACGCGAACACCTACACCGGCACGACCATCTGCAGCAATGGCACCCTCGTTATGGCGACGGCGCCCTACGGCACCACGGGGGTCTTCGTGAACGGCGGCGCCACGAACAGTGTCATGGTGACCGCCACCGACGCGCAGTTAATCATCCCGGGTACGTGGACGAACGCCGACAACAGCACCCTGGTCATTGATTATGGCGCCATCCTGCCCGGCACCAATGCCGCGCCGCTCTCGCTCGCCGGCTTGGCCCTGGGCGCGAACCTGACGCTGCAGATCAACGGCACCGCCTTGGTGAGCGGTCAAACTTATCCGTTGATCTCGTGGGCCGGCCCCGGCCCGGCCGACACTTCCGCGTTTGCGACGGTGATTACGCCCCCCGGTGTCAACGGCAACCTCCGGGTCTCGGGCACCAACTTGTATTATGCGGTGACCAGCATCCGGGAACCGTTGAGTTGGAACACCGGCAATGGCGTTTGGGATAAGACCACGCCCAACTGGCTGAACGCCGCGCTGGCGGTCTCGACCTACATCAACCCTAGTGATTTGGTGGTGTTCGGTGACGCCCCCGCCGCCACCGGCAATCCGACCATCACGCTCAACTCCGTCTTCTCGCCGGTGAGTGTGACCCTGCTGAGCAGCAACCACAATTATACCCTCACCGGCACGGGCGGGATTGCGGGTAACGGCAGCCTGACGCTGGACGCCGCCAATACCATGACGCTGACCCTCGCCACCGCCAGCAACTCCTATAGCGGCAACACCACCGTCAATGCCGGCACGCTGAAACTCGGTGCCCCCAACGTCCTCCCCGTGGGCACCGGCAAAGGCAGCTTGACCGTCAATACCGGTGCCACGTTCGACCTCAACACCTTCTCCGTGGCCGTCAACAGCTTGAACGGCAGCGGGGTGGTGGACACCATTGCCGGCGGTTCGCCGGTCCTGGCCGTCGGCAGCAACAATGCCAACAGCACTTTCACCGGCGTGTTGCAGAATACCGCCGGCAGCCTCAATCTCGTCAAGAATGGCACCGGTCAGCTCGTGCTCCAGACGGCCAACACCTTCACCGGAACGGTGACCGTGAATGCGGGCACCGTCACCTTGGGTGACCCCAATTCCCTTTCCACCGCCACCGGGATTACGCTGGCCGGCGGCGCCGGCCTGCTGCCCAACATGGGCACGGGACTTACTCCGACCATCAATGCCCCGATCACGTTGGGTGCCACTGGCACCACTGCCTTCATCTATGGCGACAAAGCCGCCGACGCCTATCTGATCTTGAACGGGCCGATTACCGGGGCCGGCAATGTGGCCTTCCAAGGCGAGTGCGTGAGCGGTAACAACCCCTACATCGTTCTCAACGCCCAAAGCACCTACGCCGGCAGCACGCTGATCACTTGCGACCTGAATGGCAATGCGGGTCTCAATTTGTATGTCGCGCTCGGCATTGATAACGCGCTGCCGACGAACACGGTGCTGACCTTGGATGGTCTGGACAGCTCCGGGCGGACGGTGGCCCTGGATTTGAACGGATTTAACCAGACCATCGCCGGCTTGACCAACATTGTGCGCAGCAGCCGGCTCCAGCAGATTTTGAACAGCGGAGCGGCCGCGATCCTGACGGTGAACAACGCATCTAACTTCACCTTTTCGGGGCAGCTCGGCATTTCGGGCCGCGATACTTTCGGGCTGACCAAGAGCGGGGCCGGCAAACTGGTGCTCACCGCTACGAATACCTACACGGAAGCGACGACCATCAACAACGGCATCCTCGAAATCGGCGGCGTGGGCCTGTTGGGCGCCGGGTCCTACTCCGGAAACATCGCCATCGCCGGCGGCGCGGCCCTGAACTTCACCAGCAGCAGCAGCACGGCGTTGGGCGGGGTCATCAGCGGCGGCGGCAGCCTCACCAATGCCGGCACCGGCATCCTGTCGCTGGGCAACGCGAACCCCTTCACCGGCAATACGACCGTGGGCAGTGGTGCCACCCTTGATTTCAACAGTGGCAGCCTCGGCGGCCCGGTGCTCGTCAACGACGGCGGCAAAGTGAGCCTGTCCGGGGCCGGCGCAGTGGCCGGCCTGGCGGTCGCCAACAGCGCCGTGATGAGTTTCAACGTGGCCGGCAGCGGCCAGCTTACCGTTTCCGCCAACAATGGCCTCGCCAACAACGGTGGCCCTGGCTCCATCACCATCAACCTCACCGGTTCGCCGCTGGCCGTTGGCACTTACACCCTCATTAATTACAGCGGCAGCCTCCAAGGCAGCGGGTTCAGCGCCTACCGGCTGGGCAACGTGCCGCCCGGTGCGAATTATCAGCTGCTGAACTCCGCCGGTGCCGTGCAAATCTCCGTCACCCCCGTGCTCACGTGGAGCGGCGCGCAAAGCAGCCAGTGGAGCATCAACGCCATCGGCGGCTCCCGGAATTGGACGCTCAACGGCAGTCCGGCGGATTACGCCAACGGCGTGAACGTCTTGTTCGACGATTCCGTGGGCACGGGCTCCACGATTGTGGACCTCTCCGTCGCCAATGTGACCCCGGGGAATTCGGCGATCGCGGCGGCGGCGGCCGTTACCTTCAACAACTATACCCACGGTTACACGCTGCAAGGCAGCCAGGGTATCGCGGGCGCGGCTTCGCTGGAACTGGACGGCTCGGGCATTCTTACAATCCTTAACAACAACAGCTACACCGGCCGCACCGCCATTAACAATGGCAGCGTGCAAGTCGGCAACGGCGGCACCAGTGGCGCGCTCGGCTCCGGACCGATTGTGGACAATGCCGACCTGCAATTCAATCGAAGCGATGTCTTGGCCGTCGGCGGCGGTATCAGCGGCCTCGGTGCCTTGGAGCAGAATGGCACCGGCACTTTGACCCTGGCCGGCACGAACACCTACAGTGGGGCCACGACGGTTAATGCGGGCACCTTGAACCTCACCGGGCCAAACACCGGCTCGAGCATCACGGTCAACAACAACGCCGTCCTCAATGAGTCGGCCGCCGGCGTCATCGCGGGTGCCGGGGTCACGCTGACCCACGCCAGCGCCGGAACTTCCTTGCTGGCTGGATCCAACAGCTTTGCCGGGACCATCACGGTGACTTCGGGCGAGCTCGATCTTGCGGGCTGGTCCACGAATATTCTCGGCACCATTTACGTGTCGCAAGGGCCCACGGCCACCCTCGGACTCGGGGGCGCCGCCGGCTACAATCTGGGTAGCCATAGCATTTACGTCGGCAACCTGGGTGGCATGGGTACCGTCAATCAAACGGCCGGCACCGTTTCTTTCGCCAGCGGCAACGGTTTGCTGCTGGGCAACACCCCCAACTCCGGCAGTACCGGAATCTATAATCTGAGCGGTGGCACGCTCACGAGTTTTGCCAGCAGCGGGCGCGGGGTCATGATCGGGGTGAATCCCTCCTGCTCGGGGATCTTCAACTTGAGCGGCACTGGCAATCTCGCTTTGGGATTGGGTGAATTGGCCGTGGGACGCGATGACGCGGGCAACGCGGGTTGCACCGTGGCGTATATGCAAACCGGGGGCAGCGCCACCGTGAACTACTTGTCCGTCGGCGGCCAGAGTGGCTCTTCGGGCACCACCGCCACCTTCAACATTACGGGTGGCACCTTCACGGCCACCAATTTTCAAAATTTGGTGGCCTCCGCGGGCAGCACCGCCGCGATTACCTTGGGTGGTTCGGCCCTGGTGACGCTCCCCGCGTTCCCCGTGCCAACCGGGCCGGCAACCATCACGTTTGACTTTACGACCGGCTCGCTCGCGCCGCAGGCCGCGAGCGCGGCTTACTTGCGCGGGTTGACCACGGCCAGTCTCACCACCAACGGCGCGAATTTCAACGTGGCCAGCGGGAAAAACATCACGATTGGCCAAAGTTTCGCTGATGCCACCACGGCCGGCAAACTGACCAAGAGCGGAGTGGGCACCTTGACGCTCACGAATGCCCACACTTATACCGGCAGCACGATTGTCAGCGGCGGCTCGCTGCTGGTCAACGGCTCGATTGCCGGCCCGGCGACTGTCCTGGCGGGAGCCACCCTGGGCGGCACCGGCACCATTGGCGGCGGCGTGACGGTCAACGGCACGGTTTCCCCCGGCAATTCCGCGGTGGGCGCGCTCCAGACCGGCAGCCAGACGTGGAACAGCGGCGGGGCTTATCGTTTCGAGGTGGGTGGCGCGACCAACAGCGCCTCCCGGGACCTGCTGAACATCCTGGGCACCTTGAATCTGCAGGCCACGGCGGGGAGCAATTTCGTCATCCAACTCGTTTCGATGACCAACAGCACCACGCCTGGGTTGGTGCCGGATTTCAAAAGCGGTTCCAACTACTCGTGGGTCATTGCCACTGCTTCCGGGGGCATTCAAAACTTTGCCGCCAACAAGTTCACCATCGCCACCTCCAGTTTCAGCAATGCCTTCAGCGGCACCTTCAGCGTGGCGGTGCAAGGCAACAACTTGGTGGTGAATTATGCCGCGCCGCTGGTGGTCCCCGCCATCGTCAGTTTTGGGCCGCTGCAGGGTGGCTTACTTCCCTTGACGTTTAGCGCGTCGAGCGGTCAGACCTACTCCGTGCTCAGCAGCACCAATTTGGCCCTGCCGGTGGCCTCCTGGACGGTGCTGGGCAGCGGGACCTTCGGCTCCGGTCCGGTGACCTACATGGTGACGGGCGCCACGAACGCCCAGACGTTCTACCGCATCAAGTCGCCTTGATGCCGGTTTGGCTTGCCGCCGCTTGGGTTGCTGGCGGCGGCGGAAGTGCGGTGATGCAAAGCCGCGAGGGCGCGCCCGGTGTCGTTCCGAGGCGCGCCCTCCTTTTTGTGGTTCATAATCCGAGCTTCTCGGCGTCAATGCGCGAGCTGCCCGTCCCAAGTCTTACGCGCTCACCGAAGGCCCGACGGGCATTTCCCACAAAAAGCGGCCCAAACCATACCCAGCCCCCATGCGCCATCGGTTCCCGGTCATCCGCCCGCGCCAGCGTTGTGGAGTGCGGAATGAAGTTCCGCTCGATCGGACCAGCCGCGATCAACCACCAAAAGACTCCGAGCGGATAACGGCTCCGGTCCCCTTGCGCCCCCACCGCCCCAACCCTACGCACTCACCGAAGGCCCGACGGGCATTTCCCCACCAAAAAGCGGCCCAAACCATACCCAGCCCCCACGCGCCATCGTTTCCCGGTCATCCGCCCGCGCGCCAGCGTTGTGGAGTGCGGA
>CAIYZC010000495.1 GCA_903930565.1 uncultured Pedosphaera sp.
GAAGTTCAGAAATTTTTCGACGGCCTCAGCCAGAAAAATAACCTGTGCGTGCTGACCGGCGACAAGACCGCCATGGGCAGTGTCGAAAAAGCGGCGCGGCAGGTTTACGCCGTGAACAAGGCCGACGGCCGCATCCCCAAGGGACACCCGCAGCGCGACGATTTGGAAAAGAAGCAGCAGAGCTACGAACAGGATTTTAATTCCACCGTCCTGAATCTGTTCGACAAGGTGTTGTTCCCCATCCAGCGCGCCGGCAAGCCGCCGCAGCTCGCCCCCAAGAACCTCGACATGGCTCGCGATACCAAGCTGCCGTTTGACGGTGAAGCGCAGGTGGAAAAAACCCTCACGTCCAATCCGCTCAAATTGTATCTCGATGTCGAAAAGGAGTTTGATCCTATCCGCGACAAAGCCCAGGATTTGCTTTGGCCGGAGAATCAGGATGAAGCCCGCTGGTCCGACGTGGCCGACCGCTACACCGAACAGGCTGGCATGAATTGGCTCCCGCCCAAGGGCCTCGACACCCTGAAATCCATCGCCTGCAATCGTGGCCTCTGGGAAGACCTCGGCAACGGCTACGTCACCAAGAAACCGAAAAAAAAGAAAACTTCGGTTCAGGTGATCGCCGAATCCGAACCCAATGACGCGGGCGAAGTCCGCTTGCGCGTGAATCCCCAGAACGCCGGCCCGGCCCCGCGCATCCATATTGCCGAAGACGGCCCGGTCACTGAAAAAAGCCCGCTGCTCAAGGACCAGTTCCACACCACCAAGGCGCTCCGCGTGAATTTTCTTGTCGTGGATCCTTCCGGCCAGAACGAGACCGGTGACGTCGTCACCTGGTCAAACAAACTCGTCCTTCGCAACAACCTCAGCGAAAAAGGCGGCAAGCGCAGTGTTGAGCTGCTCGTCGCGCCCACCGGCAAAATCCGCTACACCCTCGGCGGTGAGGAACCCCGCGAAGGCGCGCTTTACAACAAGCCGGTCGAGATTGGCAACGGCGAGGTGATTCTCCGCGCTTTTGCCGAGGCTTCCGGTCTGGAGGATAAAAAAGAGTTCCGCTATCCCGCCTTGGGCAAAAAAGGCGTGCATGTAGATGACGTCAAACCCGCCCGTCTGGTTTCCCGCACGGGCCGCAAACTCGACTCGCGCACCAGGACTTTTGATGGCCTCAAGCAAGCCGCTGAAAAATCCGCCACCTTCGAGGGCGTCATGGTCAATGTCGGTCAGGGCAGCCAGATGGTCGGTTTGACCGTCGGTGATATTCCGGTGTCGGCCCCGTTCATCCAGGGACTGCTCGAAAAAGTCCTTTCGCTGGAAAAATTCGAGCCGACCACGCCCGTCACCATGACCTTCCGCAAGGCGCACTTCAATTCCGGCCACGACTTGAAGGATTTTGCGGAAAAACTCGGCATGGAACTGCATACCGGCGACGTGGAACAATGAGCGAGAAACTCCAATTCGTGGATTTCGGTGCGCCCGATAAATTCGGCGCACACCTGTTTCGCGTCGAAATTCCGGCTGTGCGCACCGAGGGCGTTCGCATTGTTGAAGATTACGGGTATCGCGGCCAGGAAAGCGGCATCCCCAAGGACGAAGAACGCGCCATCCTGAGCCGTCCGGTTTGGGCGGGCATAGCGGACATCGCCCGTCGCGAGTTCAACGACCGGTTAAAAGCCGCCAAAGTTACCACCGGCCGATGGCACAGCGGCACCAATCTCGTGGATCGGTTGCTCGGCAAGGAACTCTGTGTGCTGGCTTGGGCCGCCGAGACCGCGACCGACAACCAACTTCCCGTGATTTGCAGCAAATGGGCCGCGCTCCGCCCCGAGGAACGCTGGTGGCTGTTTACCATGACCGTCGCCGAGGCCGGCCTGCCGGAGGACACCCAGCGCGGCTGGCGTCGCGCCTTGTTTTTTGCATTGTCGGACGGTGAGAGACCTCCGGAAGGCCGCAAACGCCGCCGCCCGGTAGAAAGCGATTTGTTTAGTCTCGCCCTCTTCAAATCCTCCTCATGAGTCAATCCGTCAAACCATTCTCCCTCAA
>CAIYZC010000496.1 GCA_903930565.1 uncultured Pedosphaera sp.
GACAAACGCGCTCAATGCCGTCAACGCATCCAACTCAATCAATGCGGTCAATGCCACGTATGCGACGTACGCCACCAATTTTTTGGGCGGCGGCGTTTGGACCGCCAGTGGGACCAATGTGTATTTTAGCACTGGCAATGTCGGCATTGGTAACAACGCGCCCTCCGCACCACTCACCTTTGCAAACGCTCCTCTCGGTGACAGGATTGTCATGTGGCAGGCCGGTGGTGGTACCAATACTTCGTTTGGTATTGGGGTCGCGCCCGGGCAATTAACTTTGCATTCTGACAATGCCTCCAGTGATGTGGTGTTCGGTTATGGCACCACCCTTCACTTGACAGAAACCATGCGCATCAAGGGGAACGGCTGTGTGGGAATCGGCACTTCCAACCCCACCCATGCCGCATTGGAGATCGGCGGCCAGCTCGGGAGTTGGAGCACGGGCAGCGCCAATTATTGGATGGTTTGGAATGGTATCGGAAGCGGTGGTGGATTTACTTCGCCCGCTTGCATTTATGCCAATGGTGACATCGTCAGCACTAGCAATTTTCGCGCCATTTCTGACGCCCGTCTCAAGATTGTCCAAGGGCGTTCGGACGGCCGGCTGGATTTGGATACCCTCTTGCAACTCAAGGTCACCGATTATACCTACCGCGACACGTTGGCCAAAGGGACAAATGTGCAGAAAAAGTTGATCGCCCAAGAGGTGGAAAAGGTCTATCCCCGCGCGGTGTTCACGATGACCGACGTGGTGCCGGATATTTACCAAAAAGCCACGATTCGTGATGGTTGGGTGCAATTGAGCACGGACTTGAAGGTGGGCGACCGGGTCCGGCTGCACGCGGAGAAATCGGAGGGCATCTATGACGTTCTTGAAGTGGGCACGGGCTGCTTCCGGACCGAATTCAAACCCGGCAACCCGGACATTTTTGTGTATGGCCGGGAGGTCAAGGATTGTCGCTCGATTGATTATGAAGCCATCGCCATGTTGAACGTCTCGGCCACCCAGGAAGTGGCGCGGCAGTCCCAGGCCAAGGACGCACGGATTGCCGACCTGACCGCCCAAGTGAAGGGACTCTCCGCCGAATTGCAGGAGCTGAAAGCCCGCGACCAAGCGCGCGAGGCCCGTTTGGCCCGGATCGAAAGCCGCCTGAACGAAGCCGCCCGCCGCACCGAACGCGCCTCCTTGGACCGGGAATAAGCCTCCGCACGTTGGCAAGCAATGGACAGCCAGTTCGTGGGTGGATTTTAGCGCAGAGAATTGACCATGAAATCGTTAACGCAAAGGTGGTCCGCCGTTCGGCGGTCCCGGGCGGTTCGCTTGGCGGGCGGGATGCTCGGCGTTTGGCTCCTGTTTCCGGGAGCCGGCGCCCAAGCCCAGATTCCGACGGCGCCCCTGTACGTCGATCAGGCGGCCTTCCTGGACAATACCAACGCGGGCTACAACCGTTTGCGCTATCCCAGTGTGAACTGGCAATCCCTGCGGGGCGTGCCCTTGAGCTCCATCACCAATCTCCCCGTCGGTTCGGATGGCCGGGCCCCGACCCCGAGCGCCCAAAACTCCTTCAGCACCAATTCGGTGTTGTTTCCCCAAGTGCCGCCCAGCGGCGGTCAGTTTGGCATTTTCGCGAGCGTTTCCGCGATCCCCACCCAGACTTCGACCAACCTGTCCCATGGGGCCACCAACTTTGCCCAATCGGCCGCGGCGCTGGGTTGGCCCAGCGCGAAAGCGACCAATGGCGGCGCCGTCGTCGCCGTCTTGCGCGCCGCCCAGATCGGGGCGCCCTATCTGAACCGCCTTAAGTCCTTCCCCTTCGGCGCGGTCATAGCGCCCCCGGCCACCGACGAAAACGGAAATTCCCTCACCAACGGCGCCAATCTCACCTACTGGTTTCCCGCGCCCTACAGCCCGCCGGGGGTGACCAATACCTCCTACTATTACAGCCCCAACGCGGGCAATGTTTTCGCCACGCAGCCCGGCCAGGCCGTCGTGCTGTGGGAAAAATCGGTGCCCACCACGACCCTGCCGACCAACCTGGCCGCCAATGTGGGTTACATCCAACAGGGCACGGCCTATTATCTGGTTTACACCAATGTTTATTTGGTGTCCGGCACCGCGGTAAAGACGCCGCAAAAAATGTATTGGACCGAGGGGGCCTACCAAAACACCGGCTATCCCATCACCGTGCCCAAGGCCCAGGTCAACGTGGTCAACATCATCTACAGCTCCACGTTTCCCCAATCGGTGCCCTTTCCCGGCGACACCGCGACATTTGTGGGCACGGCCACCAACACGATCTGGTTCGATTCCTCGGCCAATGTGATCCGGGCGGACAACGTCACGGGGCGGGTCTTCCTCGAGTTGCTGGGCGAACCCTTGGGGAACGGCAACCGACGGTTTTTGGGCTCTGAAATCCTGGACGTCGCGCCGCAGCCGGTGCCGACGGATATCAATGTGGAATTGGGCACCCGGGTACCCGGCTACGCCACTGGCGCCGATGATTCCGCCTTGGTGGCCAGTCCGCTGGGCAGCGCGGCGGCTTTCTATTACCGGCAGGATTTGCCCGGCGGCGGGCTCAATCTGTGGGCCACGCGCTACACGGCCAATCTGAATGACTTTCAATGCTATTGGTTGACCACCGGGGTGGCGGGTTTGCAGTGGCCTTACCTCTTCAATCGTTATCACGAATACTGGCCCGCCGACCCGGCGGAATATGTGAATTACTCCCGCCCGTATGTCACCAATGCCGCCCAGGCGGCTTGGACGGCGGTGCAACTGCCCACGGCGGAAGCGCCCACGATCGCCTACCAGGATTTTGAAACCCTGATTCCGAATCTCGCCCAACTGCCGTCCTCCGCTTTGTTTTACACCTTTTTGGACCTGGATCACCCCGCGCACCGCACCTTGCTGCAGTTTCGCTCGGGCGGGAACGTGGCTTACGAGCGGGTTTTCTCGTGGCTGGATTTGGGTCTGGAGAACAACGCCCTGCTCGCGAACAGTGTGGCCACGAATTTGGTCGCGTGGAACTCCAACACGCTGGTCCTGACTTTCACCAACCCGGCCAATACCCCTTATGTGATCACCAACACGGTGAACGTGGGCGACCGCATCACGGCCCCCGCGGGCGAATTGGGTTCGGCGGGCGGCGCGTATTTGGCGGGCTCAATTCTCACCAATTACGGCAACAGCTTTAATCCTTACGCCTATTCGGATCCCTTCGTGGTCGGGTTCCCGGCCGCGGGCAAGGGGGCGATTATTCCGGTGAACGCCATTCCCGGGGCCAATGTGCTGGAGGTCATGTGGTTTCGCACGGACAACGTCAACACGAACCAGGGTTTCGCGCACAGTTATTGGCCGGCGGTGCTGGGGCATTATGTCATTCAATGGCCCACGGCCCCCACGAACCAAATCATTCTCGCCGACAACTACGGGACCGGCCCGCTGGCGGGCCTGACCTCACCCGCCATTTACGCTCAGAACGACCCGACGCTGCCCGGTTACAATCCGAATGAGGAGCACGCGCAGATTCTCGGCGGCGCCGCGTACGCCCTGCGCGACGATCTGAACCTCACCAACGCCACCGGGTATTCCTCCGCGCCCTTCGTCCTCATCGAGTGCCTCGCGGCCGACGGCCGGCCCGCCATGGTGCCGTATTGGGTGCGGCGGGAGGCGCCGGAGCGCGGCGTGATGTTCGATTACGTCGTGGCCGCGGGCACCTTGATTCAGGCCCCGATGCCGTTGCCGCTGCTGCCACTCCCGATCCAAGGCGCGGGCAGCTCGGCGGTCAATTTCAATACGTCGCCGGCCGGCACCTCCGGGGATCTTCCCGCGAATTGGGCCAATCTGCCCGGCGGTTCGCCCCAGGGCCTTTATGGCGGCTTCACGTTTCAGGACCGCAAGCACCAGTTCTGGGTTTACCGCGGCCAGCACGCCGGTTTACCCCCCTTGCAGGTGGGCGCTTACAATGCGGCGAACAACACTTTCGGCGCGCTGCCGGCGGGCACGGCGGTGGTGAACCAGCCTTATGCCTATTACCTGCATCTTTCGCGGCAACCGGACGCGCTGACCATGTCCGCGAGCAATTTGCCTCCGGGCTTGAGCATTGGCCTCACGCCCCATGGCTTTGGCATCACTGGCACGCCCACCCGCACGAATGTTTACCCGGTGAGCATCATCACCCAGGACACGAGTGACAACTCATTGATCACCAACCTCCTCACGTTGACCGTGGGGCGGAACGGGTCGATCGTGGCCCAGGCACCCTTGGCTGTGACCAGCACGAACCAGTACTCCGCCACCACCGTCACGTTCAGCAACCGCCCGCCGTTTCTCGCCGCGTCGCCGGCGC
The DNA here is from genome assembly GCA_903930565.1 of uncultured Pedosphaera sp. Taxonomy (GTDB): domain Bacteria; phylum Verrucomicrobiota; class Verrucomicrobiia; order Limisphaerales; family Pedosphaeraceae; genus CAIXFN01. The sequence continues at coordinate 4,350 of CAIYZC010000496.1, forward strand.
TCAACAATAGTTTTACCATGCGGTATTACTATGAGAACCAGAACATCTTCGACTGGCCCGGCTACGCATCCCCGCCCACCAACGGCCAGATCGTGCCGTACCTCCTTCCGGCCGACGGGGCCGGCGGGTTCAACGGGGATCCCACCAGCCAGAACACCACGAGCCGGGATATTGTTTACCGGCCCGTCTGGCCTTCCATCGTGAACCAGCAGCCCGTCCCAACGCTCTACGCCGGGCAAACCCTCACCGTGCCGGTCAACAACCTGCCGGCGATTCGGGGCCAGAGCGGGGTGCAGGTGCTCTACCAGCAATCCATTGCCACCAACGATGTCACGCAGCCCACCACCTACCAAAGCGTTACTTTGATCGACCCGACGGTGGAGAAGCAGGCGGGCTTGGCCACCAACGGGCTCACCGGACTGCCCAACACCGTGGTCAGCTCCAGCTACGAAGGCTTGTATTACTTCCAGAACTTGCCGCCGAATTTGGTGAACCGGGTGTGGTTTGATCCGAACACCACTAATTTGGTCCTGGCCGGGCAATTTGAAAACCAGACGGTGGGGGACAGCTATGTGTTTTTGAATGTCCTCAATGGCGCCGACTTGGCGGCTGTGCTCAATTTGTGCCAGGCGAGCGACCCGGGATACCCCGCTTGGGCCGCCACGGTGAACGCCCTCTCCGTTCCCCTCTACACCTTTGATGACCACGCGAACGGTCCGGGGAGTTATTTGGTGGACCCCGGCTTTACCCAAACCGTGGGGGTGAATTCGCCGGTGGTCATCAGCAACGCGAATCAACAGGTGGACTCCTATGCTTTGAGCGCCGGCGGGCCTGGGTTGGGGTACATCAGCTTTGTGGTGGGCAACTCCATGGACCCCCGGCTGGCGGGCCAGCCCGTGACGGTTTATGTGGCCCGGGTGGGGGAATACGTCTCGCCGTCCGCCGGCACCGGGCTGTACCCGGGCCAGTTGGTGACGGTGTATGATCCCAACCCGCTCAGCGAATCCATTTCCTTTCAACATACTTTGGATTTGGGGGGCCTGACCGCCAATTATCAATACGACTGGCGCATCATTCCGCCGATGAACGGCTTGCTGCCCACCAGCGATCCGTCGATCTGGCCGTCTTTGACGAATGGGATCGATGTGGCGCATTACACCATGGGGGGCGCCGGGATTCAGAGTTTGTCGGACAACTTCGTGACCGTGCGGTATCGGGAGATCGACTCGGCGGCGCCGGCGGCCAACACGGCCTGGTCGGCCTGGACCACGCCGGCTTTTGCCCCCGGATACATCAAGCGCGTGCTGGAGGGGATCAATCCCTTTGATCAAACCACGTCCGATCTGTTCAACAACCCGGTCAACACCACGGCGGATATCCTGACCGCCGCCGGTTCCCGTTGGCAGGGGGACATTGCTTTGAATGCGTCCAGCCTGACCAATGCCGGGTTGATTCAAATTTATGAAACGGTGCTCAACCGCGGCAAAGCCCTGAGCATCAACGCCGGATACAATTACGGCCCGGCCAATGACGCCCTGCTGCTGGCCGCGGGTGAACTGAGCGACCTCTATAATTACGTGGCCAATGACGCGTACACGGACGCCAACGATCCGACGATCTCCATCGGGTCCAAAAGCCAATCTTACGCCAACATCGCCACCGCACTGTTCGCTTTCCAAGGCGAGGAGCCATCGCTCCTGGAGCAGGAATTGGCGCTGCTGCGCGGCCGGGATGACAGTGTGACGACCGTCACGACTTCTCCGGTGTACAACCGGTTGTATTGGAATTACACCCATGGCATCGCGGCCGGGGAGGTGATTTACGCCGAAAACTACAATATTTTGGATCAAAACCACGACGGGATTGTGAATGCGGCGGATGCGGCGATTTTGTATCCGATGGGGCACGGTGACGCGTACGGGCATTTCCTGACTTCATTGGGCAATTATTATTCGCTCTACATGAATCCCAATTTCGATTGGGTGCCGCAGCCGGACAGTGTCAACATTTTGGGCGCGACGGTGGCGGTGAATTACATGCACGAGCGCAATTTCGCCGCCACGGCGGGTTCGCTGGCCAAAGTGGGCCAGCAAATCTTTGATTTGACCTGGCGGGAGGGTTACGTGCCGGGAACGGCGGGCGGTTGGGCGTATTTGGACGCCCCGTACACCAATTCGCCCCCCCGCACGTATCTGGCCGGCGGGCGGACGGTGCCCGTGGTGCGGTATTGGGGCTTGGATCAATGGTCGGCGCGCATCGCCCAAGGTGCCTACATCAATTGGTTGGTCGGCAATTCGATTCTCCCTCCCGTGGATCCCAACCCCAACCACCAAGGGATTCAGAAGGTGGATCGCACCACGGTCGCGGAGTTGGGCGAATTGCCCCGGCAGGGCAATGCCTTGCAGTTGGCCATGGACAATGCGGAAGCCGGCTTCACGCCCTTCAATCTCGCGCAAAACGCGATTCCGTTTGATATCAACCCGCAGCAGGTCACGGGTGCCAATCCCATGACCCACTTCGAGCAGATTTATGAACGGGCGGTGCAGGCATTGAACAACGCCGCCGTGGCGTTCAATGACGCCCAATCCGTGCGGCAAACCATGCGGTCCGAGGAAGATTCGCTCGCCGATTTCCAAGCCGGGGTGGTGGCCCAGGAATTGGCGTACAACAACCAGTTGATCGACCTCTACGGCACCCCCTATCCCGAGGATATCGGGCCGGGTGGCATTTACCCGCAAGGCTACAATGGGCCGGACCTGCTGCACTACACCTATGTGGAGACGCCCACGACCAACACCTTCAATCAAATTGATGCCGCCCAAGCGGGGCAGACTTTTTATATTGATGTGCAGTCGTTGCCCACCGATTGGAATTCGAAAATGTATTCGGATTTCAACTCCATCATGGCCAGCACCGCGCCGGGATATACCAACAGTTCCAGCGTGGTGCCGATTTACATCGGGCCCGACGGCTTCTTTGACAAGCCCCCCACTTGGACCGCGCACCGGAGTTCCCCCGGGCAGATTCAGGCGGCCATTTCTGCCGTCGTGGCGGCGTCGGATGCCCTGCGGCAGGCGTGCCTCAACGAAACGTTTGACAAACAAACCCTGGATGCCGCCCAGAACAGCTTCAACACCCTGGTTCTGGGGAACGCCTTTCAAGTGGAGCAATTGGCCAACGCGAATTCCGGGTTGAGCATCGCCAGCACCACTTTGGGCGCGGCCTGGGATATCGCGAACCAATGGGCCAACACGGCCATTCAAGACGCCAAGGATGCGGCAGACGCCGCCTCGACCGCGGTGCCGACGGTGATTATTGTCGGTACGGCGGACGGAGGCGATGCCTTGGCGCCCGCGAAAGCGGCGGTCAAGGTGGCCGCCGATATTCCCACGTGGGCGGCCGCCATCACCGGGGACGCCGCTTTCACCGCCTACACGGTGGCCACCACCGTGCTGGCCAACGTCATGACGGCGAA
>CAIYZC010000497.1 GCA_903930565.1 uncultured Pedosphaera sp.
CGCGAGGAACACGGCGTCGCGCAGGTCGTTTTGGCGGGCGACGGCGGGGGTGAGTTGACCGAGTTCACCCAGCACGTTCTTGCCGAGTTGCAAGACGGCGGATTCCAGGAAGAGGCTGGTGGACTCCGCCCGGCGCTGGAAGGCCAAGCCGCGGAAGCCGAATTGCTCCAGGAATTCCTCCAAAAGACCCTTCAGATCGTAAATATCGCAGCGGGCATCCCGTTCGGTGCCGGACCAGAACGGGGCGTGGCGCAGACCGGTGAGGAGGAAGGCCACGCGGCGTTCCTCCTTGGGTTGACCGTTGACCTGGTAGAAGACCCGGCCGAGTTCGAACAAGGCCAGGTTGGGGTTCTTGCGGCTGACATTATGGCGGGCGGCGTCCAGCAAGCCGGGGAGCAGGCTGGGGCGCAGCACGTTCATGTCGCTGCTCAGCGGATTCGCCAAGGGAATGGTTTGGCGCGGGGCCGCCGGGGTGACGCCCGGGGATTGGTCGGAGATGAGGGTTTGGCCCTGGGTTTCGAGCAAGCCAAGGCCCGTCAAAATGCGCCGGACCGCGGCCAGATCATCGTGGACCGGGTCGTACGGATGGGCGCCCTTCGCGCCCCGCGGGGCGGTGGAGGGAATGTTGTTCACGCCGTGCAACCGGGCGATTTCCTCGACGAGATCAATTTCCTGTTTCAGGTCGATGCGGAAAGTCGGGACCCCGACTTCGCAAGTAGCCGCGTCCGGCGCACCCTTGACGGGCAGTCCGAGGCGCTGGAGATGCCGGAGGTTGTCCGCGGGGGCAAGGGGCAGGCCGAGCAGGTCGGCCACCTTTTGGTGGCGCAGCGTGATGGTCTTGGGCGTGGGCGGGGCGGGGAAGGCGTCCACCATGCCGGGGGCGAGTTCTCCACCGGCGGTTTGGAGAATCAGTTGGGCGGCGCGGCGACCGGCCCATTCGCAAATGCCGAGGTCCGCACCGCGTTCGTAGCGGTAGGAGGCGTCGGTGCGCAATTCCAACCGTTTGGCGGTGGCGCGAATGTTCTGGGGCTTGAACCAGGCGCTCTCGATGAGCACGTCGCGGGTCTGGTCGTTGATTTCGGTGTTTTGGCCGCCCATCACGCCGGCCAAGGCCACGGCCTTGGTCTCGTCGGCGATCAGGAGCATTTCCCCGGTCAGCGAACGGCTTTTGCCGTCCAGGGTGACGAATACTTCACCTTCCTGGGCGCGGCGCACCACGATGGTGGGCCGTTGGCCCGCGGTCGGGGTCAGGAGATGGTAATCGAAGGCGTGCAGCGGCTGGCCAATTTCCAGCATGACGAAGTTCGTCACGTCGACCACGTTGCTGATACTGCGGATGCCGACCTTTTCCAAACTTTGACGCAACCAAGCGGGGCTGGGGCCGACTTTGACGCCGCGGACGATGTGGGCGCTGTAACGCGGGCACAGATCGGGGGCGTCCAACCGCACTGCAACCGCGTCGGCGGTCGGGGCGCCGGCGGGAGCGGGCAGGGTGATCTCGGGCAGGCGGAGGGGGTTGCCGGTCACGGCGCTGATTTCCCGGGCGATGCCGACGACACTGTTCAGGTCCGGGCGGTTCGGGGTGATCTCCAAGTCGTACACCACGTCGGCCCCCTGACGGCCGAGGTGTTCGGCGAAGGGTTGCCCGACCACGGCATCCGCGGGAAGAATGAGCAGACCGTCGGCGTCGGAGGCCAGACCGAGTTCCTGGGGCGAGCACATCATGCCCTGGGACTCCACACCGCGGATTTTGCCGACCTTGATGATAAACGGGGCGGTGTCGCCGGGTTTGGGCGGAAGGGCGGCGCCGGGCAGGATGAGGGGCACTTTGTCGCCCGCCTGGAAGTTTTGCGCGCCGCAGACGATTTGCCGTTCCCCGGTGCCGTCGGCGACGCGGCAGAGCGAGAGGCGGTCGGCGTTGGGATGGCGGTCGCGGGTGATGACCTGCGCGACCACCACGCCTTCAAATTCCCCGCCCAGGCGTTGCATGCCCTCGACCTCGATGCCGATCATCGTCAGGCGCTCGGCGAGTTCCTCCGGCGACCAGTCGAAGGCCACATACTGCTTGAGCCAATTCAGCGTTACTTTCATCCGTTTCCTTGCGTTGCCAAAATTCCACCGTCGACCGTCTTAAAACTGCCGCAAAAACCGGGTGTCGTTTTCGTAAAACAACCGGATGTCATTGATCTCGTAGCGCAGCATGGCGATGCGTTCGATGCCGAAGCCGAAGGCCCAGCCGGTCCACACTTCGGGATCGTAGCCCACGTTTTCAAACACCTTGGGGTGCACCATGCCGCAACCGGCGAGTTCCAGCCAATCCTTGCCCATCTTGCGGACCATGGGGCTGGCGAAATCGATCTCAAAGCTCGGTTCGGTGTAGGAGAAGTAATGGGGCCGGAAACGCAGCTTCACGTCGTTGCCCAGCAATTCCTTGAACACGAACTCCACCGTGCCCTTGAGGTCGCCCACGGTCACGTGGCGGTCCACGTACAAACCCTCGATTTGTTGGAAGGTGGGATTGTGGGTGGCGTCGGCATTGTCGCGGCGGTACACCCGGCCGGGCACGATGATCCGGATCGGCGGCGGCTGGCTGCGCATGGCGCGGATTTGCACGGAGGAGGTGTGCGTGCGGAGCAAGGCCGGCTTGGGGGCCGGAGCGCCGGGGGCGGTAACCTCGGGCCGGAGGTAAAAGGTGTCCTGGCTGTCCCGGGCCGGGTGGTCGGCGGGGGTGTTGAGGGCGTCGAAGCAATGGTATTCGTCCTCGATCTCCGGACCGTCGGCGACCACGAAACCGAGCTTGCGGAAGATCCGCACGATATCCTCGGTCACCTGGGTGAGGGGATGGAGTTTGCCCAAGGGATGGCGGCGGCCGGGCAGGGTGAAGTCGGTGGGCTCCTTGGGCAGGGCGGCCTTCAACTCCAATTCGGCGCGGCGGGCCGCGAGGGCGGCTTCAAGTTCGCCCTTGGCCTGGTTGAGCAGCTTGCCGGCGGCGGGTTTTTCCTCCTTGGGCAGGGCGCCGAGTTGTTTCAGCAGGCCGGTGAAGCGCCCTTGGGGGCCGAGGTGCGCGCCTTTGGTCTGCTCCAGGGCGGCCAGGTCCGGCGCCGCGCCGAAATCGGCGAGGGCGGCCTGCCGCAGGGGTTCAATTTGCTCCAGAAATGACATAGGCGGGATGGCGGGTGGCGGGGTGGATCAAAGGTTCATCCCCCAACAAAAAACGGACGCCTGATGCCAGGTCGCCCGTTTGCGGAAAGGGATGGAGGGGGGAATGCCGGATCAGGCCTTCGCCGCTTTGGCCACCAAGGCGGCCTGCGCGATTTTGACGAGTTCGCTGAACGCCGTGGCGTCCGTGGCGGCGAGGTCCGACAGCACCTTGCGGTCGAGGGCGACCTGGGCGGCCTTGAGGCCTTCGATCAGGCGGCTGTAGGTCGTGCCGGCGGCGCGGGCCGAGGCGTTGATACGCACTTGCCAGAGCTGGCGGAAGGTGCGTTTTTTCATCTTGCGATCACGGTAAGCGTATTGCTTGGCGTGATCGGTGGCGTCGGCGGCGTAGCGGTAGAGCTTCGACCGGCGGCCGCGGAAACCTTTGGCATCCTTAATTGTGCGGATGCGGCGTCTGCGTGAGGCGGGACCGTTGGTAACTCGCATAATCGTTTAAAAAGCTGGGGCGTGAAAGGGTCGGGAGCGGATCAGTGGCTGAACGGCAAGCTCTGGGTGATGCGGTAGGTGTCCGTGGGATCCACCTGCGTGCTGGCGCCCAGGCTGCGGCGGCGTTTGGCGTTCTTGGAGGACAGCAAATGCCGCTTGCCGGCGTGCATGCGCATGACCTTGCCGGTGCCGGTGATTTTGAACCGTTTGGCCACCGACTTCTTCGTTTTAATGCCTTTGGGGCGTCTCATAAAATTCTATATTCTTACCAAAAGAGCGCGCACTATAGGCCGCTCCCGGAGGGGTTGCAAGGGGTATTTTTATTTTTTTGACCGTTCCGTAACAAATCGTTTTTTGACGGGGTTTGGGGTTGGGAACGGCAAATTGGGGCCGCGGCGCGGAGGCCGGCGTAGGTTAGCGGGGCAACAGGGCGGGAGTGGCGGCCACGGCGGCGGCGGGTTCGAAGTGGATGACCACTTCGCCGGTGCGGGCGTAGCCGAGTTTTTCCCGGGCGAGGCGTTCGACGGTTTTGGGGTCGCGGTGCAAGGCGGAGATGGCGTTGTTCAGGAGCTTGTTGGTGGCCTGGGCCTGGGCGATTTGCGCGTCCAATTGGAGCAATTCACGCCGCATGCTTTCATTTTGATGGAGCACGGGGAGGTACCAGACGCAGACCGCGACCAAGCCGGCGGCGAGAAGCAGGCAGAAGACCAGCGTGGTCAATTTGCTCAGGATGCCCGATTCCACTTTCATGTCGGACATCGAAACACAGTTTGCGCCGGGTGGAAAGCAGATTTCCGCGGCCTATTTGGTTTGCCCGGAAGCGAAAAGCGGGTTACTTTACGGGCTAATGATCAAGGCCTTGGTATTAATTTTTGAACCGCAGTCGGGCTGGGAAGGCGTCGCGGAGCGCAACCGCGGGGTTGGCTTCCTGCTCGGCCTGCACCTTTTGCCGATGCTGATTTTTTGCACGGCCGCGCAGTTGGCGGGGCTGCATTATTTCGACGGGCGCAAGGACTCCTTCGACCACGTGGTCCGCGCGACGCCGCGCCTGTTGGAAGTCTTTGGCGCGACGGAGTTTCTGCTCAGCTTGGTGGTCGTGCTCGCGGGGGCGTACGTGATCAAAGCCCTGGGCGACACGTTTCACTCCCGGCATCGTTTCAGCCAATGCCTGGCCGTGGCGATCCATGGCCTGAGCCCCCTGTTTTTGGTGCGCCTGTTGGACGCCTTTGCCTGGATGAGCCCGTGGATCAGTTTGCCCGTGGGGGTGGTGCTTTCCTGGGGGGTGTTGTACCAAGGAATTCCCCGCGTCTTGGAACCGGATCCCCCGCATGCCTTCGGATTGTTCCTCGGCAGCGCCCTGGCCTTGGGGGTGCTGGCGGCACTGGCGCGCTCGGTGAGTTTGTTGGTCTTGTGGGGGCGGGTGCCCGGACTCCATTGATCCCGCCGGGTGGTCAGCGGGCCGCCCAGTCCGCCAACGCCAATCCCGCCAAGAGGACCGCCCAAATTAGCGCGGGGAAAGCATCCGCCGGTCGGGGCGCGGAAGGATGTTTGTCAATCAACCACGGGGTAAGGAGGATCAAATTAAGAGCGCTGAAGGCGGCCGCGACGGGATAATGAGCCAATGGGACTTCGGGCGGCGTTCCGGCACCCCAGACGCCCGCAGCAGCGCGAGCCCAATGCTGGAGCAAACCATCCCCGAGTAATGTCAGGGGCACCGCCAATCCGATGACGAGCCAACCCCGGCCCACCGCGGGACGGGCGCCGTAAACCAAACGGCGGGCCAGACCGCGCGAGTTGAGCAGGAGCACCACCCACGCCAAGGGGAAAGCCACGGGCACCAAGCCCAGGCAACGCGGCCCCAGACCGGGGGGATAATCCGCCGGACCGAGCGGTAGTCCGGCGCGACCCAGCAGCAGCGCGGCGGTGGTCAGCCCGAACACCGTGCCTGCCGCGGCCACGGCGTTCGCCGCGGGCAAACGCCGCGCCAAGCCCGCCACGGTCGCCAGCAAGGCGAGGCCCACGACCAACGCCGCCGCCGGCAGGGAACGGGCGGGGGAGTGGGCCGGAGCGTCCGCCACCCAGGCAACTTCGGCCGCGAGCAGGGCGGCGAACGCGGGCCAGGCAACGCGGGCGAAGCCGCCGGGCGGGAGCGCCCGCGCCTCAGAATTCGCAATGCATCCGGACACTGAAGATGGAGACCGGACCCCGGTCC
>CAIYZC010000498.1 GCA_903930565.1 uncultured Pedosphaera sp.
CTGGCCGACGACCAAGGGCACGGCGGATGCCGTGTACGCGCTCTTGCTCCAGGGGCGGAGTCAATTGACCTCGGACGCACTGGTGCAGGTTTCCTTGGGCGGCGTGGCCGTGAAGCCCGTGCGGGCCGAGGCGGGGACGGGGTTCTACGAGCAACGCTGGACCGGGCCGGAGGTGAAAGCAGCGCAGGGGGCGGTGACGGTCGCGAAGCAGGACGCGGGCGTGGCCTGGGGCGCGGTGTATTGGCAGTATTGGCAGGACGTGGGCAAGGTGACCCCGCACACCGGCACGCCTTTGACGGTGGTGAAACGTTTGTTCGTGAAGCGCCGCACCGCCAAGGGTGCGGTGCTCGAACCCGTGACCGGGGCGCTGGCCGTGGGGGATGAATTGGTCGTGCGCTTGGAGCTGCGGGCGGACCGGGCGATGGAGTATGTCCATTTGAAGGACCAACGGGCGAGCGGCGTGGAGCCCCTGAAGGTGCTCTCCCAGCATCATTACCAGGACGGTTTGGCCTATTACGAGACGACGCGGGACACGGCGAGCCATTTCTTCATCCAATACGTGCCCAAGGGCACTTATGTCCTGGAGTATGGGGCGCGGGTGGTTCACCGGGGCGAGTATCAGAGCGGCCTCGCGGAGGCGCAGTGCCTCTACGCGCCGGAGTTCAACAGCCACTCGGAGAGCCTGGCCCTGCGGGTGCGGTAAGGGGCGTTGCGCAGGATTTGCCCGGGGGCGGCGGGCGGACTGCGCAAGCTTTGCCCGTGCGCAAGCCGGGGCGAGGCGGAAACCGGCCGAAATTGGCCGGCATGGGTTATGCATCACTCGGTTTGGCCGGAGGGAATGCCTCCGGCGAAACCAACCACCAACTGACCAACCATGAAAACGAAATGCAGCCCCAACCTTCTCCCCGCCCGCTTTCTCCCCCGCTCCAAGGCGGCCGGGCGGCCGGGTTTCACCCTCGTCGAACTATTACTGGTACTGGCGATTCTGGCCATCCTGGCGGGCATCATCTACCCGAATTACGCGCGCCGGGGGGAGCACGCACGGGTCACGGCCACGCAAACTCAAATCGCCTCCTTGAAGGGCGCCTTGGCGACCTTTGAGGTGGACAATGGTTATTATCCCCACGGCCCGGGCGGTTTGGTGGAACTGGTGGTGCGCCCGGCGTCGGCCGCCAACTGGCACGGACCGTATTTGGAAACCGTGCCCAAGGATGCCTGGGGTCGCGAATTCACGTACGTGGCGCCCGGCAAGGTGCAGACGACCGCCTTTGACATCATTTCGGCGGGCCCCGACGGCCAGTTCGGCACGGCGGATGATATTACGAATTATCCCGAACGCCCGGGTAAACACTGAAGGCGGCGGTTGCCGGCCTGGAGCGGGGTGGGACTGGGGGGCCTTCGACCGGGTCCCACGCTTCCCCGGCGGCAACCACGCTCAAGCATAACCCAGGGCGCGGCAATAGGGTTCCAACACGGGGAGTACGGGGGCGAGGTGTTTCTCGTAGGCGCGCCAGCGGGCGACGGAGCGGGTGTAAACCGGGCGGGTGACATCCTGGTAGGTCGGGGAGTGGTTGGCCGAGGTGCCCAGCCGCTGGTGGAACTGCTCCTGGGCGGGTTGCCAGGGGAGGCCGAGGAACTCGGTGACCTGGCGGCCTTCCCCCGGCAGGTCCGCGACCAGGTCTTCGTACCGGGTTTCCCGCCATTGGAAGCCGGGCCATTCGCGAACGGTGAGCCAGATGTCCATGAGGTCCGCATAGTGTTTGGCCACCCGTTCCAGACTCAAGAAATTCACATTGTCGGTGTTTAAGGGCAGGTTCTGGAAGTAGCAGCTCAGCACCACGTCGCGGGGGTCGCGCAGGGCGATGAGGACGCGCAATTCGGGGAAGAGCCGGAGCCACACCGGGAGCCGGGCGGTGGGGGAGGGGTTCTTGTCCACGAGCGTCTTGCCGCGGGCCGAGGGGCCGGTTTCGTCCAGCAGGGCGGCGACATAAAGGGCGCGGAGTTGGTTCACCCGGTGGCTGGAGAGGCGGTCGGCGGCCTGGTAGAAGGCCGGTTGCAGCAAGTCCAGAAAGGCGGTGGGTTCGTCGAGGGCGGCGATTTCCGAGTGGGCGTCGAGCACGCTTTCCAAAAGGGTGGTGCCGCTGCGGGGGTGGCCGCCGAGGAAGACGAGGGGCGGGATCGCCTCGCGTTTGCGGGGCGGAAAGTAGCCCGCCCAGGTCTGGAGGATGTCGCGGGGCAGGGAGCGGGTGAATTGGCGGGCGGCGGCGGCGCCGTGGTCGTAGGCGCGGAGCAGCGGGGCCACGTCGGTGATTTGGCGCACCAACTCCTTGGCGGTGGCGAGTTCCGTCATGGCTTCGTCGACCCGGCCGGAGCGGTCCAGCAGTTGGGCCAATTCGTAGCGCGCGGCGTAGCGGACAAACGGGTGCGCGGCTTCCGGCGTGAGCAGGTCGCGCAAGCCGCGCTCCGCACCCGCCGAATCCCCCGCGCGTCGGTCCAGCACGGCCTGGAGGTAGCGGGCTTGTTCGTCGCGGGGGGCAATGGCGAGGCATTCGGCAACGGCCTCCCGGGCGGCGGCCAGATCGTGCCCGCGCTCCAGCAATACGGCGAGGCTGATCCGGGGGTTGATCGCGCGGGGATCGGCCGCGGCGGCTTGGGCAAAACATTCCCGGGCGCGCTCCGGCCGCCGCGCGCCTTGGTAGCGGTGGCCGATCATGGCGATCAACTCGGCATCACGCGGTGCCAGTTCGCGGGTGCGGTTCCAAGCGGAGTCGGCGAGGTCCCAGCGTCGCAGGCCCGCCGCCGCCGCCCCGTAATCGAACCACACTCCGGCAACCAAGGGGAAGGCGCGGACCAAGGCCGTGTAGGCGGACAGCGCGCCGGCGAAGTCGTTGGCCGCCAAGAGCGCCCGGGCCGCCGGCCAAGCCGCCGCCGGGCCGGTGGTGGAATGGAGATTCATGCCGGATGGCAATCAAAAGGGCGCGTCCTCGATCTGAGGACGCGCCCGCACGCCGGCGCGAGGCCGGCCGGGAAGGGGATCACATGTCGTACGGATTGCTCTGCAGCGTCGCCGTGGTGTGCGTGAACCGGAAGAACTGCTGCGCGCCGCCGGGCAGCACGTAATAAGGCGAGGTGGCCTGGGGCAGGTTGGTGAACGGTCCGTTCAAGCTCGTCGCGGATTGGAGCACATCGGTGCCCGACTGCCAGTTGATGCTGACACCCGCCACCGGGGCGGTGTTGAAGTCGAGGCGCAGGACCAGGGTGGTGGCGTCCACCACGGCATTGGAGGTGTAGAGCGTGCCGATTTCGGTGCTGTCCAAAATGCGGGTGTAGAGGCGGACATCGTCGAGTTGGCCGGAGAAGGCCTGCCACTGCGGGTCGTGGGAAAGGCCCAGCTCGATTTGCTGACCCGCGGGCCAGTTCCACACCGCGGAGGGCAGGTTGTCGTAGCTATAGTCCGCGACCCCGTCGACGTAGAGCTGGACACCCATCGTCACATCATACGTAAGCGTGATGTGGTGCCATTTGTTATCGTTCACGCTGGCGAACGAGGAAAGATCGATGACCGAGCCCTGGGATTGGACATGAATCTGCCCCGTCGCGGTGAGGTGGATATAGGCGCCGCCGGCCGCCGTGCGGCGGTCGACCAAGGTGGCCTCCTGCGTGCCGGATAGGTTGGCCCCGTCCGAACGCATCCAGAAGCTGATGGTGCCGGTGCCGGAGTCAAAATTCGTGGTGGCGCCGGAAACGACGATTTGGTCGGGGTCGTTGGCGTTGAACTGGGCCACGCCGGTGCGGGTCACATTGTTGCCATCTTTGGCCGAGGCCAGCTGCTTGGCGCCCACCAACACGGCCGGGTTGGCGGGGACGGAGGGGTTGGTGTCCACCGTGAAGTTGGCCTGCGGAGCGATGGTGAGGGTGTCCACCGTCACCGCGGCGACCTTGCTGGTGGCGCTGCCGTAAAGATTGGTCACCAGGAGATCATAGTTTCCGGAGGTGGTGGCGCTGGGAATGGTGTAGCTCAGGTTGGTGGCGCCGGCGATCGGCACCCCGCCCACGCGCCATTGGCAGGCCAAGGGCGGCACGCCAACGGCCAAAGCGCGCAAAATAATGGCGTCCCCGGGGCCCGCGGAGACCGGTTGGGGGGACATGGAGACGACCGGTTTGTCGGTGACGATGAAGCCGGAGATGGTGCTCGCGTTGTCATAACCATTCAAGGTGGCATCCGTGCCGTGCTGGGCGCGGTTGCCGACGATGAGCAAATGGTCGGTGGTCAGCGCGCCGCTCGCGGTGCTCAAACCGCCGCCATGGCCGCGGAACCAAGGCACGGCGCCCTCATTGTTCGGGGGGAAAGGCGTGTTGGTGTACGCGACACTCGAATTCGTCAGGCCGGTGGCGACGTCAATTAGGAAGGCATTCGTGAGCGTCTGCATGGAGTCGCTGGCGGCGATCAACTGCACCACATAGGGGTGGCCGCCGAAAACGCTTTGCAAACCGCTGACCTCCACCCGGTAACCGGGCTGGTTGTTGTCGTAGCCCGGGGCGGCGCTCCCATTGCTGTCGGCAGCGCCGAAGTTGACGCCGTCCCGCAGGAAGGTGGAATAGATTTGCCATTCCCCGGTGGGGATCACCGCGGGGGGCGGGCCGTCGTAGGCGTAACCGGGCGCTTTCCCGCCGTAGCCGGCGAAGCCGCTGAAGTTGGCGCCGTTCGCGCTCCACGTCACGGTCAGCGACCCGGCGGGCAGAGGATTGAGGCCGGGGTCGGTGGAGGTGCTGGTGATGGTCTGGCTGAGGGTGTAATACGGCAGGGGATTGCAGCCGCCGTAACCGGTTTGCATGGCGGTGAGGTTTTGCCAGCCGGCGGGGGCGATGCCGAAGGCGGGCAGCGTGACCGGGAAGCCGGAATAAGCCGGGGCGCCGCAGTAATTTTCCTGGAAATGCAGGCCGACGGTGGCCGCATGGCTTACACCAAGCATGAGGGCGGCGGCCGAAACGGTGGCGAGGGTGCGGGGGTGGGGACGGGGGGATTTCTTATAGGGGGCTTTCATGGAATAGTAATGAGGGATCAATTGGCAAACGCTACGGGGTATAATTACGCCCACGCGGGGGAAAAAGGCAAATGATTTCCACTTGAGTGGAATTTCCCGGGCGGTGGCTCCCGCCGGGGAGCGCGCCCGCGGACCGGTTTCGGGGGGGCGCGGCGGGGTGAAGAATCTGCCGGCGCCGGCGGTTCCAGCTTGCCTTCGCCCTGGGTTCCGCGGTAAAACTGGAGCCAGCCACCACACAGCAGCAACCATCAACCGCGGACGCAGACGCTCCCCAAAGCCTATGTATTTCGGTGTCGATTACTATCCTGAACACTGGGTCCACCCCTATGCCGGCACGGCCGAAGCGCCGGAGGCGGGTTGGACGCGCGATATTGAACTGATGGTCCAGGCCGGGATGAACATCGTCCGCATGGGCGAATTCAGCTGGGGCCTGTGCGAGCCGGAGGAGGGGCGGTATGACTTTGCCTGGCTGCGCCGGGTCATGGACCTGATGCACGCCGCCGGTTTGCAGGTCATGCTCGGCACGCCCACCGCGGCGCCGCCGATCTGGCTGGCGCGGAAGTTTCCGGAAATCCTGCCGCGGGACGAGTCGGGCCAGGTGTTGCGCGAGGGCACGCGGCGGGCGGTGTGTTTGAACAGCGGCGTGTTCTGGGATTATTCGCGCAAGATCGTGCGGGCCATGGCGGAGGCGTTGGGCGACCACCCGGCCTTGATCGCGTGGCAGATCGACAACGGCATCGGCGCCCACCAAACCGAGGCCTCGTTCAATGAGGAAACGCAACGCGACTGGCACGCCTGGCTCCAGGCGAAATACGAAACGCCCGAGCGCCTGAACGAACTGATGGGGTTGCGCCATTGGTCGCAAGTGGTCACCACTTTCACGGACGTGCCCATGCCGTGGCGCACCCCGACGCTCCACAACCCCGCCCTCAAGCTCGACTGGATGCGGTTCACGAGCGACACCATCATCGCCTACACCAAAATGCAGGCGGATTTGCTTCACGAGCTCACCCCGGGCCGCCCCGTGACGGCCAATTTGCGGGCCTTGAGCCAGCGCTTTGACCACTTCGACATGGCGGCGGTGCTGGACTTCGTGGGCATGGACGGCCACGCCACCCTCAAGTCACGCTCCTCGGAAATGGCCTGTGAGTTGGACATGATGCGCTCGCTCAAGAAGACCGAGGTAAAAACCCCGGATGGCGACCCGGGGTTCTGGGTCGTGGAGCAAAAGGCCGGGCATGTGAACTGGCAGGACGTGAACTCGCTGGTGCGGCCCCAGGTGGTGCGCCTGTTCGCCTACCAGTTGATTTCCCGCGGTGCCACCGGCTTGCTGTTCTTTCAATGGCGCCAGCCCCGGATCGGGGCGGAGAAGTTTTACGGCGCGGTGTTGCCGCACAACGGGCGGAGCGACAGCCGGAGCTACCAGGAGATCCGCCATTTGGGGGAGGAAATCAAGTTGTTGGCCCTGGTCCTCAAGGGCACCCACGTCGTCGCCGACGTCTGCATTCTCTACAGTCACGAGAATGATTGGGCGATGGAACAACCCATGCAACCGAACCGCTTCTTCAAGCAGCGGGAACACATCCAACTGATCTACAACGGCCTGCACCACCGGAACGTGCCGGTCGATTTCGCGCGGCCGACGGAGGATCTCTCGCGCTACAAGCTGGTTTTCGCCCCCTCGCTCCACCTCATGGCCGGCGGGGAGGCGGATTTGCTCAAATTATACGTCCAAAACGGGGGCACGCTGGTCGCCACGTTCAACACCGGACTGGTGGATGAGCATCACATGGCGCCGGACTGCGGGTATCCCCACGACCTGACGGACCTTTTCGGCATGGAAGTTTTGGAATTCGATCCGCTGCCGCCGGGGGAGGAGAACCACCTCACCTTCAAGGGGTCCTTTCCCACCAGCCATCTGCACCCGGCCAAAATGTGGTGCGACATCATCGAGCCCAAGGGCTGCCAGATCCTGGCCACCTTTGCGAAGGACTTTTACGCCGGCCGCCCGGCGATGACGATGAACACCTTTGGCTTGGGGCGGGCGATCTACATCGGGACGATGAGTCACCAGCATTTTTATGATGACTTGGTCGTGTGGCTGCGCCAGTTGTGCAATGTGCAGCCCTTGCTGAAGGTGCCCGATACCGTGGAAGTGAGCATGCGCCAAAAAGGCGATCTGCGTTATTATTTCCTGTTGAACCACCAGAATTCACCCGTGCGCCTTCAGTTCTACAAACCCATGCACGATTTTCTGACGGGCAACGCGGTGACGGGCACGTTCGACCTGCCGCCGCACGGGGTGTTGGTGTTGGACGAGCGGCATGTGGAGCATCCCGACCACCACCACCCGCACGCGCCTGCCTCCGGGGCCGCGCCCGGGGCGCCGCCGCCGTCCCGACCCGGCGCCTGGCGCTAAGCCACCGCCGGGGACGGGGTCATGGGGCGGGCAATTCCCGGATTTTCAACCGCCGGAAAGCGGTTCCCGCCGGGGTGTGCCGCAGGGCCAGGCGGCCTTTGGGCGCGCGCCCGAGGAGGGGCCGGTCGGCGAACCGACCGGTGGCCAACCGGGCGCGCAAAGTCGGGCCGCCCCAATCATATTCCAAGACGATTTGGCCGTTGACCCAGTGCGTGATGTGATTCCCGTTCACGCGCAGGGCGGCGGTGTTCCATTC
>CAIYZC010000499.1 GCA_903930565.1 uncultured Pedosphaera sp.
AGAAGGTATTACTCCCCTCGGTCAAACTTGACCAGTAGATTTTTTATCCCACCCAAAACCGCGCGGGCGGCGCTCCGACGGCCGGACTACGGGGTGGTTTTCACGGCCTCCGCCAAGACCCGGGCCAGCGCGGCGTCCGCGGCGTGCCGGGCAACCAGTTCGGTGAGCACCTTCAGGTTGCACCGGCGCAAAAGGTCGTGCCGGCGAAGGGACCGCGGGCGAGGAGTAATTCCGCATGGAACACCGCGGCGAACTCGTCCTGCGCGCGCCACACGCCTGCAAGGCGGGATAAATGCCAAGCGTATTGCTTCGCCGCGGCGGTAATGAATTGAAGCCCGCTGCGGGCCGGGCATACCTGACCGCAGGCGCCGGCGCCGAAGCAGCGCAACGGCTGGTGATCCGGAAGGCGGAACCCAGGGGGCTCCGCGGCCGTCGGGCGCGGGCCGTCAAGGGCATTCGGGTCTCGGGCGACGTAAATTACGGCTCGCCGCCCACTCTAGTGCCGGAAGGGCAACCCGACCCGGCCACCGGGGCGCCCGGCGCCCGATGGGGCGGTTCGGCGGGCGGCTTGCCTCGGCCCGCCGTTTCTGCTAAGGCCTGCGCCGCGATGAACAACCATGCCACCCGGACCGGTCGAAAGCTTTGAATGACACCCGCCGCCTCTTCCCTTGAGCGCGTGACGGTGGACGGCAAGTGCTTCCGGTTGGGTGACCGGAAATTCCCCGTCAAGGGGGTCACGTACGGTCCCTTCGCGCCGGACGCCGCGGGGGACGCGTTCGCCGACGCGGCGCAGACGGCGCGGGACTTCGCCCAACTCCGCGAACTCGGGGCCAACCTCATCCGGGTGTACCATCCGCCCCCCCGGTGGCTGCTGGATTTGGCGGCGGCGCACGGACTGAAGGTGTTCGTGGACCTGCCGTGGGACAAGCATCAATGCTTCCTGGACACCCCCGCCCGCCGGGCCGCGGCCCGGGAATACGTGCGCACGGCGGTGGCCGCCGGGGCGGGGCACCCGGCCGTGTTCGCCTACTCCGTGGTCAATGAAATCGCGCCGGACATCGTGCGCTGGGCGGGCGCGCGGGCGGTGGCGGATTTCATTGATGAACTGGTGGCGGTGGCCCGGACGGCCGACCCGCATTGCCTCTGCACGTTCGCGAACTACCCGCCGACGGAGTTCCTGCGGCCGCGGAGCCCGGACTTTGTCTGTTTCAACGTTTACCTGCATGAACGGGCGCCCTTTGCCAATTACCTCGCCCGGCTGCAAATGATCGCGGACACCAAGCCGTTGCTGCTGGGCGAATTCGGCTTGGACGCCCGGCGGGAAGGCGCGGCCCGCCAGGCCGCCACGCTGGCCTGGCAAATCGAGGCCGCGTTTCAAGGCGGGCTCGCCGGGGTGGTGGTGTTCAGTTTCACGGACGATTGGTGGCACGCAGGCCGGCCGGTGACCGACTGGGCGATGGGTCTGACTGGCGCGGCCCGCGAGCCCAAGCCCGCCTTCGCGGCCGTGCAACGGGAATTCCGCCGGGCCCCCTACTTCCCGCGGGAACGCAGTCCGCGCGTGTCGGTGGTGGTGGCGAGCTACAACGGAGCGCGCACCCTGCGCCCCTGCCTGGAA
>CAIYZC010000500.1 GCA_903930565.1 uncultured Pedosphaera sp.
AGAAGCTGCATGCGAAAACCGCCCACTTGGAGATGGAGTTCCCCTATTTCCTGTGCAAGGCGGCGCCGGTGACGGGGCAGGCGGGTTTGATGGATTACACGGCGCGCTTTGACGCCACGGCGCGGGGGCTGGAGATCGATTTTGTGCTCACGGTCATCGCGGGGGTGACCACGCTCTGCCCCTGTTCCAAAGCCATCAGCAAGTATGGCGCGCACAATCAGCGCGGGACGGTGACGGTTCAAATCCGGTCGCGGAAAGCGATCTGGATCGAGGATTTGATCGCCCTGGTGGAGAGCTGCGCCAGTTCGGAATTGTATTCCCTGCTGAAGCGGCAGGACGAGAAGGCGGTGACCGAGCGGGCGTACGAAAACCCGGTTTTTGTGGAGGATTTGGTGCGCAACGTGGCGCTCAAGCTCAACGCGCACCCCGACGTGACCTCCTACAAGGTGGAGGCGGAGAACTACGAAAGCATCCACAACCACAACGCCTATGCCTGCATCGAAAAGGGCTGAGGCGGCCGGGATCGGCGGGGTTCGGACCGGGGCGCGTGAAGATTGTTAAATATTTTTGTGGCATTTCGCCGATCCTTTGCTACATTCGCCCACTCTCGACCGGCCAGTGTGGCCGGCGCCCTGTCGGATGACGGGTAAAGAGCCATTTTACAACGCTGAACGGTGACAACGAACAAGACATCTGTGAAGAAGGAAAATGTCGGAGGCAAAGCCGTTCCTTCCGCCACGGCGGCGGCGATTCTGGGCAAACCCCTGGATCAACCCCGGGCCAACCAAGGCGCGTCCAAGGTGAAACCCGAGTGGGCGCCCTTTTACCAGAACTTGCTGGAGCTGCGGGAGCAATTGCTCAAGCAGATGAGCGGTCTGGCCAAGGAATCCGCCCAGGAGATGGCCGGTTACAGCCTGCACATGGCGGACTCCGGCACGGACAATTTTGACCGCGATTTCGCGTTGAGCTTGCTGTCCTCGGACCAGGACGCGATTTACGAAATCGAAGAAGCTTTGAAGCGGATCGAAAAGAACACCTACGGAGTGTGCGAACTCACCAACAAGCCGATTCCCAAGGCGCGGTTGGAAGCCATTCCGTGGACCCGCTTCACCGTGGAGGCCCAGTTCCAATTGGAACGTGAGGGCGCCCTGCGGCAGCGCCGGCTCGGCGCACTCGGTTCGGTGGACAGTGTGGGCACCCCCGAAGTGGAAGAAGACGAGGAACCAGAAGACAAGCCCGCCAAGGAAAAGGAATAATTTATGGCACGCGAAACCGTCACCGTTGAATGCACCGAAGCGCGCAAGGAAGGCAAGTCCCCTTCGCGCTATCAGACCAGCCGCAACAAAAAACTCAAACCTGAGAAGCTGGAACTCAAGAAATACAACCCCGCCCTGCGCCGCCACACGGTCCACCGGGAAATCAAGTAAGCTTTTATGCCACGCAAAACGAATACAGACAAGGAAAAGCGCGGAACCCGCGGCGGCCGCAATGGCTCCAACGAAGCCCGCACGCCCCGGCCCAAGCCCAAGATCGATTTCACTTTCGACGCCTTGGATTATAAGAACGTCACCCTCCTGAAGACGTTCACGACCGATCAAGGCCGCATCCTCCCCCGCAAGTACACCGGCCTGCCCGCCCACTATCAGCGCCGCATGAACCGCTCGATCAAACGCGCGCGGCAAATGCTGTTGATGAAGTAAGCGGAAGCCCCGCCCCATTTGCTCTCCGCGTTCCGCGCGGAGAGTTTTTCTTGGGGTGACAATGCAAATCATTTGCAATTGGAAGTTCCATTCGCCCGTCGCCAACCCCGCCGCAAGGGTGGTTGGGCGGGGTGGTGCGCCTGCGTGGTGCTGGTTTTGACCGGGGTGTGCCCCGTTATCGCCGCCGCCGCTGACCCGCCGGCGGGGACGCGTTTGCGCATCGTGACGACCATCTTGCCGCTCTATTGCTTCGCGCGCAACGTGGCGGGAGATGACGCGGTGGTCGAGAATCTGCTGCCGCCGGGGGTGGAACCCCACGATTTTCAGTTCACCCCGCGCGAAATGCGTTTGCTGGCCGGGGCGGATGTTTTGTTGATGAACGGGCTGGGTTTGGAGACCTGGCTGGACCGGGTGCTGGCCGGGTCGGAAAAACCGCACCGGGTGGTGGTGGCCACCGACGGAATGACGGCGGAACTCATTGCCGGGGCGGGGGAGGCGGGACCGAACGCCCGGGCGGGCTCCGCGAACCCCCATTTCTGGCAGGATCCCACCCTGGCCGCGCGGGCGGTCACGAACTTGTTGACGGCGTTGCAAGCGGCGGATCCGGCGCATGCCGCCGCCTTTGCCCGGAACGCGGCGCGCTATGGCGCGGAACTGGCCGCTTTGGACGTCGAATTGCAGACTGGCCTGGCACCGCTGAAGAACCAGCCCATCCTCACCTTCCACGACGCGTTCCCGTATTTCGCGCGCCGTTACGGGTTGCGCGTGGCGGGAGTGGTGGAGCCGGTGCCCGATCTCCCGCCCTCACCCCGGCAGGTGGCGGCCTTGGGCGCGCTGATCCGGCGGGAGCACCTGCGCGTGGTCTTCGCGGAGCGGCAATCCCCCGCGCGGGTGGTGGAAATGCTGGGGCGGGATTACCACGTCGCCGTGGCCTATCTGGACCCCCTGGAGACGGGCGCTTTCGCGCCGGAGGCCTACACCCGCGGGATGCGGGAAAACCTGCACGCCCTGACGGGCGCCCCCCGATGAGCGCCGCCTGCTGCCCCGCCCACGCCACGACACCGATCGAGGTGCGTGACCTGCATGTGTCGTTCGACGGCCAGGCCGTGCTGCGGGGCGTGAGTTTCCGCGTGCCGCACGGCCAGTTGGTCGCCTTGATCGGCCCCAACGGCTCGGGCAAGACCACGCTGCTGCGCTGCCTGCTGGGCCTGCAAAAGCCGACCTCCGGGGAAATCCGGCTGTTCGGGGACACGAACCTCCAGCGGGCCCTGCCGCGGATTGGTTACGTGCCGCAACGGCTGGCGCTGGACCGGAGTTTCATTTTGAGCGTGCGGGAATTCCTGGCCCTGCGGCTGCGGCGGACGCGGCATTGGTTTTGGCAGCCGCACGCGGTGACGGACGCGCAGTTGCGGGAGACCCTCGCGGACCTGGGGGTGGCGGAGTTGCTGGACCGGCCGCTGGCGCGGCTGTCGGGCGGGCAATTGCAGCGGGTGTTGATCGCATTCAGCCTGCTCACGCGCCCGGAGTTGCTGCTGCTGGACGAGCCGACCGCGGGGGTGGACACGCCGGGGGAGGCGACGTTTTACGAATTGATCGCGCGGGTGCAGCGGCAGCACCACCTGACGGTGGTGCTGGTATCGCACGACCTCTCCATGGTCTACCGGCACGCGGCGCACGTTTACGCGCTGAACGGCGTGATTTGCTGCGAAGGCACGCCGGAGGAGGTGCTGAACGCGGAAGCGCTGAAGCAGGCCTACGGGCTCCATGTCGCCCCCTACGGGCACCACCACCCCCATGCTCACTGAACCGTTTGTCCAACGCGCGCTGCTGGCGGCGCTGCTGCTGGGGCCGTTGTGCGCCCTGTTGGGCGTGTTTGTGATCGCCCGGCGCATGGCGTTCTTCAGCGACACCGTGGCGCATTCGGCGCTGGCGGGGGTGGCGCTGGGTTTCTGGTGGGGGTTCGCCGAGCCGACCATCCCGCTGGTCGGATTCACGCTCGTGGTGGCCATGGCCATGATGTGGCTGATGGAGCGCACCGAGCTGCTGACGGACACCATCCTGGCCCTCCTGCTCTCGGGGTCCGTGGCGCTGGGGGTGATCATCCTGAGCCTGCTGCACGGCCGCAACTACCAGGCGGAACTGAACCGCTACCTCTTTGGCGACATTCTCGCGGTGGGCTGGCTGGACGTGGGTCTGGCGGGCGGATTGCTGACCGTGGTCGCCACGGGTTTGTTCGCCAATCTGAGCGCGCTGACGCTGCTCGCGGCGCAGCCCGAGCTGGCGCACGTGTGCGGCGTGCCGGTGCGGCGGTGGAACTATCTCTTCGTGCTCGTGCTCACCCTGACCGTGGCGCTGAGCATCCGGCTGCTGGGGATCATCCTGGTGACGGCCCTGATCGTCATTCCCCCCGCGGCCGCGCGGAGCCTGAGCCGCAACCTGCGGCAGCAGATCATTCTGAGCCTGGCCTGCGGACTGGCGGCCGGCGCGGGGGGCACCCTCGCCGCGTGCGCGCTGGACCTGCCGTGCGGG
>CAIYZC010000501.1 GCA_903930565.1 uncultured Pedosphaera sp.
CCGGCTATCTGTTCGCCAATCAAATTCAAGAAATCACCAATGCGCTTTCCAGCATTGGCCAGGGGGCGTTTTACCTTTTGGCGGGCGCGCTGCTGGTTTACCTCGGGTTCAAGTACTACCAACGCCAAAAAGTCTTGCGCGAATTGCGCATGGCCCGCATCACGGTTGCGGAATTGCGCCGGAAACAGGCGGCGGGCGAAAACCTGATCATCATCGATTTGCGACCCGCTTTGGAACGGAACCTGGCAGCGGACACCATCCCGGGCGCACTGCATCTTGCCCTGGATGAGATCGACGCCCGGCACCATGAGATCCCACGCGACCGCGAGGTGATCGTCTATTGCGCCTGCCCCAACGAGGTGAGCAGCGCGAAGATGGCGATGTTGCTCCGCCGCCGCGGCATCCAGCGCGTCCGCCCGTTGCAGGGCGGCATCGCCGCCTGGGTCGAGGCCCATCAGGCTGCCGGGGCGGCGGGCCCCCGGGTCGGGTGACCAGACGAACTTAGCCCGAGGCATCCGAAGCAGGTGCTGCGACAAAGTTCCTTCGCAATCCAACCCGGCCTGATGGTCTTACGATCAAAGCAAGGGACTTTTTTCGCGCTTCAACAAGGGGTAATTGGTGGAGCCCTTCAGGAGTAGTTCCGACTTTTTTCCCAACAAGTATTGGCCGAAGAATTCTCGCAGGACAGCCCGGGTCGCCGCGATGAAAGCTGGGCCGTCATCGGGGTGGGAGAAGAGGGGTTTACCGCTTGGATAGGTGCCGGCGGCGATGGCGGGGATCACCCCCAGGTCCGTGAAACTTGCGTGTTCCGCGCCGATGAGTTTCAGTTGAATGCCTGGCTTTGCTTTCCGCACATATTCGGTCTCCCTTTGCGCTTTTTCCCGCTGATTCGGCGAATCCTTGTTGTCCGACTTCAGGACGAGCACCGGGATCGGCTGGCCGTCCTCCGGCTCCACATAGCCAGGGTCGAGCAGCGCGATCGCCTTCACCCGCGTATCCACGCGCGGGATTCTGGCCACGATCAGCCCGCCGGCGGAATGGCCGAAAGCGCCGATACGATTGAGGTCCAGACGACCGAAGAAGCGGTGCCCCTTGGTCTGATTCCAAACCTGCAACTGATCGAGCTCGTAGCTCAAATCCCCCGCCCAAAGGCCGAACATCTCCCCGCGATACCCGCGCGTGATGTTCCCGGCCGGAAAGGGCACCGTAATGCCGTTGCCAACCGGAACGTCGCCAATAACCAGAAAGCCGTGGCTCGCCAAGTCTTCGGCCAGTGCGGTGTACTTGGAGGGAAACGAGATGCTGCCCGGCGCGAGCAGGATCACGGGAAAACGCTTCGGCGAGGACGCCAAAGGAACGTCCTCCCGGGAATGAACGACGATGGAACCCAGGAATTTCTGAGGATCGGCCGCCGACGGGTCGGGAGACTTCACCAAGAAACCGCCGTAATCGGCCCCCAAGCGCACCCACGCGGGGAGCAGCCAGGCCGAAGGTTCGCCCTGGGCTCCGGACTGGGCGGGGTACCAAATCTGGGACCAGAATTCGCGTTTGTGGTCCGACTGCGTTCCCCGAAGATCTTCCCGTGACCGATCCACCATATATACCGTGGTGCGGCCCACCGGATATTTTCCAGTCGGCCCCGGCAATTCCGGCCCTCCGTCGGTCGCCGCCAAGGGCAACTCGAGGGCCGTCCCCAAGGCCAGCGTCGCGAGTATTTTGAGGGCGCGGTAAACCAAGTGATCCCTCCGCTTTGCAGGCACTAAACTGATGGCCAATGGCTTTTCAAGGCTCCGTGAAAGACGGAGCACCAGTTTCCGCTGTGCGTTCATCACGGTCCATTTTCCCACCCGGACGCAGTGAGGTCAAGGTGTGCTTGCCGCCCCAAAGAGGTGCAACGACGGTCGGGATGCGTTGGACTTGCCTCCTGCTTTACACGTAAGCAACAGGCAACTGGGAACCGTCTGCGCGCGGTCAAAGGCCAAGAGGTTATCCTGATCTTCCAGCAGATTGTCCTCGGAAACGTGGGTTCTTACCCATGTCGACACGGTGTCCGTGATCTCCGGATCTGGGTGCGCTACGCTTGGCGAAACCGCGCGAATCGCACCAGCGTTTAAATGCCACGCCGACGCAAGCCGGGGAGTGCCTGCGCCACGACCAAGTGGAGCCTGTTGGCCCCGGCGAACCCGATGGACCGGTTGGACAGGGACCGGACCCCGACTAACGGCGAGGTTGACAACCACGGTCGAACGGGCGAGGAATGCAGAGGTAACGAAGCCGAATTCATTGCCATGCATATTGTTCATGTCCACGTTCATGTGAAGCCCGAGTGCGTTGCGGACTTCATCACCGCCACGCTCGCCAATGCCCGCGCCAGCGGGTTGGAACCGGGGATCGCCCGGTTTGATGTCGTGCAGCAAACCGAACACCCAACCCGGTTCATTCTGGTGGAAGCTTATCGGAATCCCGCCGCGCAGGCGGCCCACCGGGAGACGGCGCATTACCTGACCTGGCGCGACACGGTCGCGCCGATGATGGCCGAACCGCGCACCGCCGTGAAACTGGTGAACCTGCATCCGGACGAGGCCGGTTGGTAAGCCCGCCCCAAACCGAACCACCACCCGCCCATGAAACTGCTCTGCGTTCACGCGCATTTTGATGATTTTGAGTTTGTTGCCGGGGGAACATTTGAACTCTGGAGGCGGCGGTTCGGGCCAAAATTGCGCACCAAACTGATCGTCTGCACCGATGGGTGCGCGGGGCATCAATTCCGCACCCGCGAGGAAACCGGGCGGATGCGCCTGGCGGAGCAACTCGCGGCGGCACGGTTGGGCGGGCATGAGTTTGAACTCCTCCGATTGCCGGACGGTCGCACCCCACGGGAGGGTTGTTTGAACGCCACGCCGGACGTGCTGGCGGGGTTGTGGCGCGCCATCCGGGAATTCGAGCCGGACTACTTGTTTTGTCCCCCCCTGGCCGCCGATCCACTGGCGGGGGTGCATGTCGATCATCTGGGGGTCGCGGAGGCGGTGCGCAAGGTGGCCTACCTGCTCAATGTGCCGCACGCCTACACGCCGGAATATCCGGTGGCGGACGAATCCCGGTCCGAGCCCTGCCGCACGCCGGTCATCATCAATGTCTATGACGGCTACCAAGGGGGCGACGGCGGGAGCGACTTGGGCGTGGACGTGGGGGCGGCGTTTGATCTGATCGCGGAAATGTCGTGGTGCCATCAATCCCAAATCCGGGAATGGCTGCCTTGGGTGGGTCGGCATGACCTCAGCGCCCCGGCGGATTTGCCTGCCTGGAAGGAAACCCTGCGTCAAAGAATGCGCAAGACCGCGCGCGGCCAAGGGGTGACCGCCGATGGCTTGTTCGAATTCTTCAACGTCACCGCATGGGGCACCGCGCCCACGCTGGAGCAATTGGAAAAGGACTTCCCCAACCTGGCGCGCGGGGCGTCGAACTACATACGGTTGCGCCAGCGGTTGGCGCGGTGGGCCTGAATCGATTTGGGAATAAGACTCCAAAACCGTTCAGGATCTTGTTGGCCGTGGGAAGGCCGAAACAACCCACTTTGGGGTTGCGGACACCTCACCGACGTCACCCGAGGTAGCGCCCGAAAGCGGCGCAACCATTGGGCTGGGAGGCGCAATCCCTTTGGGATTGGGGAAATCGGCGCCCACCGGATGGTGGGCGAGAGTTGAATAGCGCCGACGCGCAACATCAGACCGTCAGCAATGCCTGGCAGGCGGCGCGGAGCTTCTTCAACTGCGGCTTGGAACGGGCCTCGATGTAGCAGCGGATCAAGGGTTCGGTGCCGCTGGCGCGGAAGGCCACCCATTCGCGCTTGGGCAGGAGGAACTTGAAGCCGTCGGTGTCGATGAACTTCTCCACTTTGAAAGGACCAATCGCCGTGAGGCCGGAACCCAGCTTTTTGAGCAGGGCTTCCTTTTGCGCCTCGGGAATCTTGATATTGATGCGGTCGGTGTGGAATGCCCCCGACTTTTCTTCCAACGCGGCGAGGATTTCGCCGAGCGACTTCTTTTCGGTGGCCACCAATTCGGCCATGAGCAAACAGGCCAGAATGCCGTCTTTTTCCGGAACGTGGCCCTTCACGCTCAAACCGCCGGATTCTTCACCACCAACGATGATGGCTTCGTTTTCCATCTTTTCGCCGATGTATTTGAAACCCACGGGGGTTTCATACAAGGTCACGCCCAGCATTTCCGCCACGGCGTCCACTTGATGGCTCGTGGGCACAGTGCGCACCACCGCGCCGGTCCAACCCCGGTTCTTTTTGAGGTGATAGAGCGCGAGGGGCAAAACTTGGTTGGGGGTCAACCACGTGCCGTCCTGATCCACGATGCCAAAGCGGTCGGCGTCGCCATCCAAGCCCAGACCCAACCGGGCATTGCCGGCGCGGACAAATTCGCTGACTTCCGCCATGCCTTCGGCGTTCGGTTCGGGGTGATGACCGCCGAACAGCGGGTCGGGCTGGGCGTGGAAGGTGGTCACTTTGGCGCCGTTCTCCGTGAGGAGCGTGTCCAAGTAGCCGTGCCCGGTCCCATACATCAGCTCCACCGCGACTTTCAGCTTCGCTTTGCGGATGACGTCGAAATCGATCAGCTTGCGCAACTGCTTGAAGTACTCCGGCTGCGGATTGATCGTCGGGCAGGTGAACGTGCCGACCACGGCGGCGGGAAAGGTCCAATTCGCATCCGCCAGCGCCTTGATTTGCGCTTCGATCTTCTTGGTCACGTCCGGCGTGGCCGGCGCGCCGTTGGCGGTGGAAAACTTCAGGCCCTGATACTCCGCCGGGTTGTGGCTGGCGGTCATGTTGATGCCACCGATGGCCTTGCGTTGGCGAATCGTGTGCGCGATGACCGGAGTGGGCGTGTCGCGATCGCAAAGAATCGGGCTCAGTCCGGCCTTGGTGAGAACTTCGGCAGCCGCTAGGCTGAATTCGCGTCCCAGAAACCGGGTGTCGTAGCCGAGAATCAAAACCGGCTTGCGGCCATGGATCGTGGATTTCGGATCGGCCAATTCGGCCAGCAGGTACTGCGCAATGCCCTGGGTGGCGAGCCGGACGTTGTCAAAAGTGAAATCGCGGGCAATGAGGCCGCGCCAGCCCGAAGTGCCGAATTTGATCGCGGTGGCCATTAGCTTCTCCAGTCAAAGGCGCCCTTTTTGAGCGCATAAACATAACCCACGAACAGAATGGCCATAAACGACACCATGGAGCCAAAGATCAGGTTCGCCGTCTCAGGCTTGAGCAAAAGGCTGCGGTAAACGACCGCCCAAGGGTAAAGGAACACCACCTCGATATCGAACAGGATGAACAACATCGCCACGAGGTAGAACTTCACCGACATCCGGGTGCCGCCATCACCGATGGGCAACATGCCGCACTCATAGGCGATGTCCTTGAGGCGGTTGCTGTGCCCGGTGCGGCGGCTTCGATTGGCCAAGCGGCCGACCACCGCGGACATGATCAACGTGCCAAAAGCAAAGCCGATGGCCACCAAGGCCAGCAGTAGGATGGGAAAGTATTCCGCGAGTTGCGATTTTACCATGCGCTGGGAATTCTAAAAAATTGGGCGCCGCCTGGCAAGCCCAAACGCGGGGGCGTCAAACATCGAACATCTTGCCCGGATTCAACACGCCCCGGGGATCCAACACCCGGCGGAGTTCCCGCAGCACGCGCATCTGCGTATTGCCCAGGAAACCCGGCAGGAACGCCTTCTTGGCCAGGCCGATCCCATGTTCGCCGGTGATCGTGCCGCCCAAGCGGATGGCCTCGGCGAAGATCTCCTTGAACGCCTCCTCCACCCGGTGCATTTCGGCATGGTTGCGCTCGTCCGTCAGGAAGGTTGGGTGCAGGTTCCCGTCGCCCATGTGGCCGAAGGTGCCGATGCGCAGTTGATACTTTTGAGCGATGGCCGCCACAAAGCGGATCATGCGGGCCAATTCGCTACGGGGAACCGTGGCGTCCTCCAAAATCGTGGTGGGCGACACGCGCGCCAAGGCGGAAAAAGCCGCGCGCCGCGCGCCGGCCAATTGGTTGGCCTCGGCGTTGTCCCGCGCCACCCGCACCTCCAGGCAGCCGCATTCCCGGCAGCACCGCTCCATCTGGGCGGCCTCTTCGGCCACCACCGCGGGATGGCCGTCGGTTTCCATCAGCAACAGCGCCTCGCAATCCAGCGGGAGGCCGATCTTGGCGTAATCCTCCACCGCGTGAATGGTCGTGCGATCCAAAAACTCCAGCGTGCAGGGAATGATCTGGGCCGCGATGATCCGCGAAACCGCGTCCGCCGCCTTGTCCATTTGGTCAAAAGTGGCGACCATGGTTTTCTTGGTGGCGGGCAGCGGAATGAGCCGGAGCAGGACTTTGGTAATGACCCCCAGCGTGCCTTCGGACCCGATGAACAGATCCTTAAGCGAATAGCCGGCCACGTCTTTCACGCACTTGTTGCCCAGCCACATCACTTCGCCATCGGCCAACACGACTTCCAAGCCCATCACGTAATTGCGCGTGACCCCATATTTCAAGCCGCGCAGGCCGCCGGAATTTTCGGCGACATTGCCGCCGATGGTGGAAATCTTCATCGACCCCGGATCGGGCGGGTAGAACAGACCCGCCCCGGCGGCGGCCTCCGCCACCTTGAGCGTGGTCATGCCCGGCTCGACGAGCAAGGTCAAGTTGGCGCGGTCGAGTTCCAGCAACCGGTCCATGCGGGCGGTGCAAAGCACGATGCAATCGCGGTTCGGCACGCTGCCGCCGCTCAAACCCGTGCCCGAGCCGCGGGTCACCACGCTCAAGTTCCGGGAGTTGGCCAGTTTGAGCACGGCCGAAATCTGCTCCGTGGTGGTCGCAAAGGCCACGCAGCCCGGCAGTTGCAGCAGGGCCGCGGTGCCGTCAAAGGCGTACGGGATCAGGTCCTCCGGCTGGGTGAGGACGTTTTCCGGGCCGACCAACTGGCGGAGTTCGGCCAAAATGGACTCGTTCAAAGGCATGGATGCAAAGCGTCGGTTCGGCCCTGGCGAAGCGCCGGGAACCGCTGCCGCGCAGTATTCGCCCCCCCCGGGGTGAAGTCAATTCACGAACGCGGCGCGCGTCGTCGCCGGCCGGTCGGCGCTTGCCGCACGCCGCTTTAACGCCACCGGGCCTTGAGAGCCCGGCTTGGTGGGGGTAAGTTTGGGGATGGAACTAATCCTGCCGGAACGGCTGCAAGGTCGGTTCTCGCCAGAAGCCACGGCCTCGCACTTGGCCATCGGTTTGTTTGTGGCGAAAGCGGCCACCTTGGGCCAAGCGGCCGAAGTGGCGGGGTGGTCGCAGGCGGACTTCCTGCGGGAGCTGGGCCGCCATCGGATCCCGGTTCACTATGGGGAGGAAGAACTGGCGGAGGATTTGCGGACGGTCGCAACCTTGGCCGGGCATTGATCGTCGTTTCGGACACCTCCCCGCTGACGGCGCTCCTCACCGTGGGCGCGGCAGACTGAGGGTTTGGACGACCGAGTCGTCACCCACTCCCGGCTTTGGTCAAACCGCCCACGCGCGGAAGAGAAAGGCCAGAAAATTGCCGTGCATGATGCCGGCGATTTCGTCGGCGGCGTAGCCGCGGGAGGCGAGGAGGGCGGGCAATTTGTTGAGGTCGGCGATGCTGTCCAGATCTTGGGGAGTTTGTTCGCGGCCGAAGGCGCCATCCAGGTCGGAACCAATCCCGGCGTGGCGCGCGTTGCCGGCCAATTGGCAGACATGGTCAATATGATCCACGACGGCGGTGAGCCAGAGGTTCGCCGATTGGGGGGTAGTGCGGCCGCGAACCCAGCCGGGTGCGAGCATCCAGGCGTCCAGGGCGGCGCCGATGACCGCGCCGCGGGCGATGAGCGCCTTGAGCTGTTCATCGCTGAACTGGCGGTGGTGCGGGACCAGGGCGCGGCAATTCTGGTGGCTGGCCCAGAGCGGGCCGGAATAAAGATCGAGGGCCTCCCAGAAGCAATCGTCGCAGAGGTGCGTGACGTCCAGAATGATGCCGAGGCGGCCGATTTCGCGCAGGAGGTCGCGGCCGCGGGCGTTGAAGCCACCGGTTGCGTCCGTGCCGTTGGCGTAAATGCCGGGTCCGTAATGGGCGGGACCGACGGCGCGAAGGCCGGCGGCATGGGCGCGCTCCAAATGATTCAAAGTCAGAATCGAGTCGGCGCCCTCCAAGCTGAGAATGTAACCGACCGGCCGGCGATCGTCCGGCGCGACGGGGAGGTTTTCCCAATGGCCGACGTGGGCGGCGAGACCGGCGGCGTCGCGGATATTGACCATTTCGCCCGCCTCCTCCATGGCACGATACCAAGCGAGCTGGCCCTGGGTTTGCGCCCAGGCTTGGGCGGGGGAGCGCCAACCGAAGACGGGGCTGTAGGCGTTGTGCTCCGTGCGGGCGATCTGGGTGGCGACGCACAGGCCGATGCCGCCGCGGCGCATTTCCGGAAAGGAGATCGTGCCGTTGCCGCGGTCGGGCTTGTCGGATTTGCCCTGTTCCGTGGCGCGGATTTCCGCCAAGGGGCGGGTCAAATCCCGGTTCCACTCCAAGGCGTTCATCGCCAGATCGAGGTGGGCGTCAAAAATCAGGGGCGGCAGCGTTTCCAGGGTCATACAAAGCGACTCAACAAAAGGGTGAGGAGCAAACCAACCAGCCCGATGCTGGTTTCCAAAATCGTCCAAGTCTTAAAGGTTTGAGGCACAGTGAGCTTGAAGTTTTCCTTCACGAACCAAAAGCCGCTGTCATTCACATGCGAGCAGAACAGCGAGCCGGCGCCCATGGCCAGGACCAACAGTTCGCGGTTGATGGTCGGGTCCAGCCCCACCACCGGCTTCAGGATGGCCGAGGCGAGGATGATGGCGACGGTCGCGGAGCCCACCGCGAGCCGCACGGCGGCGGCCACGAGCCAGCCGAGCAGGATGGGCGACACATGGGCCTGCTTGACCTGCGCGCCGATGATGTCCCCCAAACCGCTCTCGCGGAGCACGCGGCTCAACCCGCCCCCGGCGCCGACGATAAGAAGGATCCCGCCGGCGGGCGCCAGGCTTTGTTCCAGCAGGCCCAGGACTTGCGGCGCGCTGAAGCCGCGGGCGAAACCGAAGGACCACAGGGCAAGCAAGACGGCGAGGAGCATGGCGACCAGCGGGCTGCCGACAAAATCCAAGCCGGTGCGCCAGGGATTGTCTTTCGGGAGCAAGAGTTCGGCGGCCGTGGCCTGGAGCATGAGCAGGATGGGCAGCAGAATGGTGACCAACGTGAGGCCGAAGCCGGGGGTGGAAAGTCGGGCGGGGTGAACGGGGGGGGCGGCGGTGAGTTCGCCCGCCACGACCTGCACACGGTTGCCCAGGAAATACGCGAGCACGGGGCCGGCCACCACGGCGGTGGGCAAGCCCACGATGAAGCCGTAGAGAATGGTCTTGCCGACATCCGCGCCAATATTCGTGATGGCCAGCATGGGGCCCGGGTGCGGCGGCAACAATCCCTGCGCGACGGACAGGCCCGCCATGGCAGGGAGGGCAATCCGCAATAGCGGGGATTTGGTCTCGCGCGCGATGGCGTAAATGACGGGCACCAACAGCACCAAGCCCACGGTGAAAAGGACGGGCACGCCGACGATCAGGGCCACGAGCATCATGGCCAATGGAAGCCGCTTTTCGCCCATCATTTGAATGAAGCGGAAAGCGACTACTTGCGCGCCCCCCGATTCGGCCAGCAATTTCCCAAGCATGAGGCCCAAGCCCACCACAATGCTCAACGGACCGAGCGTGGCGCCGATGCCCTCCTGAAACGCGGTGATCACCGCGGTGAGCTTCATCCCGGAAACGCCGCCGAAAGCCACGGCCACCAGCGTGAGGGCGAGGACGGGGTGGACCTTGCCCTTGGCGATCAGGAACACCAGAACCGCAATGGCGCCCAGGGCGGAAACGATCAGGAGGGCGTCATGGCTCATGGGCGGTCAGGGGAAACTCAGAGGGTCAGCCGCCGGTCACGGGCCGTGACGCGCCAACGCTCGCCGGCGACGCCGTTTTCCACAACCACCACCTCCGAATGCAGGGCGACGGTGGGGCAGATGTGGCGCGGGATGCCGTAGAAGACATCGCCCACCGAGAAGTCATTGGCGTTCGGCGCCTCCAGCACGAGGTGCTCCTCGCTGTGGTTGACCGCGGTGGCGACCGGGAGGTTGAAGAACTGGACCCGCGGAGCCGGATTCTCGGATGCCACGGCCTTGTGGCCGAGGTCGAGACAGAGGAGGTTGGCGCCCGGTTTGCTCACCACGCGCGTGAGTAACACCGCCGCGAATTGAAAATTGAGATCGCGAAATTTGGCCCCGTAACCGAAATCCCACAACACGCAGGTGCCGGGACTGCATTCCACCGACTCATTGGCGGCATGGATGGGGAAGGTGGGGGTGCCGCCCGCGACGACGCGGGGCAGCGGCAGGTCGGTGGCCCGCAAGTTGCGCCGCAGCGTGTCCACCGGATCGAAGGCCGCCCGGCACTGCACGGTCCGCAGGTCCAGCTCCGCCTCGCCAATGTGGCCGTCGTAGGCGTGCAATCCGCCGGGTGTCACCCCGCGCGTGGTGGCCAGCAGGTTGTAGAGGTCCATGGCCCAGTCGGAGCCCGGAACCACCCCGGTGCGGCGCTGCCCGCAGTCCACATCGAGCAGCACTTCAGCCACCGCTCCGGCCCGGTCAAAAACCTCCGCCAGGGCGATCACCGCGGAGGCGTTGTCCGCGAGGCAGGAAAAGCGGGTGCCGGGAAAGCGCTGGGTCAAGTGCAGGTAACGGGCCGCGTTCGGCCCCACGACCGGATAGGCCAGCAGCACGTCGGGCGCGCCCGCCCCGGCCGCCATTTCGGCCTCGGCGATCGTGGCGCATTTGAACTTGTCGATGCCCGCCGCCAATTGCATCCGCACCAGTTCCGCGAGTTTGTGCGTCTTGAGGTGCGGCCGCAGCCGCGCCGTGCCGCCCGCCATCTTGATCATCCGGTCGATGTTCTCCTGGATGCGATCCGGGTAGAGCAGCAGACTCGGCGAAGGCACGTCCTCCAGATTGGTCACGCGGTACCAAGGCGTCATAACAACTCGAAGATTACTTCCACTTCGACGGGGATGTTACCGGGGAGGGAGCCCATGCCCACGGCGCTGCGCGCGCCGATGCCGCGCTCGGCACCAAACACCTTGGCGAACAGCTCGCTGCAGCCGTTGATCACCTTGGGATGCTCGCCAAATTCCGGGGTGCAATTGACCATGCCCAGCACTTTGATGACCCGGTGAACCCGGTCCAAGGATCCCAACTGGGATTTGAGGGTGGCCAGAATGGTCAGCCCGACCTGTTGCGCGGCCAGCTTGCCCGCGGCCAAATCCAGATCCGCCCCCACCCGGCCGGTGATGAGCGAGCCGTCCGACCGCACCGGTCCGTGGCCGGAGACATAGGCGAGTTTGCCGAGGAGCACCAAGGGTTTGTAAACTCCCACCGGCTGGGGGGCGGGGGGCAGTTCCAGTTGGAGTTCGCGCAAGATGTCTTCGGCGTTCATAAGCGCTGTTTCCATATCAGAATTGGCCGCCGGTGCAAATGCCAAACGGCAGGCAGTTCTCCCCGCCCGGCCGCCACCCCACCGCCCGCGCGCCGCGGTGCTCAGGTGACTGGCATTTTGGTTTTCGCGACGAGGTGGATGTTGGTCAGCCGCATCTCCTTGTCCACGGCTTTGCACATATCGTAGATAGTGAGCGCGGCCACGGTCACGGCGGTCAGCGCCTCCATCTCCACCCCGGTTTGGGCGGTGATCCGCGCCCGGCCGCGAATGACCACGCGGTCGCCGGCCGGGGGAAACTCAAAAGCAACCTCGCAATGGGTGATGGGCAACGGATGGCAGAGCGGTATCAAGTCCCCCGTGCGCTTGGCGGCCAGAATACCGGCGACGCGGGCCACGGCCAGCACATCCCCTTTGGGCAAACCACCGGCGCGAATCAGCGCGAGGGTCTCCGGGCGCAACAGGACTTCGCCGACCGCTTCCGCCGCGCGGTGCATCGGGGCCTTGTGCGACACATCCACCATGGCGGCCTCCCCGGCCGCGTTCAGATGGGTCAACCGCCCGGCTGCCACGCTCATCGCGTCCTCCCGCCCCCGCCGCCGGCGCGGACTTCGGCCAACCAACCGCCCACCGCCGCCCGCATTTGCGCGACGCCATCCATCCGCGGCTGGACGAAACGAGGGGTGAACCAAGGGAAACCGCCCACCAAATCCAAGGTCACCAAGATCTGTCCATCGCAATCCGGCCCCGAGCCGATCCCGATGGTGGGAACAATCACACGACGGGTCAATTCGGCGGCCACCGGGGGCGTGACCAGTTCGAGCACCATGCCAAACGCGCCGGCGGCGACCAGGGCATCGGCATCGGCCAGCAGGGCGGCGCGTTCGGCCTCGGCCCGGCCCTTGATGCGGTAGCCCCCCTCCTCACGCACGCTCTGGGGCAACATGCCGAGGTGGCCGCAAAAGGGAATGCCCGCGGCCACGATGGCGGCCACTTGCTCCGCGATGGCGCGGCCGCCTTCGGCCTTGACCGCCTCGGCGCCGGCCGCAACCAAGCGGCGGGCGTTTTCGACCGCGGCGGTAGGCGTGGCGTAAGTGCCGTAGGGCAAATCGGCCGCCAGCAAAGCCCGCGGCCGGGCGCGCGCCACGGCCCGCACGTGGTGCTCCATCTCGGCCATGGTCACCAAGGTTGTGTCCTCATAACCCAGCACGACCATCCCCAGCGAATCCCCCACCAAGAGCAGCGGCACGCCCGTTTCATCCAGCCAACGGGTCATTGGATAATCGTACGCGGTCAGCGCGGGGATGCGTTCCCCGCGGGTTTTCATGGCCAATAGATCGGCCGGTGTGATTTTCGTAGTGGCGTTCATTCGCGAACCAACAGAATGGCCGCAACATCGCCCCCGCCGCTGCCGGTGTCAATCGCCCATTGGGCGGCCACGGCGGCGGAGGGTCCGCCGGGTTCCGG
Source organism: uncultured Pedosphaera sp. (assembly GCA_903930565.1). Classification (GTDB taxonomy): domain Bacteria; phylum Verrucomicrobiota; class Verrucomicrobiia; order Limisphaerales; family Pedosphaeraceae; genus CAIXFN01. The sequence continues at coordinate 13,031 of CAIYZC010000501.1, forward strand.
CCAGTGCGGGCAGGCCCGGTCCCGGGAGTGGGAGATCGCGCCGCACGGCCATTCGGGCCGGGGCGTGGAATGGCGCGGCTTCGGAGCGCCGGGAGGGTGGGCTTACAAGCGGGCCGGCTTCTTTTCGGCGGCTTCGGCCTTGTCGATGGCGGCGAGGCTTTCGCGAAGCTGGGGGGAATCGGGAATCAGGTCGAGCGACTCATTGACGATCTGGCGGGCTTCCTGCCAATTGTGCTCTTTAAAAGCCTTTTGGGCCAACCAAGTTTTCGCCTCGATGGAGGTCTTCATGATGCCGCGATAGATTTGCTCGGCTTCCGGCAACCGATTATCGGCCAACGCCACGCGGGCGAGGAGCTCCTTGCCCAGATCGGATTGCGCCAGCAGGGGTTGTTCGGCAACGGTCTGACGGGCGAGGGGGTAGTCTTTTTTCTCGATGGCGTCGAGCGCGAGCAGGGACGAGGCACGGACGCCGCCCGGGGAATTGAGTTTGGCGAGGGCGCGCAGCTGCACCAGGGCCTCGTCATGCCGGCCGACTTCCAGCAGCAGCTCGCCACGCACCAAGACCGCCGCGGGGGGCAAGGGGCCGGTGCCCAGAAAGTCGAGAGCCGCGCGGGCGTTGCGATTCAGACTCAGCGCCTCCGCGTAAGCGGCACCGAGGGCGTCGGGTTCACCGGGCTCCACGCGGGGGGAGCGCCGGAGTTGCAAAGCGGCTTCCCGCCAGCCCGCGGTCAGCAAGAGCTGGGAGAAGATATTGGAACCGCGGAGAACCGCGCTGAACTCGGGGGGCAGCTTCGCCTTGTGATCGGGTGCGGCTTGTTCGTCGCGGGCGGCCCGCTCAAGCAGGGCGAAAAAGGGTGGCCGGTTGGTCTCCCCCCAAGTGGTCTTGAAGGCGATGCCGGGCGGATTGAGCGACTGCTTGCGGCGGAAGTGAAGCACGCGCGCCAGCGCGCCGGCGAGGTCGGGATCCCAGCTTTGCAGGCGGGGAGTACCAGTCAGGAGCAGGTCGAGCGCGTCCGCTTCCGAGCCGGTTTGCAAGGCCTCCAGCAGGCGCAGCCAATACACTTCCGGCCGTTGGGCCGCGAAGGTGGTGGCGCCGGGCAGGCGGCTGAACGCGTTGGTGTCAAAGAAGTGGCCGGCCGGCACCCGGTCGATCAAGCGGACCAAAGGTTCCAACTCACCCTCGGCGGTCGCCACCGTGGAACCGGCGGGAGCCGGACGCAGCACGCGGTGGAAGAATTGCAACTTGAGCTGGATAAAATCGGGACTGGGTTTGGCGGAATCTTCCGCCCAAGTCTGGAGGGCCACATCATGGTTGTGGCAGCGGACGTAGAATTCGGCAAGTTGGTCGCGCCAATAGGGGTTGGCAGGGGTGGTGGCCAAGGCGGACGCGTATTCCACGCGGGCCAGCCGGAGGCGGCCCATCCGCTCCAAGATTTCCCCGCGGGACCAACGCGCCATGCTGTTGGTGGGCTGCAGGGCCACGGCCTGGTCTAGCAACTTGCAGGCGCCAGCGGGATCCCGATCCGCAATCACCAGCGCCAGGCGCACGAGGCGGGGGGCGTCAGCGGCCGAAGTGACTTCGCTCCCGCTGAGCAGCTTCTCAGCTTGGCGCTGTTGACCGGTGAGGAGGAGCAGGTCGGCGTCCAGCAAGCGCCAAACTTCCTTCTGCACCTCGCGGCCCCGCCAGGCGGCGCGCACGCGCTCGAACTCGGTACGCATTTGTTCCTGCAGGAAACCGCGGGCCAACAAGGTCGAGGC
>CAIYZC010000502.1 GCA_903930565.1 uncultured Pedosphaera sp.
GGCGCTCCGACCCCGCCGGTCTTTGAATACCCCCTCCAAACCCACCTCCGCGAATCCGCCGGCATTGAGGTGCCCCTCATGCCCTGGCCCGCACCCCCCCGCCGCCTGCTTCGGGTTTCGGCGCAACTCTACAATTCCCTCCCCCAATACGAATTCCTCGCGACGCAACTTTGCCGCGCTTTGGGCGAAAGCCGCTGAACCTGCCACCCGCGCCCTCCCGCCCGGTCTCGGGGGCGCTCAACGCGCTTTCACCTGAGTCCAGATTTCGTCATACAACCGGGTTTTGCCCCCCAAGTCTTCCAGGAATTCGAGTTTGGCCCGGACTTCGGCCGGGGGGTAAATCGCGAGGTTGGCCCGGTCGGCCGCCGGGATGTAAGCCATGGCGGCCAGGTTGGGGGTCGCGAATTGGGTGAAGCTGGAGAGTTGGGCGCCGATTTGGGCGTCCAGGATGAAGTTGAGGAATTTTTCGGCCAGGTCGCGGTGCGGGGCGCGGGCGGGAATGGCCAAGTTGTCCAGCCAGATCTGGCTGCCCTCGCGGGGAAGGAAGTAAAAGGTGTCCTTGTCATCGGTCATCCCGCGCACGCCTTCCCCGCTGTACGCCATGGCGACGCGGGCGGATTTGGCGAGCACTTTGTTCCGCGCCCCCACGCTGCCATCCATTCCCGCGCAGCGGCGTTTGGCCTCCACAATCAAATCCCGCGCTTCCTTCAACTCCGCGGGGTCCGTGGAGTTGAGGCTGTGCCCCTTGTATTTCAAAGCCGCGCCGACGAGGTCCCGCACGGAATCCAGCAGGACAAAGGTGCCGGCTTGTTGGGCGGGGTCGAAAAAAACGCCCCAAGTCGGGGGGGGCAACGGGCCTCCGGTGCGGCGGGCAAAGACCCCAACGGTGCCCCATTGGTAGGCCACCGTGTAGCGGTTGCCCCGGTCAAACGGGGGGTTGGCGAAGGTGGGATCCAGATTCTTCAGGTTGGGCAGGTTGGCCGGGCGCAGGGGCGCAAGGAGCTTGAGTTTGATCAGGGCGGTCACCAAATGGTCCGGCGGCACCACCACGTCATATTGCGCCACGCCGCCCGCTTGGATTTTCGCCAACATGCTCTCGGCGTCCTCATAGAGATCGATGGTGACCCGGCATTGGTTTTCGCGTTCAAAGCGGGCCACAATCTTGGGGTCGATGTATTCGCTCCAAATGAAAAGGTTGAGCCGCCCGGTTTCGCCGCGGGCGGCCGACAGCCGGGCCAACAGGAGGGCGACGAGGAGCCCCGCGAGGAATCGGCGCGGGCGGAAGTGGTCAAAGGCGGTTCGGTGGGTGTGGTTCATAAGTGCGTTCTCAGCTTACCCCGGCCGGCGCTTCCGTTGCAACCAGGCGGCGCCCAGGGTGCCGGCCAGCGAGGCCAGCACGACGAGCGTGGAGAGGGCGTTGATTTCGGGGGTGACGCCGCGTTTCACCGAGGAATAAATCAGAATCGGCAGGGTGGTGGCCCCGGGGCCGTTGGTGAAGAAACTCACCACGAAGTCGTCCAGGCTCAGCGTGAAGGCCAGCATCGCCCCGGCCAGAATCCCCGGCCGCAGGAGCGGCAGCGTCACCCACCGAAACGTCCGCCATTCGTCCGCCCCCAAATCCCGCGCCGCCTCCTCCAGCGCCGGATCGATGCCCAGGAGGCGGGCGCGGACCACGATCGCGACGAAGGGGATTTCAAAGGTGACGTGGGCGAGGATCATGGTGAGCCGGCCGCGTTCCGGGCCGCCCATCAGCTGTTCGGCCGCGGCGTAGAACAACAACAGGGCCACGGCGAGCACGATGTCGGGCAGGAACACGGGAATTTGGAGCAGCCAATGGCAGGCGTCCCGGCCGGGAAAGCGGCCCCGTTCCAGACCGTAGCCGAGCAGGGTGCCCAGGACGGTGGCCACCAGCGTGCTCGCGAGGGCGACTTCCAGGGTGCAACGGGTGGCCACCCAAGCCTGGGCGTCGCCGCCGAGCGTGCGGTACCATTCCAGGGTGAAGCCCCGCCACTCGGCCCCGAACCGGGCGGCATTGAAGGAAGCCACCACCACCGCGGCCAGCGGCGCGTAGAGAAAGCCATAGAGCAGGGCGGCGACGACGCCCAGGCGAAGTCCCGGACGCTTCATCGCACCGCCTCCGTCCCGGGGGACGCCGGTTGCCGGCGCGCGCTCCAGGCCATGCCGAAGAGCACCAGCACCAGGGCGGCCAGCGCGATGGCCGCGCCGAACGGCCAGTCCCGGCTCTGGCGGAACTGCTGATCAATGGCGCCGCCGAGCAGGACGGTTTTCGCTCCGCCGAGCAGGTCGGGAATCACGAATTGTCCGGTGGCCGGCAGGAACACCAGCACCCAGCCCGCCCGCACCCCGGGTAGAATCTGGGGCCACAGGGCGTGGCGAAAGACGCGCGAACCGCTGGCGCCCAAATCCCGCGCGGCGTCGGCTAGGCTCCAGTCGAGCTTCTCCACCGAGGCGTACAGCGGCAGCACCAGAAAGGGCAGGTAATCGCACACCATGCCCAGCCCCACCGCAAAGACTCCGGGATACAGCGGTTCGCCGGGGGCGCCGATCCCGGCCGCGTGGACGAGTCGCGTGATCCAGCCCCCCGGACCGAGCAGCAATTGCCAGGCGTAGGTGCGGATCAGCAGGTTGGTCCAGAAAGGGATGACCACCAAGGTCAGCGCCGGGGTTTTCCAGCGGGCGGGCAGGCCGGCGATGAAAAAGGCCAACGGCAGCCCCCCGGCCAGGCACGCCGCCGCCGTGGCCGCCCCCAGCAACAAACTGCGCCCCAGGATCGCGGGATAAAGCGAGTCGAATCCCAGCGCCCCGAAACCGGCCAGGCGGCGGTAGTTCTCGAAGGTCCCCGGACGTCCGATTTCACCGTAATCACCGCGGGAGAGGAAGCTCGTCACCGCCACGGCGCCCAA
>CAIYZC010000503.1 GCA_903930565.1 uncultured Pedosphaera sp.
CGTCGGCGAGGCGGGCGGCGGCGGCGTCGGCCGCGGCCGCCCCGGTGGCGTGGACGCGGCACAGCACGTCGCCGCGCGTCACCCGAATGCCCGCAGGCACGATCCGGTCCACCCCCACCGTCAAATCGATGACGGTGGATTGCGTGAGCCGGCCGCCCCCCAAATCGCGCACGACTTCGCCCACCACGCGGGCGGCGCACGCCGCCAACCAGCCATCCCGGTCGGCCCGCACCTCGCGCACCACCGGGGCCAGGTCCCCGCGCTCCAGCAGCGCGGCGAACTCCGCCAAGCGGGCGCCCTGGGCCGCCAACAGGGCGAGCCATTTGGCCCGGGCGGCCCCGGAATCCAGCACCGCGGCCGCCCGCGCCCGGGCGGCCGCCAGGGAGGCCTCCCGCCCGGTCTGGACGAGCAGGTGCGCCGCACAGGTCAGGACCAAATCCCGCAAATCCGGAGGGCCCTCCCCCGCCAGGCAAGCCACCGCTTCCCGGACTTCGAGCCAGTTGCCGGCGGCGGCGCCGAGGGGTTGATCCATCGGGCTGAGAATCGCGCGGGCGTGCAGGCCGCATTCCGCCGCCAAGCCGACCATGGCGGCGGCCAAGGCGCGCGCCCGTTCCCGGGTCGGCATGAAGGCGGCCGCGCCAAATTTCACGTCCAGCAACAACGCGTCCAAGCCTTCGGCAAGTTTCTTGGAAAGGATGGAGGCGGTGATGAGGGGGATGGAGGGGACGGTGCCGGTGGCGTCGCGCAGGGCGTAGAGGGAGCGATCGGCGGGGACCATGCCGGCGGTTTGACCGGCGAACACCGCGCCCACGGTTTGGACTTGGGCGACAATTTCCGCCGGGAGAAGGTCCGTGCGCAGACCGGGGATCGCCGCGAGTTTGTCGAGGGTGCCGCCGGTGATGCCCAAGCCGCGGCCGGAAATCATGGGGACCCGGAAGTCCAAGGCGGCGAGCAGGGGAACCAAGGGGAGGGAGACTTTGTCGCCCACGCCGCCGGTGGAATGTTTGTCCACGAGCGGGCGGGGATCGGCGGGGAAATGGAGCACTTCCCCGGAGTCCCGCATGGCCAAGGTCAGTTCGGCCGTTTCGACCGGGCTCAGGCCTTGGAATTGCACCGCCATGAGGAGGGCGGCCATTTGGTAATCCGGCAGCTCCCCGGTGCCGAAGGCGCGGATGATCGGCCGCCAATGACCGGCCAACGAGCGGCCGTCCCGTTTGGCTTCGATGTGGGCGAGAAAATTCACCGCCGCCCGCGTGGTGCGGTCAATCGATGAAAATGGTGTCGGTGGTGGCGGCGCTGCGGTGGCGGCGCTCCGCGGCTTCGACGGCGGAATAAATGTCACCAACCGGCGGCGCCTGCATGCCCGCGGCGGCGATCGAGGCCACGCCGTTGCCGAAGCCCTTGAGGGAATTGCCCCAGCGCACGCGCCCCGTGAAGGGCTCGAGGCAGAACAATTCGCCCCGGGTGGTGGCGTAGAGATAGGTGTCCGCGAGGACGAGGTTCACAAATTCATCCCCGTTCAAGTGCGTTTCCCACAACACTTCGCCGCTGTTCCGATCCAAGGCCACCACGGAGCCCCGGATACCCACGAAAACATATTTGGTGATGCCCATAAGGATGCCCATTGGCCGCCCGGGAAAGGCCGGGCGGCGGCCCGTTTAAACTTCGGTGAACTTGCGCGCGGCAATCGTCGCGTTGTGTCCGCCGAATCCGAAAGAATTGTTCAACACCACGTCCACCCGCTGTTGCCGCGCGGTATGGGGCACGTAATCCAAATCGCATTCGGGATCGGGATTCTCGAGATTGATGGTCGGGGGAATCAGATCGGTTTGGATCGCCTTGGCGCAGAGGGCCATTTCAATGGCGCCCGCCGCCCCGAGCATGTGGCCGGTGGCGCCCTTGGTGGAACTCACCGCCAGTTTCCGGGCGTGCTCCCCAAAGACCGTCTTGATCGCCTGGGTCTCGCAGATGTCGCCCTGCGGCGTGGAGGTGCCATGGGCGTTGATGTAGGAGACCTGCGTGGGGTCGAGCCGGGCGGAGCGCAATGCCATGCGCATGCAGCGCGCGGCCCCTTCGCCCTCGGGAGAGGGCGCGGTCATGTGGTTGGCATCGGCCGTGTTGCCGTAGCCCACAATCTCGCAATAAATCCGGGCGCCGCGGGCGCGGGCGTGGCCCAATTCCTCCAGCACCAGCACGCCGGCGCCTTCGCCCATCACGAAGCCGTCCCGTTCCTTGTCGAAGGGCCGGGAGGACCGCTGGGGTTCGGCGTTGCGCGTGCTCATGGCCCGCATGGCGCAGAAGCCGCCGATGCCCATGCGGACGATCGTCGCTTCGCTGCCGCCCGCGAAAATCGCCGAGGCATCACCCATCTTGATTGCGCGCCAAGCTTCGCCGATGGCGTGGGTGGAAGTGGCGCAGGCGGAACAGGTGGCAAAATTCGGGCCCCGGAGCTTGTAATACATCGAGAACAGGCCCGAGGCCATGTTCGAGATGAGCATGGGGATCATGAAGGGCGAGAGCCGGCCGGGTCCCCGCTCGATCAGGACGGAATGCTGTTCCTCCGTGGTATGCAGGCCGCCGATGCCCGAGCCGATGTAAACGCCGATTTCGTCCCGGTTGGCGGTCGCCAAGTCCAGGCCGGAATCCAGCAGGGCTTGGTGGCCGGCATAAACGCCGAATTGGGAGAAGCGATCGGTCCGCTTCAACTCCTTCGGGCTGGGAAAAGCCGGCCCGGGGTTGAAATCCCGCACTTCCGCCGCGATTTGGCAGTCGTATTGCGCGGGGTCAAAGGCCGTGATCCGGTCGATACCGCACCGGCCCGCGAGGATATTCTCCCAGAGCGGGGCGATACTGTGCCCCAGGGAAGAAATCACCCCCAGGCCGGTGACCACCACCCGCCGCTCCAGTTCGTTGCTTGCCATAAAGTGAACAAAACCGGGCGGAGAGGCGGCGACCCGCCTCCATCCGCCGGGAAAACGCCCGCAGGCTTACTTGGACTGCGCGCTCTCGATGAAGGCGATCACGTCGCCGACGCTTTGCAGTTTTTCGGCTTCTTCGTCCGGGATCTGGTGGCCAAATTCTTCTTCCAAGGCCATGACCAGTTCCACGGTGTCCAGCGAATCCGCGCCCAAATCTTCAATGAACTTGGCGGCCGGGACCACTTGGGCCGCGTCCACGCTCAATTGGGTGGAAATGATTTTCTTAACTCGTGCTTCAATGCTATCAGCCATGGTTTGCTCCGCTTCAGTTGTATTCAGTTGCTCTGCTTCACGATCCCGCCAACGGGTGGTTTGGCACGGCCAAAATCCCCGCGCTCTGCGATTGCAGCCGGCGCGTTCATGTAATTCACTGCGCTTGCTCAGTATGCGCCATTATTCTCTAGCCGCTGGCCGGGGGGGCGTAAAGGGCGAAATTAAAACTTCTCCCACCCCCGGCCAACCTTCCGCCGGGTCACATCACCATGCCGCCATCCACGGTCAGCACCTGCCCGGTGATGTACCGCGCGGCCGGCCCCGCCAAAAACAGCGCCGCCTGGGCCACGTCCACCGCCTGGCCGAAGGTCTTCATGGGAATCTGCTGCAACAGGCCCTCCCGGAGTTCCGGTTTGAGCCCGGCGGTCATGTCCGTTTCAATGAAGCCCGGCGCCACGGCGTTCACCGTGATGCCGCGGGACCCCATTTCCTTGGCGGCCGACTTCGTGAAGCCGATCAAGGCCGCCTTGCTGGCCGCGTAGTTGCATTGCCCCGCGTTGCCGATCAACCCGATCACGGAGGCGATGTTGATGATCCGGCCGGAACGCTGCTTGAGCAGGGAGCGGGAGAGCGCGCGGGTGAAATGGAAGGCGCCCTTCAAATTGGTGTTCAGCACGGCATCCCAATCCTCGTCGCTCATCCGCATGAGCAAGCCGTCCCGGGTCACGCCGGCGTTGTTCACCAAGAGATCCACCCGGCCGGCCTCGGCCAGAATGGCGTCGACGGCGGCATTGACCGCCGCGGCGTCGGCCACATCCACCGCCCGGGCCCAGGCCCGGCGGCCGAGGGCGCGCACTTCGGCGGCCACCTTTTCCGCGTTGTCCGCCGTGCGGGACACGCACACCACGTCGGCCCCGGCTTCCGCGAACGCCAGGGCGATGGCGCGGCCGATCCCCCGGCCCGCACCCGTCACGACCGCCACTTGATTTGCCAATGAACTCATATATGCCGCCGCACTATTTGGAATTCCGGTCCGGTTGAACAGTCTAAATTATTGCCCCGCCAGGAGTCCGCGGCCGCGCAGCCAGTCGCCCGCGAGCCGCGGCCACCCCGTAACCGCCTCCTTCGTGGGGCGCAAACCGTAGCCATGACCGCCGGTGGGGAACACGTGCAATTCGACCGGAACTTTGGCCCCCTGCAGGGCCAGGGCGTAGGCCATCGCGTTCCCCACCCCCACCGAGTCATCCTGCGTTTGCACCACGAACGCCGGCGGCGGGTTGGCCCCCACGGTCAGTTCCGGGGCCAGTCCGGTGCCGCCTTTGGCCGCCAAATAAGCCGGGTAAATCAACACGGTGAAATCGGGGCGGCAGGGCAAGGCGTCCGCTCCGTCCACCGCATCGTAGGTGCGCTTTTCGTGCTGGTTGCTGGCCAGCGCCGCCAAGTGGCCCCCGGCGGAGAAGCCCAAAATGCCAACGCGTTGCGGGTTCACGCCCCATTCACCGGCGTGCTGCCGCACCAAACCGAGCGCGCGTTGGGCGTCCTGCAAGGGCGCCGCGTGGCGCGCCCGGCCCGGCCGCACGGGCACGCGGTATTTCAACAGCACCCCCGTGACCCCCTGCGAGTTCAACCACTGGCAGATTTCCGTGCCCTCCAAATCCCAGGCGAGGATGTTGTAGCCGCCGCCCGGGCAAACCACCACCGCGGTGCCGGTGGGCGGGGTGCCGGCGGCCGGGCGAAACACCGTCAAACTGGGGCGGGAAACGTTGCCGATGCGCATGACCCGTTGGCCGGCCACGGCGTGGTCCTTGGCCGCGGTGGTGTCGTGCTCGGGGCCGATTTTGGCGGTCTCGCCCGGGACGGCCCCCGGCCACAAATCCAGCGGCGCGGGGGCGTCCGCGGCGGGCAGCGTTACGGTGGTCGCCAAAAGGCCGATGGCCAGCAGGGCCGGGGCCCAGTGCATCAGGTTCATAAATGGATCCAAGCGCAAAGCGCGCCGGGGCGCAAACCAAATGGCGGATTATTTCGCCTGCAAGGCCGCCACCGTGGCGGCGAGGCTGGGGGCGTCGGCCACGTTCCAGACCTCGGCGGCCGGATCGATGCGCTTCATAAAGCCGCCCAGGGCCTTGCCCGGCCCCAGTTCGATGAACCGGGTGTAACCCTGCGCCAGCAGATACCGCATGGATTCCTCCCAGCGCACGGAAGCGGTGACCTGTTCCACCAAACGTTCCAGGATCTCCGCCGGCGCACCGTGCGGGGCGGCGGTGACGTTGCTGATGACCGGCACCCGGGGCGCGCGGAGGCCGGCGCCGGCGAGTTCGGCGCGCAGTTTGGGCTGCGCGGAGGCCATCAGCACCGAGTGGTAGGCGCCCGCCACCGGCAGAGCGAGGGCCCGCCGCGCGCCTTTCGCCTTGGCCAATTCGCACGCTTTCGCGATGCGCTCGGCCGGGCCGGAGATCACCAATTGCCCGGGGCAATTCAAGTTGGCCAGTTCCACCCCGGCTTCGGCGCACACCGCCCGGGTGGGTTCCAAGTCCAAACCAATCACGGCCGCCATGCCCCCCTGGGTCACCTCGCAGGCCTCCTGCATGAACCGGCCCCGTTGCCGGACGACGCGCAGCGCGTCCGCGAAATCCAAGGACCCCGCCACGGCCAGCGCGGTGAATTCCCCCAGGGACAAACCCGCCACGGCGCCGAATTCCAAGCCCGGCACCTGCTCGCGCAGCAGTTCGCAGGCGATCCAGCTCACCAAGAAAATCCCGGGCTGCGCGTTCTCCGTCCGCGTCAATTCCGCTTCCGGCCCGGCAAAGCAGACCGCCGCGAGGTCATAACCCAGTGCCGCGTTGGCGCGGTCGAACCACCCTTGCGCAGTCGGAAACGCCGCGGCCAAGTCCCGTCCCATCCCCACCGTTTGGGCGCCCTGGCCCGCGAAGATCAATGCCGTTTTACTCATATAAGTCCCCCACCCTACCCCCAAACCACCCGCGCCGACAATCCCGCGCCGGCGCCGCGAACCGGGAAAATTTAGGGCTGTCCCCCGGGAGCGGTTGCTGCGATGATGGGCAGTTGAGTTAACATTGTGAACGTTTCATCCATCCAATTTGATCGGAGCGCGCCGGACCTCGCCTCGTGTCCCGCGGCGACCCTGCCGGAATTCGCCTTCATCGGCCGCTCGAACGTGGGCAAATCCTCGCTCTTGAACCTGTTGGCGGGGCAAAAGGAACTGGCGCGGGTGTCCCCCGTGCCGGGCTTCACCAAGCTGATCAACTTCTTCACCGTGGACAAAACGTGGCGGCTGGTGGACTTGCCGGGCTACGGTTTCGCCCAAGTGGCGCGCGAGGACCGTTCGAAATTCAACGTGGCGGTGGCCAATTACCTCGAGCACCGGCCCAATCTCTGCCTGATTTTCGCCCTCATCGACTCCGGGCTGCCGCCCCAGGCCATTGATTTGGAATTTGTGGAGTGGCTGGTCGGCCGCGAGTTGCCGTTCGTGATCGTGTTCACCAAGACCGACCGGCCCGCGGCCAACGAGGCGCAGACCAACATGGCGGCCTTCATGGAGCGCATCACGCCGTGGTTCCAGCAACCGCCCGCCACCTTCACCTGCTCCTCCAAGTCGGGCCGGGGACGGGCCGAAC
>CAIYZC010000504.1 GCA_903930565.1 uncultured Pedosphaera sp.
AACCACCATCCCCACGGACTGGAGGATTCCACTCCCATCGTGGAGTTCATTGTGCGCTACGCCGGCGCGGCTCGCTGACGGCCGGCGGTGGGCTTAATGGAATTGCGCGAGTTCCCACTGCACGAGGCGGTGGACCAATTCGCGTTCCACGCCGGAGAGTCCGGCCGCCTTCAGATCCACGGAGAACGCGGTCAGCCACTCATCCCCCGCGGGGCGGTAACCCAGCTCCCGGGTGAGTCGTTGTTCGAAGTCGTCCATGTGGCCGGAGCCGTAGAGCACTGCCACGGAGCCGGTGCGCGGCAGCCGGCGGAGTTCGGCCCGCAAATCGTTCAGCACATGCCGGTTGCGTTCGGCGATCAGCACCTGCATCAGTTGGCGGACATCGGGCGGCAATCCCGGCGCCTTGGCCAGATCGCCTTCCAACTGGCCGAGGGTCTCGATGAATCCCAATTTCGTGATGGCTTGCAGGCGCGGGCTGGAGCCGATGAGTTTGAAACCGAGTTGGAACAACCCGCCCAGAAACGAACTGCCATCCATGATTTGCAGCAACGACTGAAAGCTTGCGCCGCCGCCCGCCACCCCTTCCGCGGAGGCGGAGCCTGCTTTGCCGCCGGCGCGGCCCGCGCGTGCGGGGGTGGTTGCCGCCCCCCCCAGCAAGTGCTGAATCTCCGGCACGGACAAATCGCTATTGAAGAAGTTGGTGCGGTCGTAATCGATGGCCTCCAATTGGAAGACCAAGCCCAGCGCCTTGGCCATGGCGGGCTGGAGTCCGGCCGCCGTCGGGGCCCGCCGCGGTTCCCGCGCGCGCGGTTCGGAGCTGGGGGCGCGGTTCCCGGACTGGCGGGGGTGGGTGGCGCGATTGACGCCTTCAAAGAGCACGACGCTTCGGTCCGCCAGTTCGGCCTGCAGGGCGGCGTAATAGGCCGCCTCACCAATATGGGAGGCGCCCGCCAGCCACACCGCGGGGCCGGTGCCGTGCGCGGGCGTGAATTTTCGCACCGCCAGTTGCAGTTGCACCGTTTGCTCGTCCGGCCGGTGGATGCGGGTGTAGGGTTGGGGCGGGGCGGGGGGCGGGGTGGTTTGGCAGCCCGTGAGCACGAGCAGCAAGAGGAGGGCTGCCCACTGTCCGGCCGGGTGGCGGGGGGGGAAGTGGGTGGCGCACATGGTCGTCATCACCCCCAAGGCTAGGTCCCCGGCGGCAGAGTGTCCATGCGATTCCACCCGCCTGTCGCAGGAAGCCACTCCCGCCGCCGTGCACGCCAGTCCCGCCGTCCCAAGCGGGGGACGGATCTCCGACCTGCTGGATCCGGCCGGTAATTGTTACCGTCGGTTCACGGTCCGGCCCGGTGGAGGCGGAAGAAGCGGTTTCTAGTGGGTGGCGGGAGGCTGACCGACACGATTCCTTGGTTGGTGACCGGGGTCTGGAGAACGGGCATCCAAGCATTGGTCTGCGCGAGGTCCCCGTTCATTTGGAGCCGGTATTCCGTCGCCGGCAGGGCCCAGGAAAGTACCAGGCTGGGGCCCGTGATTTTAAGGTCGAGCAGCGGGGCGCCGGGAGTTTGGACCACGGTGAGACTGCTGATGCTGGTATTCAACCGGAAACTGCCGCCCCCGAGCGCGAGTCGGGCGGGTTGGCCGAGGGTGGTGGTCAGTTGGTAGTTGCCGCCGGAACTGGTGCCGCCACCGCCGGTGATGCGGAGATTATTGGCCGAGAGATCCCCGGCCAAGGCCGCCCAAGAACTGAGAAAAGCCAGCCCCAAGGAAATAAATAAAGGTCGCATTGGGTGCCTTATTGTTTTTCGGCCAGCGCGTGGACGA
>CAIYZC010000505.1 GCA_903930565.1 uncultured Pedosphaera sp.
AGCTCTCGTTGCAAGTGCATCCCCCGGCCCGCCTCGCCGACAGTTTGGGGGGTGAACCGAAGACCGAAATGTGGTATGTGGCCGCAGCGGAACCGGGAGCCGATCTCTTCGTCGGCCTCAAGAAAGGGGTGACGCCGGACCAATTTGAACGGCAGGCCGCCGCCGGCACCGTCGCGGAATGTTTCCATCGTTTGCCAGTCAAAGCAGGGGACGCCATGTTTCTGCCCAGCGGCCGGGTCCACGCCCTCGGCGCGGGAAATGTCATTTTCGAGATTCAGCAAAATTCCGACACCACCTACCGGGTGTTCGATTGGAACCGCGTGGGCCTCGACGGCCGCCCGCGCGAACTGCATCTTGCCCAATCCTTGGCGAGCATCGATTTCGCAGATTTTGAACCGCGGCTGATTCATACAATTTATTCCCAAAGTCCGACTTTCGCCATCCGCTTCCTGGTGGACGATCCGCTGTTCCGGGTGGATGCGGTGCGCGTGCGCCGGCACGAGCGTTTCCATCTCAAAAGCGACGGCGCCCAGATTTTGGGGGTGTTGCAAGGCCGCCTGCGGATCGAACACCCGGGCGCGGAAGTGATTCTGCGGCCCGGACAATTCGTCCTGGTGCCGGCCAGCTTGGGACGCGTCACGATCACGGTGGAGGCGCGGGCGGAATTCCTGCACGTGCAAAACCGCGTCCCGGGCGTCGGCTGAACCCTCCACCGCCGCCCTCCGGGCCGACAAAAGGGGTTGAACTGGCGGCGGGAGCGGCCTAGGATTCGCCCATGATTTCATTTAGCCGTTGCGCTGCCTTGGCGGCGTTATGCTGCGCGTTGGTCGCGGAAGTGGCCGCGGCGGACAAAAGTTACACCGTGGCGGTGATCCCGAAAGGGACCACCCACGAGTTTTGGAAAGCCATCCACGCCGGCAGCCTCCAAGCCCGCGCGGAACTGGCCACCCAAGGGATCAAGGTCGAGGTGATTTGGAAGGGTCCCCTCCGGGAGGACGACCGGGACCAACAAATCCAAGTGGTGGAGAATTTCATGACCCGCCGGGTGAGCGGCATCGTGCTGGCCCCCTTGGATTCCCAAGCCTTGGTCAACCCCGTGAACAACGCGGCCAAGGCGAAAGTGCCCGTCGTCATCATCGACTCCGGCCTGAAGTCCGACAAATATGTGAGCTTCGTGGCCACCGACAATTTCAAAGGCGGACAACTGGCGGCCGAACGACTCGGCCAACTGCTGGGCGGCCGGGGCAACGTCATTCTGCTCCGTTACGCCGTGGGGTCGGCGAGCACGGAGGCGCGGGAGGACGGTTTCCTGACCACAATCAAAGAGAAGTTTCCCGGCCTGAAAATTCTCTCGGCCGACCAACACGCGGGAGCCACCCAGGAGACCGCCTACCAAGTTTCCCAAAACTTGTTGAACCGCTTCGGCCGGGACGTCAATGGCATCTTTTGCCCGAATGAAAGCGTGACGCTGGGCATGGGCAAAGCTTTGCGCGACATCGGCCGGGCGGGCGGCAAGGTCAAACTGATCGGCTTCGACGCCGGCATCCAGTCGGTGGTGGACCTGCAAAAAGGGGACATCCAAGGGCTGGTCCTGCAA
>CAIYZC010000506.1 GCA_903930565.1 uncultured Pedosphaera sp.
CCGCCCGATCCGGACCCGGTCCCGGCCAAGAATGAGGTCGGCTTCGAGTACACGGTCAAGAGCGGCGACAATTTCGTGAAGATTTCCAAAGCCTACGCCGCCAAGGGCGTCAAGGTCACGCCGGAGCAGATTCAGAAGGCCAACCCGGGCGTGAAATCCGAGCGCTTGTTCATCGGCAAAAAACTCTGGATCCCCGCGGAAGGTGCCTCGCCGGCCGGTGGCGCCAAGGAATAACGCGTGCGTCGTCTCCGCCAAATCCATACGTGGCTCGGGGTTTTCTTCGCGCCACTGCTCATCTTTTTCGTGCTCACGGGTTGGTACCAAACCGTGAACCACGACCGCTTGAAGTCGCCCGCGGATGCCGAGACTTGGCTCGACAAAGCCCGGACCGTGCATGTGGACCAGATTTATCCGGGCGCGCACGAACTGACCAAACCCTCTTCGCCCAAACTATTCCAATGGTTGGTGATCGCCATGTCGCTGGCGTTGGTGGTCACTGTGGCCCTGGGGGTGGTGCTCGCGTTCCGTGCGGGGCGTTCCAGTTGGTCGATTTGGGGGGCGTTGGCCGCGGGCATTTTGGTGCCGGTGCTCCTGCTTTGGCTGGGCCACCCGCACTGACCGCCTGACCGGGCCGTCCGGAGGCTCACTTGCCGGCGGCGGGAACCGCTGGCGTCTCCAAGCGTCGTTTGGCTTCCGCCCAACGTTCCGCGGCCTCCGGTTGGTGCAATTGCCCGGCCAGTTCTACCAACCGTTGATAAACCATCCCCAGCCCCGGATAGTCGGGGTTCTCCCGGACCAACGCTTGAAGATTGGTGTAGGCTTCCGCGGTCCGTCCGGCATCGGTCTGGCGGCGGCCCAATTCCCAGCGGACCCGCAGCCTTTGCCCGGGGGAGGGCGCCTGATCCAGCACACGACCGAGGGTGGCAATCGCGTTGTTGGTGCGCTTTTGTTCCTGATACAAGGCGGCCAGTTTCTCCGTGAGCACCGGACTGGTGGCGGTGATCGGCAGATCCTCCAGCCCGTGGACGACCACTTCCAGCGGGGTGCCCAGGCGCGCCTGGCGGTTGGCCAGTTGGAGTACGGGCCATTCCAGACGCGGGCTGTGGCGCATGGCCAGGTCATCCAGCACGGCCTGCAGGATGCGTCCACCGGGACGGTAAAGGGGGTCGCCGATGACCGTGGTTTGCCAGGACAAACCGGGCTGGGCGGCGTAGGCCGCTTCCCCGAGGGTGAATCCCTCCAGCAGGAACCGCGCGAAAAACAACCCAATATTCGGCGTCAATTGCAGGTAGGGTTCATTGACGCATCCCATCGTCGCCGTCGCGCCCCCGGCCAGCAGCGGACCCGCCCATTGCCGCGTGGTGGAGCGCAGGGTGGCGGCGCTGAACGAATGCAGGTGGTAGGCGAAGGCGCCGGGCATGAATTCGATCGACGGCAGCGCGAACGGCCCGGAAACATTTTCATCGTACCACCCGGCGTACAGGGCGATTTGGCTCAGGGGGGCGGCGGGTCGGAAACTGCCGGGGTCCTCGTCCACCTCGGTTTCATAGCCCAGCAAGCGGGCGGTGACGGCGGCTTGACGAATCCAGTCGTCCCCTATTTTGTAGCTCCCGTTGGTGAGCCCGCGCAGGTCGAAATAGGCCCGGCCGTTCAACCCGTCGCGTTCGGCGGTCAAGGCCTTGTCCACCAGCCCGCGGGCAATGGCGGCCGTGGGGCCGTCGAGCCGGGTGACCAACAGCAGGCCGTTGGTCGGGTTCAAACCGGCGGCGTTGGTGCTTCCGTAAAGGGTGTTGTTGAGGAAACCGAGGCGGTGGTAACCATGGGGCACGAGGGGCAGGCAGGCCAATTCACTGTCCACCGCCGCGTCGTCCCGGCGGAATTCGGCTTGCATCGTCTCGGCGCCCGGTTCCTTGGCCGCGGGATCCGGACTGATCTTCAGCGGCACGCCATAGCAGAGCACGACGTAGCGGATCCGCGCGGAGACGACCACATCGGGAATGCGCTGAAGGACCCCGTTGGTGTCCGGCAGGTCCCGGGAGCCAAAGTTCAGCAGCCGGGCGTTGCGCAGGGCTTGGAGCAGGGGGAGCTCCAGCCGCTCGTGGTAGTCGCCCCGGCTGATGACCTCATTGTCGGGGAGGTCGAATCCGAAAACCTGCGCGGAGGGGACTTGGCGCTGGGTCGCGTAATGGCGGGCGACGCCTTCGGAATCCGCCACCCGGGTGTTGTACACCACCGCGACCTGGCTGCCATCCCCGGCCGCCAAACCTCGGAGGGTGATCGCCCAGGTAAACCAAAGTAGGGCCCACACCCGGCGCGGTGACCGGGTTCGGGCGGGGCATTGGGGAGCCTTCATTCCCCACACACTAAGCCGTGGTGCGGCCGGGTGCCAAGCCTGAAGCTAGCCAGGCACCCGGGGGCGGTTATTGGGGAACCACGCGCGCCACCCGGTAGTAACGGGAGGCATGGGCGGGGCTGGGCGACGGATCGGTGTAGCTCACCGTGCCGCTCGTGGCGGCGATGGTGGCGGCCAGGACCCAATGGTGCAAGTCGCTGGAAACGTACACCTTGTAGGTTTGCCCCGAGGTGGCCGGCCAGGACAGGGTCAACCCGGTGTTGGAACCGGCCTTGGCGGGCACGGCGAGGATTTTGAACGGGGAGGTGGCGGTGGCCATCCCGTTGGAGGAGAGCATCGCCAAAACCGTGTAGGTGACGTTGGTCGGGTCGTTGTTCGGCACTCCCAAGTACCAGTCCCCGAGCAACGGTCCGCCGGTGAGGGCGGTGGTCAGCCCGACGATTTCCGAGTTGGTGCCGGAATTGGCGCTGATGGCGGTGAACGGCGCCACATAGGGCAATCCGCCAAACTGGACATCCAAGTCCGCATTCCCGCTCAGGTTGTAGAGCTCAAACACGACGTCGTTGGTGTTCACGCCGACGTTGAAGTGGAAGAAGTTCGTCAGCGCCACGCCGGGGGCGGAGTTGAAGTTCACCGGCACGCCATCTGTCAAGTTGATGATGGTTGGCGCGCCAACTTCCGTCGCGCGGATGGTGTAACCCACGGGCTGGAAGTCATTGTTGTACACGCCCAAGTACCAGCGGCCCACGGAGAGGGGCACCGGGGTGGAATTGGTCAGGAGCACAATGGCTTGGTTGTTGGTGCCCCCATTGATGCTGTCGTAGTTGAACAGAGACAGGGTCGGGAGCGGCAGGCCGAAGTTGGCGAAGAGGTTCGCATCGCCGGTGGGGTTGAGGATTTCGAAAGCCACCGCGACGCCGTTGGAAACCACGTCGAATTGGTAATACTGCGGCACCAAGCCCACGGGGATCGTGTTGGAAACGCCCACTCCATTGACGAGGGTGGTGATGTTGAAATCCACCTCCAAGGTGACGTTTATGGGGATCACACCGATGTTTTGCACGCCCAGATAGTAGGTGCCGCCGGGGGTGACATTGCCCCCCGCGAAGGGCACGCCATTGGTGCCGAGGACGGCGGTGCCCTTTTTGGCGCTGGTGATGAGGGTGACGTCGCCGGGCAGGTAGCCGGTCGGCTCAAAGGACGGATCGTAGAGCAGGTTCACGTTGCCGCTCGCCCCGCTCATGATGTTGGTCGCGAAAGCGGCCCACGCCGGCATGGCGACGCTGAAATAGCGGATGGTATTGGCCGCCACTGTAATGGTTTGCGGCACGCCTTCGCTCAACGGCAGGGCGCGGGCGGTGGTGTCCTCCAAGGTGAGACTCAACTGCCAACTGACCAGTGAGGGCGGCGGGTTGGTGGCGCCCGCCCGGTTGTCCACGATTTCCAAGACCCAATCGCCCTGGGAAGGTTCGCCGATGAGCTTGCTCAGGTAATCCTCCGGTTGGTAGTACGGGCCGCCCGGGAAATCCTTGATGATGAAGGTGTCGAGCAGCAGGCCCGACGGATTGTTGGTGTAATCAATCTCCAAAGCGGTTTTCAAGGTGGTGCCGGTGAACGTGAAGGCATTGGTTTGCCAGTTCGTCATGCCGGTGATCGTGCCGACCGGCAGGCCGTTCACGGTGATGTTCGCGCCGCAAGCCGGGCAGGCGGCCGGCGGCGTGGTGATGCCGCATTTGCCGAGCTTGCCGGCGGAGTAGATGTCCTGCACCTCCGCCGCGGTCAGGGCGCGGTTGTAGAGGGTGATTTCGTCGAGGGCGCCTTGGAAATCCGCGCCACCATCGACACCGCCGATTTGGAGGTCCGCCGCATTCGCGGCGCCCAACAGGCCGGTGCCCGTGGCGGCCAGGGTGCCGTTGGTGTAGAGGTTGAAGTTGGCGCCGTCATAGGTGGCGGCTACATGCACCCAAGTGTTGGTGGGCAGGGGTTGGGCGGTGGAGACACCGCCGAGCGCCGAGGGGCCGCCAAAGCTCAAGCCGTTGGTGGGATCCATCCAGAGGAGGTAATTGATGCTCGCGGGCGTGCCGGCGTCGAAGGCTTTGCCCACGAGGTTCATCGCGGTCTGCGGCCCGGTGCGGTAAGCCCAAAGTTCCAAAGACATTGGCGAGTTGGACGGAAAATCCAGGTTGGTGGTGTCCATCGCACGCACCAACGAGTCGGCCAGGCCGTCGAAATAGAACGCCATGCCTGCGAGACCGTTCGTGAACTGCGCTCCGCTGCCGGCGGTGGCGGTGTTGCTGTTGACGAGGTCGCTGTAATTCGCCTCGCCCGGCCACCAACCGACGAGTCCCGCCAGGGCGGGGGCGCGGCGGTAGGCAAAATTGATCACGTAGGTGTCTCCGCCCACGGTGGCCAAGTCCTGTTCGATCTGACCGTTGCGCAGATTGAGAGCTTGGATCCCCGTGTTGGCAAAGGCGGGATTGCCCTGCGCGTTGGTGTTCATGATCGTGACCCGGTTCGCGAGCACGTTCCAAGCATCCGCGATCTGCCCGGAAGGGTAATCCCCGGGGGAGGCGCCTTCGAAGTCGCTGAGGAGCGTGGTGGTGATGTTCGTGGAAGGTGCGAACGGAGTGGGGGCATACTTGATGGGCACCAAGGCGTAATTGGTGTTCTCGGTAAACGTCGCGTAATGCAGGGTGTGACTGACCACCACCGCGGAATAGTTCCAGAGGGTGTTCGTTTGGGAATTGTTGCCCTGGTTCATGACGATCACCAAGTTGGTGGACAAACCCGGACCGAAATTCACCGAAAAGGTGTTGGAATAGCTGATGAGCCCGGTATCGTAAATGAGCGCGCCGTCATAATAAACATCCATGCGGTCCGGCACTTCATAGAAGTTGTAATTGACGATGAGGGTGCCCTGGTTGCCGGCGAGGCCAACGACGTTGGTGTTCGCCGCCGCGCCGCCCGAAGTCGTGAGCGGCACGGAGTTCGTGACCGTCACGCCGCTGCCGTAGCCGTTGGTGTCCAGGCCGCCGCGGTTTTCCGCCAGCAGCACGCGCGTGCCCGAGGGGGAGATGATGGTGTAGGCCAGATCCGACTCGCGGGGGTGAGCGATCCGGACGCCCACCTCGACCGCCGTGAGGGTGCTCTGGTTGCTCACATGGTTCGTCGAATAGGTGACGGCATCGTCCCGCAAGGGTTCATTGCCGACCGATTGGAAGACCGTGGGCGGGACGGGCGTCAGATCGAGACCAACCACCACTTCGAGGGTGAAATTGACGGTGGTGTTCGGGCTGGGATTGTACACCCCGATGACGTATTCACCGGCGTTCAAGGGGGGCAGGTCGTATTTGGTCACCGAGAGCGAACCGCCCGTGGGCTGGAGGACGATGAATTTGTCGTAATTGTTTTGATCCGGGTAATCGCCGCGGCGGATATAGAGGTTGACCGGTCCGCTCAAGTTGGACACGAAGGCGGTCAGGTTGGTGGCCTGCACCGGGACCGTGATGGGATCATAGAGCCACTGCATGGGGCCAACGGCGAAGTTCCGGGGCCGGTTGGTTTGAATTTGCGGCTCGATGGTGACTTGGAAGTTGGTGATGGAGCCGATTTCGGTGGGGGAGTCGTCCACCGCGTTCAGGACCCAGACACCGTCGGAGGCCTGGTCGTTGGCGAAGGTGCGCAGGCTGCCCGGACCATCGGTTTTGACGGCGCCCTTGATGTCGCCCTGGCCGCTGTCATCATAAACATAAGTTTCCGCGCCCAAGCCATTGTCAAAGGGGGTGTGGTTTTTCAGCACGGCGTACTTCTTGCGATGGCTGAACACGGTGAGCAAATCGCTGGCGCGGGGGTGGACGATGCTGTTGGTAACGATGACCCGGCGGACGATGTCCGGCAGGGTGGAAATGAGGAGGACGTTGGTGGTGCCCGGAATCGAAGGCGAGCCGTCCGGAACAAACGTCGGCAGGTAGGTCAGGGGGGTCAGCTGAACGTTGCCGTTCGGATCCCGTTGGCCGAAAGGCAGGGCGCTGGCCACCCCCAGGAAGGCGAATTGGCCGGCCAACTGGTCCTCAGATTTGATGCCGATATAGTAGACTTGGCCGGGGACGGAATTGCTGTAGAGCACCTTTTCCGTTCCGCTGCGCGTCAGGGAGACGGTGCCCGCGGCCACCGCGGCGGCGAGGGTGTTGGTGTCCAAGTTCAACATTCTCGGGTCGTTGGAGACATAGAGGTCGATGTCGGCCTCGCCGCGGACCGCGTTGTAAGGGTCGGTGCGCTGGGCGCCCATGCGGGTCACGCCGAGGTCGTTGGGCAGGAAGGTAATGAAAGCCACGTATTGATACATGGTCGTGTTCGTATACACGTAGAAGTTCCACTGGTTGGAGCTGCCCGCGCGTGAACCGGTGTAGGGGGAGTTGGCGCCAACGCGTTGATCCAGCAGGGGCAAACCGTTCGTCAAGACCGTGTAGGTGTTGGTGATGACATTGCCCGCGATGGGTTGCACCGGGGAAACGGACGTGAGCGTGAAGGCGTTGCTTACCGACCCGGCATCACCGCTGGAGATCACCAGGGCGAAATCTTGCACGATGTTGTTGGTGTTGGCCGTCACCGCGTTCACATTCACGCGCTCGGCGAAAACCGTGACGGAGTAACGCGCGCCCAGCGGGGCGCCGAGGTAGATGTTCTCAACGTTGTTGACCAGGTCCAAGTTGGGCAGGCCGTTGGTGTCCCAAGCCTGCGTATAGACGCTGCCGGTGGGAATGTCGTTGCCCAGGAAAACTTCGCCCGTGTCGAGGTTGGTGACGACGAGGTCGAGGTTGTTGACCAGCTTGATGGCGGCGGCGGGGTTGCCGGGCGGGTCCGTCCAGACGAGCGTGATGTGGGCATCCTGGCCTTGAGCGGACGGGTCGAAGGTGAGGTTCCAAGTTTGGCTCTGACCGGAGGCCAGCGCATTCGTTGGGCTTTGGTCCACGAACTGAATGGGAAGCGTCGGCGGCAGCGGGGTGCCGGGAGGAAAGTTCGTGAGCAAGGACGGGATGCTGTTGGAAATGTTCGGCAGACCCCAGCCTTGGTAATTGATCCCGTTTTGGACTTGGAAATCGTAGAGAGGGCCGACGGAGCGGGCGCCGTTGATGAGCAGGGCTTTCATCAGGGCCGGGCTGTTGGTCAGGCCGAGGCGTTGCTGGTAGAATTCCTCCAACAAGGCGAGGAAGCCGGACACGCCCGCGGCGGCCATGCTGGTGCCGGATTCATAGCGGTAGTTGGGGCCGAGGGCGTCGTTAAGGTTGGTGCGCAGGAAAAAGCTGATCTCGGGCGTGTCGTTTGTGGTGAGAATGTCGACCTGAACGTTGAAGGTCAGCGCCTGGGTGCTGTTGTTGCCGATGCTGTAGAAAACCGTCGAAGCCAGGGGCAGGGTGCCCAGGGCGGGGGGCATGGTGACAAGCCCGGAGCCCAGGTAATCGTAAGTGGTGAGGGTGGGGTTGTCCGCGAGGCGCAGGTAAATGGGCAGGGGCGCGCCGGCCGTGGTGTACGCTTGAATGTAAACCGCCGTCGCATTATCCGGCACGTACAACCCGAAAGCCGCGAGTTGATTCGTGTTCACGGTCACCAAGTTGTACATCGTCATGTCGTCGTTCGTGGGGAAATAGTAGGCGTTGGTGTCCCACGTGGACGAACGGTCCGAAATGACCAAGGTGCCGGGGGCCACCACATCAGGTTTGAAACGACCGTAGGTGCCTTCCACGCCAATACCGACATTGCCGCGGCTGGAAAAGCCCGCGATTTGGTCGTTCGCATCCGTGGCCGCCAGGAAGGGTTGCTCGGGGGCGTTTGTGCCGTTCATGAAGCTGTTCGTGAGATTCCGGTTCTGCTCGACCGCCCCCACCGTGATGACGTTTTTCGCGGTCGCGGGGGAGAGGATGCTGTCGGCCACGCCGTTCTGGCCGTCGTCGGTGCCCCCGCCGCCATTGCCCGCGGAGAAAACATAAATCAAGGGTTGGGAACCGGTCACCAGCGGGAGGGAATCCCGCACGGCGGCGTCGTAGCTGGCGGCTTCGATGTCATAGGCGCTGGAGCGGTCATAGTTCCAACTGTTGTTGGAGATCAGCGCGTTGGTTTGCGCGGCCTGCGCCTGGAGGTAGGCGTCGGAGACGTAGCCCACCGTGTAATCGAGCGACAAGCCCGACAGCAGACGCAGGGGATCGCGAACCCCTACGTTCTGAAACAGGGACATGCTGTACAGCAGGCCGGCGGGCGCCAGGCCCTGAAAATTCGCGCCCACCACGGAGCCGGGGGCGTTGGAGACGGTGGTCGACATTACGCCACTGCCGATAATGGTGCCCGCGACATGGGTGCCGTGGCCGGAAACGTCGGTCAAGCTCGCCGGATTATCCCCGGTGACGCGGTTGGTGAGGTCGGGGTGGGTGATGTCCACGCCCAGATCGGGGAGGGCGATCAAAATGTTCGTGCCGGTGAGATTGAGATAGGTGGTGGTATTCGTGGCCGCCAATCCGGCGCCCAATGTGGTGCGCACCAATTCATTGGCGCGAATGCGGGCGCGGCTGGGTTGGATCCACTGCACGCCTGACAAACGGGCCAAGTCCGCCACGGCGGTGGCGGTCGTGGGGGCTTGGACCGTGAGCAGGGTGCCGCCGAGCGGGGAAGGGGAGTCGCCAATGACCTTGACTTCCAGTTTGGCGAGGCTCACCAGCGTCGCATCCAAGGCGTCGGGAAAGACCGCGAGTTTGAGTCCGAGACCGGTCGGCAGGGGTTGTTGTTGGACGGCCGGATTGATCAGGGAGGGATCCAGTTTGTAATAGGGTTCGTAGGGGAGCACGGCCGCGACATTGGGATTGCCTGCGAGGGCGGGGGCCGAAGCATCCGCCAGCCGGACAACGAAGGCGTGGTTGGGAATGTAGGAATTCGGGACCAGCGTGGCGCCGGCCGCCGCCAACGCGGCGCGGAAGGCGGCGTCATTCTCCCCGCGGGCCTGGACGATGTAGGTGCCGTGGTCCGCCGGGGCGCGCAAAGTATCCGGAATCTCGAGTTTACCGCCCTTGGCGGTATCGATGAAAGCGTTGCCCAACAGGATCGCCCGCGGGTTGTGTTGAAGTTTGGCCAATGACTCGGTCGTGTTGCGCAGCCGGTATTGATCCGGTTTGGGGCGGGCCGGGGCGGCGGTGGAATTAACTTGGGCGCTCGCCAACGCCGCCGGCGTGTGCAGGAGCACCGGGGCGGTCGGACTGGCGGCCGCCGGGGCGGCCCCGGGGGCGGGCGAGACGGCGGCGAGCGGGGCGGGGACGGGGGCGGCGGCAGGCCCGCGGCCGTGGTCCCGGAAGGCCAGGACGGCGAGCAGGCCGGAGAGGCCCAACACCAGCGGGATTAAAGTTTTGCGTTGCATAAGAACTGAGGGGCTGAAGGTAAATCGATGGCGGGAGGCCGCGCGGGGCGGGGCGGGTTTATTGTTCCGGCGGCAGGATCGTGAAGCTTTCCGTCACGACGCGCGGTTGGTTGGCGCCGGTGAGGGGCGTGCCCAGCGTGGGGCGGTGGTCGATGCGGATGACACTGCGGGTTGCGATTTCGCCGGTGATCTGGTAATTCGTGACCATGCCGAAAAACGGACCGGAAGATTGGATGACGGAACCCGGGGCGGGTTGCAGCGATTGCCCCCAGGCGTAAATGACGTAGCGGGGATCGCCCACTTTGAGCAGCGAAAGGATTTGCTGCGGGATGCGTTCGTAGGCCTCGTCGCACAGGCCGTATTGCTCCTGGGAACCGGTCAGATTAAGGAACGGCGAATTCACGGTCAGTTCCGGTGCCGCCAGGATTTGGCCCAGCGAGGTGAACACCCCGGGATGGACGATGTTTTTCGGGGTGAGCAGGTTCGGCACCACCATGTTGGTGCGGCGGACGTCATTGATCGCGCTGATAATGTTGGTGAAGGCGGTGTAGTCACCGACCGGGTCAATGATGTAGGGCGTATAAGTCGCCAGCGGGGCGTAGAGGCTGACCGAAGGGTTGGGGTTGGTCACCGCCACCACGCCGCCCAGCACGGCGGCCCAAGCCGCCAAATTGGTCTGATTGATGGAAAGTTGGCCACGGGTGGCATTCTCGTTTTGCGCCACGGTGAACAAATCCAGGATGCGCCAGTCGTTCGTGGGCTGCGTGAGGCCGGCGTCGACGCCGTTGGGATTGCCGGTCCAAGTCTTCCAATCGTTGCTCGAAACCCCCGAGGATTTCAAATAAACCGTCTGCCACGGGGTCCCGCGATGCACCCGGCCGAGCCAGCC
>CAIYZC010000507.1 GCA_903930565.1 uncultured Pedosphaera sp.
CCCGTTGTTGTTCCCCGCCCGAAAGCTCCGTGGGGCGGTGGTCCATCCGGTCCCGCAGCCCCACCCGGGCGAGCAATTCCCGCCCCTTCTTTTCCGCTACCGCGGCCGGCGTGCGGCAAATCCGCGCGGGCAGGCACACATTTTCCAAGGCGTCCAATTCCGGCAACAAATGGTAGGCTTGAAAAATCAGCCCCACCTTCCGATTGCGCCACGCCGCCAACGCCCCCGCCGAGAGCTTGGCGAGGTTGTCCTGCTCGAACCAAATCTTCCCGGCATTGGGCGAGTCCAGCCCGCCCAGCAGATGCAACAGCGTGCTCTTGCCCGCGCCGGAGGCGCCCCGCAGTGCGAGGAAATCGCCGCGGGCGACCTCCAGGCTCACGCCCCGGAGCACTTCCAGAGAGCGCGGGCCGAGTTCGTAGCGCTTGTGCAGGTCCCGGGCGCGCAGGATCGGCGTCGGCGTCGGCGTCGGCGTGGCCATCGGGGTGGGGGATGGAAAAGAGGCGGGTGGATTATTCACGGCGCAGGGCTTCGACGGGCTTGAGCCGGCTCGCGTTCCACACCGGGAACGCCGCCGCCAGCAGGCAAATAATGAGCGAACCGCCGCAGATGATTGCAATGTCACCGGGGATGATCAAGGCGGGCAGTTCGTAAAATTCATAGACAGAGGAGGGGAACAACTCCAGGCCCGTCGCGCTGCGCATGAACCGCAGGAACGGGTTGCGGTACGTCACCCCCAGGATGCCCGTCGTCAAGCCCACGAGAATCCCCAGCACACTCACCCCCATGCTTTGGCTGAGAAAGACCCACGCGATCTGCCGGCTCGTGGCCCCCAGCGCCTTCAGCACCCCGATTTCCCGCGTCTTCAGCACCACAAAGGTGATCAGCGTGCACGTGATGCCGAAGGCCGCCACGATCACGATGAAAAACAGGATGTACAGCATCACGTTCTTTTCCACCATCACGGCGTCCATCGTCGCGTTGTGTTCCTCCGACCAAATGGTCACTTGGTAACGGGCGCCGAGCGCCGTTTGCACCTGCGCCTTCGCCGCCTTGGCCCGCTCCGGGTCGCGCAGCATGACCATCAGCCCCTGCACCGCGTTCGTGAGGCCATGCAACTCCTCAAAATCCTCCAGCGACGCAATCACGATGTTCGCGTTGAAATCATAGAACCCGCTGTCAAAAATGCCGCGCACCGTGAAGTCCTTCGGCAGAAACGCCTCGTCCTTCCCCGCCTTGTGGCTCTTGAGCAGGCGCTCCAGTTCGGGCGGCGACGCGATCGCCACATGATCGCCCACGTGCAATCCCAACCGGTTGTGGTTGGCCAGGTCCACCCCCACCAACAAACCGTGGTCCGATAAATTAAACGTGCCCGCCACCAGGTTTGTTGCAAAGCGGCTCACGTTCGTTTCCGTCCGCGGATCCACGCCGCGGAGCATGGGCGCGGCGATTTGCGCCTGCGCCGGCGGATCCGGCTGCGATTGCACCATGACCTGCCCCACGGCAAAGGGCGTGGCGGCCCGCACTTCCGGGAGCGCGGTAAGCTTCTGGATCACCGCCGCGGAGTTCGCCAGCAGCACGTGCCCGCCGGTCTGCGGATCCACTTGGAGCACCTTCATGTGCGCGTTGAACCCCAGCACCTTGTCCCGCAAATCCCGGTCAAACCCGCTCATGACACTGATGACGATGATGAGCACCGCCACCCCCAGCGTGACGCCCAGCACCGAGATCAGCGTGATGATCGAGACAAACGTCCGCTTCGGGCGCAGGTACCGCAGCGCCAGGAGCAGTTCAAACGGCAACCGTGACATGCCCGCAGGCTAAGCCCCCCCCGCCCCCCTGTCAACGAACCCAACGCCCCCGCCCACCGCCCCTCCGACGCTAGGCATCCCCCAATGGCCAGGCCCTTCGTTCGTACCGCCCCGCGACGGTCCACCATCCATGCACGCCCCGTCCCCGCGCGCCAAAGGTGCGCAATTCCTCAGCCCAGGCTCTCAGCCTGGGATTGGGTCTCCGTCGACCCCGCGCCCTGTAGGGCCGCAATACCACACCGCCCGCCCCCCACCGCCCAAAACCGCCCCCAGTCCCGGACGGACGCTCCAACCCCCAAAAAATCCCGGAGGGATTTCAGCCGGTAGCCGGGGGTTGAGCGCCGCGACACCCCCGGCCTCCCAAAAAAAAGCCATCCGATCCCAACAGGATCGCAGCCCGTCACCCGGCCCCGCCGCGTTGGCGGCTCCCGCTTGGGCCGGCCCCCCAAAAAATCCCCAAAAGCGTGCAAACAGACCAATCCCAAAGGGATTGTGCCGTCCAGCCCAGGGTTGCGACCCCGGAGCTACCCTGGGTTCACACGGGAGAATTCCCAACCCGGAACGGGTTGTGCCGGTATTCCGGCGGCACAAATCCCCCTTGGCGTCCAATCTCGCCGCCTCCCAAAATCCCCGCCCCCAAACCACCCCGATCCCAACGGGATCGCAGCCCGTATCCCGCCGCCCACCCGGCCCCCGCACTCGCCCACCGCCCCTCCGACGCGAGGCATCCCTCAATGGCCAGGCCCTTCGTTCGTACCGCCCCGCGACGGCCCTACCAGGCCAACGGTCCAACCACGCCCCTTTCCCGCGCGCCAAAGGTGCGCAATTCCTCAGCCCAGGCTCTCAGCCTGGGGATTGCGTCCCCGTCGATCCCGCGACCTGGAGGGCCGCAATACCACACCGACCACTTCGCCGATCGCGCTCCACCGCCGCCTTGACACCCCCACCAATCAGTCTCCAACCAGGCCGCGCCCAAAAATATGCCTCCCAACAACCATTTTGGCAGTGCAATTTTGTCCGAAAGTGGCCAAATTACCGCCGCCAAAAACCTAAACCGAATCAACTCCCCCAACCGCACGATCGAACGGAATCAGAGCGAACAGCCATGAAATTTCAGACGCCTTTACTGCGAATCAATGGGTTGATGGGGGTGATCCTCGCAACGCTTCTGGCCGGCCCGGCCTGCTCGGAGCCGGCGGCGACGGCTCCAACGGTCCCGCCCAAGCTATCCGCGCCGATCCCTTGGTCTGAGCTCGGGGCCCGGGCGGGTGCGCACTACCAAGGCGACGGGCTCACCGTGGCGCCCACCCCCGCCGGCGCCCGCCTGCGCTGCGTGTTTCAACGGCTCGAGGGCGAGGTGAGCGGCGAAGGGCTTTGGCTCACTTCCCACCCCGATCACCGCGTCGCCGATCGCTTTCGGGTGCGGGCATCACACGTGGGTCGCGAAGCGGCCAACTGCTCCGCCCGGGCGCTGCCGCCGATTGGCGAAGTCTCCCTGGCCGGGCCAACCGTCCAGTTCATCCGCCCGGGGCTGGTGGAAGAATACTCCGTGAGCATGGACGGCGTGCGCCAGGATTTCCTGGTCTCGGACCGTCCGGTCGGGGCCGGGCGTTTGCAGGTGGGCCTGGCGGTGGACGGCGCGCAAGTGGAATCCGCGCCCGGAGGCGCCAACTTGGTGCTGCCGCAGTCCTCCCGCCGGATTGCCTACAGCCGATTGCGGGCGACGGATGCCACGGGTCGGGAACTCCCGGCGCATTTCGCGCTACCGGGCGCCTTGCCCGGCGCGCCGGCGGGGGATTGTCCCGCTGGCTTGTCCGTGGTGGTGGAAGACACCGCCGCGGTTTATCCGGTCCGGATTGACCCCACCTTTAGCGACGCCAACTGGGTCAGCTTGGGCCAGGCTTCCGGGGCGGACGGTTATGTCTATGCGTCGGTCGTGGATGGCGCGGGCAAACTCTACATCGGGGGCGCTTTCAGCAAAGCCGGTGGCGTGGCCGCCCAAGGCATCGCCGTCTGGGACGGGAGCACTTGGTCGGGACTGGGGGCGGGGATAAACGGTACCGTCTATGCGCTTGCCATGTCCGGGACCAACGTGTATGCGGCGGGCAGTTTTACCTTCGCGGGGCTGGTCCAGGTTTACAACCTTGCCCGATGGAACGGGAACGCCTGGTCGGCCTTGGGGGAGGGAATCCGCAACCCAGTGTATGCGTTGGCGGTGGCGGGCACGAATCTCTACGCAGGGGGGGATTTCGCGGTGGCGGGGGTCGTGCTGGCCAATTGTATCGCCCAATGGGACGGCCTCCGTTGGTCGGCCTTGGGGGCGGGGATGAATGGTTCCGTCTCCGCGCTGGCGGTTTCCGGGCCCAATCTGTACGCGGGAGGCGCCTTCACGACGGCCGGCGGCGTGGCGGCCAATCACCTTGCGCAATGGAACGGAACCGGTTGGTCGGCCCTGGGTTTGGGGATGAACGGCGCCGTCTCGGCGCTCGCGGTGGCGGAAACCAACCTCTATGCGGGGGGCGCTTTCACCACGGCCGGCGGCGTGGCGGCCAATCACCTTGCGCAATGGAGCGGAACCGGTTGGTCGCCCTTGGGTGCGGGCATCAACGGCCCGGTCTCCGCGCTGGCCGTGTCGGGTGGCCGGCTTTACGCCGGGGGCGCTTTCACGTCCGCGGGCGGTGTGGTGGCGAATAACCTCGCCCAATGGAACGGCGCCAGCTGGTCCGCCGTGGGTTCGGGGATGGATGGTTCCGTCTACGCGCTGGCGTTGTCCGGGACGAACCTCCTCGCGGCGGGGGCTTTTACGACGGCCGGCGGCGTGGCGGCCAATCACTTCGCCCAATGGAGCGGAACCGGTTGGTCGGCCTTCGGTTCCGGGTTGAACGGCAACGTCTTGGCTCTGGCTGTCTCCGGGACCAACCTCTACGCGGGGGGGCAGTTCACGTCGGCGGGTGGCGTCACCGCCAATTACGTCGTGCGGTGGAATGGCGGCACCTGGTCGGCTCTGGGTGCGGGGATGAATTACGTCGTCACGGCGTTGGCCGTGTCCGGGACCAACCTCTATGCCGGCGGCGCGTTCGCGTTTGCCGGTGGTGCGCCGGCCAATTACGTGGCCCGCTGGAATGGGCTCACCTGGTTGGCGCTGGGTTCGGGCATGGACGATACCGTGAACGCCCTGACGGTCTGGGGGACCAACCTCATCGCGGGCGGTAATTTTTTGACCGCGGGTGGCAATCCCGCGAATCACCTGGCCCAATGGGATGGGAGCACCTGGTCGGCCTTGGGCACGGGGATGGACAAGGACGTGCGGACCGTAGCGGTCTGGGGGACCAACCTCGTCGCGGGGGGGGATTTCACCATGGCCGGTGGCAACCCGGCCAAATTCATCGCCCAGTGGGACGGCGGCAGTTGGTCGGCTGTGGGTTCCGGAATGGACGGCGCTGTGTTTGCGCTCGCGGGGGTGGGGGGCAACCTCGTTGCGGGAGGCTATTTCTCGTTGGCTGGTGGCAACCCCGCCAATTTCATCGCCCGATGGAATGGGACCAGTTGGTCGGCCTTGGGGCAGGGGATGGACAGCCCAGTGCTGGCGCTCGGGGTGGCCGGTGCCGAACTTTATGCCGGCGGCCTTTTCAGGACCGCGGGGGGTGCGTCAGCCAATTACCTTGCCCAATGGAATGGGACCAGTTGGTCGCCCCTTGGTTCGGGAACGGACTCCCCCGCGCTGGCGTTGGCGGTTTCCGAGACCAACCTCTACGTGGGGGGATATTTCTCGGCCGCTGGCGGCCGGTCTTCTGCTTACGCCGCCATGGCCAACCTGCCGCCGCCACCCGCGTTCGCCCCCGTCTGGCTCCAATGGAATCCCAATAATGGGGGCGTTGACTTCGCCTACGCTTTGACCGGCCCCCCGTCGCCGGTCGCCACCACGGCCAAGCTGTTCTGGGCCGATGGCACCAACGTGGCCAACCTCCTTTACCCGACCCCCATTTTCACCACCAACATCCCCGTTGATTTCACCGGAACCAGCGGCACGAACCAGGTTCCGGCGGCCACCTTCCTGAATCCTCCCGCGAACGCGACCCATGTCCTGCTCGTGGTGGATCCCGACCATCTGGCCGCCGGCCCGGGCGCCTATCCTCCGCTTGCCCTCGGCCTCGCCCCGGTCATCTCGGTGCAGCCCCAGGGCGCCACCAACCTGACCGCCTCCCAAGTCTTCCACCTGATTGTGGCCGCCGGGGGCGCGCCGCCGCTCGCCTACCAATGGCGGAAGCACGGCACCAACCTCGCCGACGGCGGCTGCCTTTCCGGCACGACCAATGCCGACCTGGCCCTCTCGTGGGTGTTGCCCGGGGATGCCGGCGATTACGACGTCCGGGTCACCAATCCCTTTGGCAGTGTCACCAGTTCCGTGGCCACCTTGGCCTTGTCCAGCGTGACCTATGTCGAGGCGGGCTTCACCCCCCAGGTGGATAGTTTCGTTCGCGCCACCGCGGTGCAGCCGGATGGCGGGATCGTCCTCGGCGGCTTCTTCAGTGCCGTTGGCCCCGCTCCCCGCAACCATCTCGCCCGCTTTCAGGCCGACTGGTCGCCCGATGCCGCCTTCAATCCCAACGTCGACGACATCGTCCTTTGCACGGCGGTGCAGGGGGATGAAAAAGTGCTCCTGGGCGGACAGTTTGGCCGCGTCGGCGGAACTTCCCGCGTACGGCTCGCGCGGGTGAATTCCGATGGCGCCTTGGACGCCGGTTTCCGCGCCGATGCCAATGACCTCGTCGTCGGCCTCGCCCTGCAGGCGGATGGCAAAATCCTGGTCGCCGGATCTTTCACCCAGCTCGCCGCCACGGCCCGCAACCGAATCGCCCGGCTCAATCCCGACGGGACCCCCGACCCGGGCTTTGATCCGAACGCGGACGCCGCGGTCACGGCCCTGGCGATTCAGGCGGACGGGCGCATCGTCATCGGGGGCGATTTTTCCTCGGTGGGTGGTTCCGTACGGCGACACCTCGCCCGGCTCAACGCCGACGGCACCCTCGACGCCGGCTTCAATCCCGCCGTCGTGGGCCGTGTTTACGCCCTCGCGGTGCAGGCGGATGGCAAAATCGTGCTCGGTGGCGACTTCATTTCCGTCGGCGGCACCGTGCGCAACGCCCTCGCCCGGCTCAATCCCGATGGCACGCTCGACCCCGAATTCGACCCCAACGTCGCCGGAAGCATCTCCACCCTCGCGCTCCAGGCGGACGGCCGGCTCGTGCTGGGCGGCAACTTCACGAGCGTTGGTGGCGTCGCCCGTTCCAGGCTCGCGCGCCTCAACCCCGACGGTTCGCTCGATGGCACGTTCCAGGCCGACGCCAACGGTGCGGTTGCCGCCGTCGCCTTGCAGTCGGATGGGAAGCTGCTGGTCGGCGGCAATTTCACCGGGATCGCCGGCGCGTCGCTCAATTACTTCGCGCGCTTGGTGAGTGATCCGGCGACCCAATCCCTCACGGTGCCCTCCGCCGCGCGGGTGGAATGGCTTCGTGGCGGCACGGCGCCGGAGGCGGCGCAGGTCGCGTTCGAGCTGTCCCGGGACGGGCTCACGTGGCGGCCCCTCGGCCCCGGCACGCGCCTTCCCGGCGGCTGGGAGTTGACCGGTCTGGGCCTGCCCGCCACCGGCACCGTCCGGGCCCGTGCAAGCACCCCCGGCGGCCAGTTCAATGGCAGTTCCGGCTTGGTTGAACAGCAGGCGGCCTTCACCGGCCTCCCGGTGCCGCGCCTCGTCGTGGAACTGCCCCCCGGCACGCCGCTCACCAATGGCCTCGCGCCGGTCGATTTCGGGCCGGTCAATGTGGGTGCGGGCCATTCGCTGACTTTTACCATCCGCAACCTCGGCGGCGCCGACCTGACCGGGCTCGGCCTGACGGTGGACGGTGCGGATGCCGCCCTTTTCACCGTCACCGCCTATCCGGCCGCCCCGGTGGGCGGGACCAATGGCAGCACCACCTTCAGCGTGCGCTTGGCCCCGGCGCACCGCGGCCCCGCAACCGCGGCCCTGCACTTGTCGGGCAATGACCCCGATGCCAGTCCTTTCAACCTCCAACTCACCGGCACGGGCCTCGCCGGCCCGGTCATCACCGCGCAACCGCAAAGCGCCACAAACCAGCTCGGCGACCCCGTGATCTTCCAAGTCCTCGCCGCGCTCGATCCCACCCTGGTCTATCAATGGCGGAAGAATGCCGCGCCCCTGCCCGGGGCGACCAACGCCACCTTCGCCCTCCCCGCGGTGCGCGCCACGGATGCCGGTGGATACGATGTCATTGTGGGCAATGCCGATGGCGCGGTCACCAGTCAGGTCGCCGTGCTGACCGTGGTCGTTCCGGGGCTGGCGTGGCGGAGTTTGCCACCGAATTTCGCGCCCGGCGATCGCGTATCCGTGCGGCTGGATGTCACCCCTCCGCCCGGCACCACCAGTTGGTTCGTGCGCGAGCAGTTTCCCGGTTACTGGGATTTCGCCACCGCCAGCGGTGCTTCCTCCAGCAACCGATTCTACGGCGAACTGGTGCTCGGCCCCTTCACCAATGACGCCCCGGCCACGCTGGTCTATACCTTGGCCAGCATTCAGGAATTGACCAACGCGGCCGCCTTCGCCGGCGTGGCCGTGTTCAATGGCGTTACGAATGCCGTGGCGGGCGCCACCAACCTCCCCGCGCGCAATGAATGGGTCTTTGTCGGACCGCAATCGCTGGAACAGGGCACTGTCAGCGGGGTGGCCTACGGGGCGGGCCGGTGGGTCGCGAGCTCGTTCGGCTGGGTCACCACCCTGGATGCCGGCGGGCGTCTGACCTATCCGCGTGCGCCGCGTTACTTCGCGGATGGCTGGTCCCGCCTGGCCTACGTCGGTGGCCTGTTCCTGCTCTTCGGCGCCGGTGATGGCGCCCAAATGATGATTTCCCCGGATGGCTTTTCCTGGCGCGCCGCGCAGCCCGAGCCCGGGGACCCGTACAATCCCACGGCGGACCCGAACTTTGACCCCTTCGCCCAGTCGGGCGGTTTCCTCCAGTCGGTCGCGTATGGGAATGGCGCCTATGTCGCCGTGGGGGAACACTATTACGCCGCCCTGGAAACGCAATGGGCCGGCGCGATTTTCACCTCCACGAATGGATACAACTGGCGGCGCGTGTTCCGGTTGTTGAACCCCAGCCGCCACATCAACGCCGTCACCTTCGCCGACCACCGCTTCCTGGCCGTGGGGGACCGGGGCACCTTGCTGACCTCCACCAATGGCTGGGATTGGAGCGAGCTTCAACCCATCCCGGTCACGGGCGATGTCGATGGCCCCAACAGCATCTGGCTGGGCACCTCGCTCCGCGGCATAGCCTATGGCCCCGCGGGTTGGCTCATCTCCACCGCCCGCTACCCCAATGGCTCCGGCATTACCCTGCACTCCGCGGATGGCGTCACTTGGGATGCCCTCAACGGCACCCCCTCCGGCGGCGGCATCTATTGGCAGTCGTATTATGCCGCCGGCAAGTACTGGTTTAGTGGCTTCACGGATGCCTACACCACCACCGACGGCACCAGTTGGAGCCGGTTGCCTTCCCTCTCACCCTCGGCGCCCGCGGGACCCGTGGGCCTCGCTCCCGCCGGGGTCCTTCCGCAATTCCTGGGGGCGGGGCAACCCACCGCCAGTTTGGCCGCCTCAAGCGAAGGCACGACTTGGCGTTTTGCCTCCCCGGGGGTCAACGCCGTTTGGCCCCGTTATTTGAGCGCGGCCAACTATGGCAACGAATGGCTCGTGAGCTCCGAAGGCGAGTTTCCCTTGGGCACCCTCGTGCCGGGCGACACCGGTGGCAACGTTTGGGTGCCCAATTTCAGCGGTCTCGGGTCGGGCTTGAATATTCGCAACCCCGGCGCCCAATGGCGGCAAGGGGATACCGACAAATCCTACGCGGATTTCCTGTCCACCCCCGGTGGGTTGCTGGCCGCCGGCGCCAACCGGGACCACAAACTTTACGCCAGTTATCTGCTCGGCACGAATTATGTCCTGGCCACCTCGGCCGCCCTGCCCGCCCAGTCGCGGTTGGTGACCGGGCAACGCTATGCGGGTTTGCGGATCGCCAATGTCAACTGGGAGTATGTGAACGCCTCCTTCGCCCCCACGCCACTTGGCTACGATCTCTTTGCGGAGACCTACCGCTCCGGCGGCTTTGATCCGAGCCAGATCTATTGGGGGCATTTTACGTCCACCAACGGCAGCGATTGGACCCTGCGCCCGCAGGGCTTGAATGATTTCACGAAGTTCCCCGGCGTCCGCGGTCTCGCTTGGGGTGCGGGCCGGTATGTGGCGGTTTCCGAGGGCGGCACTCCCGATACCCTCCCCGCCATCACACCCGTCATTTCCGCCAACCGCATTTACACCAGCACCGACGGGGAGAACTACCTGCCGGTCGACCTCTCCGGCCTCCAACCCGCGCTCAATGGCGAGAGCCTGACCGGCATCGCCTACGGCAACGGCCGCTTCGTCGCCGTCGGCAGCTTCGGTCGCATTTTAACCTCCACCAACGGCCTGGACTGGGTCACGGTCCGCGCTACGGACGGGCTGCATTGGAATCGGGTGCGGTATTTGGACGGCACCTGGTCCGTCGTCGGCAGTTCGGGCTGGGTGGCCTTTTCCCCCGATGGCCTCAACTGGACGAGCAAGACCGCCGGCACCGAGGCCGATCTCACCGACATCGCCGGAGGGAACGGCCAATTCATGGTCGTGGGCAGCCACGCCATGGTCTTGCTTTCCACGGCGCCCCCGCCGCCGCTCATCCTGACCGATTCGCTCGTGCAGTTGCCCGGTGCCGGCTGGCAGTTCACCATCAGCGGCCAAGCCGGCAAGGTCTTGGACATCCAGACCAGCCCCGATTTGCTCAACTGGACCAGTTTGTTCCTCCAGACCAACACCACCGGCAACCTCACCGTCACCGTCACCGACCCCGATCCCACCCCCGCCCGCCGTTTCTACCGCGCCGTGCAACAACCCTGACCTCCCATATCCGCCCATTGGACGCTGGCCGGCCCTGCCTCACACCCTCGCCTCCCGCCGCGGGAGGCGAGGGCCTGGGAGATCTGGAAACCCCTCTCTCAACCCCTGGCGCCAAAATCACGGCCACACCAATGGCCTGGTCCTTCGTTCGTACCGCCCCGCGACGGTCCACCATTCATCCACGCCCCGTTCCCGCGCGCCAAAGGTGCGCAATTCCTCAGCCCAGGCTCTCAGCCTGGGATTGGGTCTCCGTCGACCCCGCGCCCTGTAGGGCCGCGATACCACACCGCCCGCCTCCCACCGCCCAAAACCGCCCCCAGTCCCGGACGGAC
>CAIYZC010000508.1 GCA_903930565.1 uncultured Pedosphaera sp.
GCGCGCCACACAAACATAATTTCCTTTGCGGCACAACGCCCGCCGCTCCGGCTCGTCAAAGGGCATTCCCACCACCGGCGTGACGAGTTCCCCAACGATCTCGAATCCCGCCGCCAACACTTGGTCCCGGGCCTGCTCCGGCGTGCGATACAGAAAAACATGGTCCTCCTGGGCGATATTGATGGCCATGGTGAGAAAAATCCGGCCCTGGGGGTGCAAGGCGGCCGCCAAATTAACCAAGGCCTCGGCCGGATGCTCCAAGTGTTCCAAAAGCTCACAGACCACGATCTTTCCAAAGCAATCCCGGTACTGGTCCAACCCGACGGTGGTTTCCAGCGGGAAATACTCCTGCCGCAAGGTGACCGGCTTGCAGGCGAAGAAAGCCAGGAGATCCGTCGCGTAGGCGAAGCTTTCCGGCGAGGCGTCAAACGCCTCAATCGCCCAATCGGGCAGATGGTTCCGCGCCAATTTCAATTCATAGCCCGTGCCATACCCCACGGAGAGCAACCGGGGCGGCGCGGAGACCGGCTCCCGCAGGAAGGCATCCAAGGCCAGCATGATTTCAAAACGGTGATTGGTGCAGATGAAGGAAAGGAGCAGCGATAACTTGTAAATATCGTCGGGCACGGGCTGCACCTCCGCATAACTGCCGGCGGGATAACGCCCCGCCGCCTCAAACGTCCGCTGCAATTGCCGCAGGCGTTCGCCGCGGGCCAAATAAGCTTCCAGCGGCCGACCGGCAGGGTAGCGGTGATTGAGGAACCGGATAATCTCCGGGGCAAACACGGCCAACGGCGCGCCATGCATCGCCCGCACCGTGCGCAGCGCGTAGAAAGCCGTTCGGTCATGGCGCAACAAAGCCCGCGCCAATTTAAACCAAGTTATGGGGTTGTTCATTGCAGTGGGAAAGACCCGAATCCGGAGGACGAACCGCCGCGGGCGGGGGCATCAAGGAGCCGGAGGCGCGCCCGTCACCCCGCGCAAGAAGGCCGCGGTGGAGGCCCGTTGACCAAACATATTCATGTGCGCCAAATCTCGAAACATGCCATCGTCCAACAATTCAGGCAATTGGTCGTTGCGGAGCACCAGAATTCCCGGACATTCTTTGGCCACCCGCCCCACCATTTCTTGGAACTCCCGCCGGTCTTCCGGATTCAATAACTGGTTCCAATATGCTTGGGAAAGCGGAATCACCGCCAAGACCACCCGCCCAGGCTCCCCCACCTCATGGATCAGCCGCACCAGCGCCCGGTACTTCTGCCCGAGAAAGTAATGCCGCCCCAGCGAACGGGAGCGCATGTCCGCCAATTCCTTTTCCAGCCGGCCCGCGGACCAGTCGCTCACCCGCTCGGTGATGTCGGAAGGCTCGTCCTGATACAATCCCCGGCCGGTTACCGAATCCCCCACGTCCCGGCGGCCCGCCAACCGGGCCACGAGCCGGCGGCCGCCCATCATCACCCCATCCGCCCGTCCGGCCGTGGGATACAACACCCGGGTGAACGAGAGGGTATACTGATCCACCAGGCGCCCGGCGAACGGCCACCCACCCGGTCCCTCGGGGAAGTCACGGACCGCCTCGGGAATCGAAATCAAATTGGCGCGAAACTCGCACAAGAAGTGGTCATCCATGTCGATGGGAGACACGACGACGAAGACCCTGCCGGTCGCGGGCTGCCGACGTTGAATCGCCCGCCACTCGAGTGGCGACCCCCCGCCAACGGGCCAACTTTCCAAAGAATCCCCCAAGGACCCGGCAACGGTTTTCCACGCAACCCCGTCAAAGGCCGTTGACGAGCCGAAAATCGTGGTCCCAACCGGTTTTTCGCCGGCGCGAAACACCCGGTGCTGAAGCATGGTGACTTTCAACTTCAACACCCGTACGGCGACATGGCTCACCAGTGCGGAAAGGGCGATCGCAGCGGCCGCGATCAGGGTCAATCTGGCAAAGGCGCGCATAGGTTTGTTTTCATCGGGGCGGCGGACATACTTGCCGCATGAATTCGGCCGTGGCGATTTGCTGTCCGGTTTGGTTCAAGTGGATCAAATCGTAAAAATGCTCACTGCGGCCAAGCTCCGCGAGGCCATCCAACCGGACCAGGCGAACCTGCGGGAAAGCCGTCCGCAAATCTTCCAGCAAAGATTCAAACGAACGGAGGTCGGTGGCGGCCAGGGAGCCGGCGGTGTATTCGGGGGACATGGGCACCACGCCCACCACCACCGGTCCGCGCTGGGTGGCCCGGGTCAACATGCGCCAGAGGGCCCGCTTTTTGGGCCCCGTGAAACAGTGCCGCCCCAAGCACCCCGCACGGACGAGTTCCAACTGCCGCTCCACCCGGGCCACGGGCCAGTCGCTCAGTTTCTCCCGGTTGGAGGAAGGGGCGGTGTCCCCGAAGACGGGTGCTATCCCCGAATCCACCCCGAACACCGGGCGATGAACCAGCGCCTGTAATTCCCGGCGAATCCCCACCATCACCCCATCCGACCGGCCGGCGGGGGGAAAGACCCAACGGGCCAAGGCCAGCGGGTATTGGGTCAGCACCCGACGGCTGAAAGCGAGACTCGGACTGGCGGCCCGCAAATCCCCCAAGGTGGTGGCGAGGGGGACCAAGTCGCCTTGGAAATCGCACAAAAAGAAATCATCCAGATCGATCAGCGAAAACACGACGAATGTCTTCGGAATCTCCGGCGCCCACTTTTGCGTCACCTCCCATTCGCAGGGTGAGGACCCCGGCACCCCCCAGTTCGCAATCCGCGTGCCCAAACACTCCGCGACCGTCTGCCAAGCCAGGCCATCAAAGGCGGGGGAAGCGCCGAACACGACCGCCCGCGGGGGCGCCGGCAACCCGGAGGCCGCGCCAAACTCCCGATAGTGCACGGGCGACGCTTTGAGGTTCAAACGGGCCACGGCAGCATGCCCGGAGAGGGAGGCGATGGCCACCGCCGCCGCCAGCACCAGCACCAACTCCCGCCAGGTCCCGCCCCCGCCCGACCGGTTTTTGGTTGCCAACACTTCGTGTCCCATTTTAATCCGAAAGCCTGGGTTACCCGCGGTGGGGACACCTTGACCGGCCCGATCCCTACGGCGGCGCCTCCCTAATCCAAAGCCATCACCGTACCCGTTTTCAAGGATTCCATGGCGCGCAGACACACCAAGGCCGTGCTGCGCAATTGCGCGTAGGGAATCAAGGGGGCGCCGCCTTGCCGAACCGTGGCGATAAATTGGGCCACTTCGCTCCCCTGGCCCTTGTCCTGGGTCCAAAGTTTCTCCGGCTTGCCGGGCCCCTTGGCGGACACCGTGGCCACGCGATAATCATCCAGAATCGCCGTGATGCCGGACTGGTACACCTCAACATACTCCTTGGCGACGGTTTTGGCGCCGTTGGCGAAATAATGCACCGTGCCAATGGAGCCGTTGGCGTAGTGAATCGACAAGGTCACGGTATCGTTCAGGCCCGCCGGTTCCCGCATGGCGGTGGCGAAGACGGAAACCGGAAGGCTCCCGGTCAAAAAGGTGATGTAATCAATGAAATGGCAGGCTTCACCATGGATGCGCCCGCCGCCCACGACGGGATCCTGGGACCAATCGTCGGCTTTGACCGCGCCGGCGTTGACCCGGTAAATCACCGCCATCGGATCCGGCCGCAACACCTTGCGAATGACCCCGGTGAGGGGGGCAAAGCGCCGGTTGAAACCGACCATGAGCAGCGGGGGCGGACCCCCGCCGGGGGGATTTTCCATCAGCCGGGTGATCTCGGTCAGTTCCTCCTCTTTCAAGCACAGGGGCTTCTCCACGAAAACATGCTTGCCCGCCGCCAACGCCGCCGCCACATATTGACCATGGCTGTCGTGCCGGGTGGCGATGAACACGGTGTTGATCTCCTTCGAGCCGATGATTTCCGCGGGGTCGCTGGTGCAGAATTCAAAGCCGAAGCGGTCGGCGGCCGAGCGGGTCCCCGTGGGGGTGGCGGTCACCACCCCCTTGAGGACCACGTCGGGATCTTTCGGCAGGTTGGGCAACAAGTGGCCCTGCGCGTAGCTGCCCGCGCCGATGAAACCGATGCGCACCCCGCCCGCGGGGGCGGTCTTTCCGGCCCGCGCAGGGATTTGCACCCGCTTGGCGGTGATGTCCCGGCCGGCGTCATATTCGATCAGCACCCCGAGGAAGGGTTCCGACCGGGTGAGGATCATCTCGTAGGCCTTCGCGGCGTCGGCCAGGGGCAGCACGTGGGTGGTCAGATAGCTGAGATCGACCCGCTTGGAGCGCACCAATTCCTGGAAGGCGGCCATGTTGCGGCGCTCGGTCCAGCGGACGTAGCCGTACGGGTAATCCACCCCCTTGTCCTCGTATTCGGGATCGTAGCGGCCGGGCCCGTAGGAGCAGGACATTTTGACCTGGAGTTCCTTGTTGTAATAGTGTGGCTCGCGGTCGAACCCGGTGGGCACGTCGCCCACCACCACGATGGTGCCTTTTTTGCGGGCGATGGCCCCGGCGAAATTGATGGGATCGAGCGCGTGGGTCGCGGCGGTGATGATGATGGCGTCGCACCCCATGCCGCCGGTGAATTCCAGCACCCGTTGCTCGGCGGCGGGATCACCGCGCGTGATGGCGAAGTCGGCGCAGCGCTCGGCGGCGGTTTGCACCGCCTTGGGGCTCACGTCGATCCCCACCACCCGCACGCCCGCGGCGCGGAGCAATTGGCAGGTCAGTTGGCCCAACAGGCCCAACCCGATGACGGCGCAGATTTCCCCCAAGCGGAGATCCGCCTGGCGCACGCCCTGCATCGTGATCGCCCCGATGGTGTTGTAGGCGGCCTGTTTGAGGTCCACGCCGGGATCGATCTTGACGGCGAGATTCTGCGGCACGGCCACCACCTCGGCGTGGCTCGCCGACTTGCCGCCGCAGGCGGCGTAGTCACCCGCGGCGAACCCGCGGACGTCCTCGCCAACGGCGATCACCCGGCCGACGCAGGAGTAGCCCAGCGGGGAATGCGCATCGAGCTTCTTCATCACGGCCCGGTAGGTCTGCGCCGGCCCCTGGCTGAGCAGCTTTTCCCAGACTTGGCGGGCTTGCTGGGGGCGCTCCTTGATTTTCCCCAGGACGCTCTTGCGGGCCGCGCTGACGGTGCCGGACTCCGTGCCGGCCGAAATGCAGGAGTAGGCGTTCCACACCAGGATGTCCCCGGGCCCGCAGGCGGGCAGGGGCACTTC
Source organism: uncultured Pedosphaera sp. (assembly GCA_903930565.1). GTDB lineage: Bacteria > Verrucomicrobiota > Verrucomicrobiia > Limisphaerales > Pedosphaeraceae > CAIXFN01. The sequence goes on from CAIYZC010000508.1 coordinate 5,209, forward strand.
GGTGATGTTAATCTGACCGTCCTTCAATTTTTGGGTTACTTGGTTCACAATCAGGTATCGATTACACTTATTAACGATGGGGCTGGGCGGCGGCCGGGCCGGGGCCGGAGGGCGGGGCCGCGGGGAACGCGGCCCCGCCGCCGCCCCCGCTCGCGCAGCCGCGCAAAGCGGCCACCATGCCCGCCGCGGCGGTATCAAACGAAAAACGGGCCACCGTCTCCCGGGCGCGACGCCCGAAAGCGTCCAAGCGGGCGGGATCATCCAGGAGACCGCAAATCCGCTCCGACCAAACTTCCTCGTCCAGCGGCAGCACGTGGCCGTTCACCCCGTCCAACACCAACTCGCCCGCCGCGGCGGTCCACTCGGTGGTGATCACGGGGGTACCCGCCGCCATGGCCTCGTTGATGACCACCCCCCAGCAATCCCCTCCGCTGGGCAAGAGGAGCAGTTTCGCCCGGGCATAGTGCGCGGGGAGATCGTCGCGTTGGATAAAACCGGCGAAATGGTAATCCACTCCGAGCCGGCGCATGGCGTCCTCCATGGCGGCCTTCAACTCCTCGCTCCCCGACCCCATCACCAAGGCGCGGCAGCGGCCCCGCCGCGCTTTGATCCGGCCGCAGACTTCCGCAAAAAACACCGGGTTTTTCTCGGGCGCGATCCGGCCGGACAAAAGCACGTCGTAGTCCCGCGCCACCGGGCCGGCCGCCAATTTTTGCGTGAAGAAGTCGTTATCCGCAACCAAGTGGCTCAAATAGCCCTGCTCCGGCCGGGTTTTGGGATTGTAATGCGCGAACATCTCCAAGGTCCGCTTGCTGGCGCCCACATAAGCGTCGGCAAACCACCGGTAAATGACGCGGCGCACCAAGCGCTGGATCCAATTGATGTTCCGGTCCCGGCCCATCCAAGTGTCGCTCATCAGGATGATTTTGGTGCCCATCAGGCGGCAGGTGAGCAGCGCCAGGAAACCGCTGGGGTCCTTGGTGCTGGCGAAGATCAACGCCACCCGCGGACGGTTGCGCAGCAAGTACCCCACGATGCCGGGGTTGAAGAAACGTTCGACGCCGAAGAGGACAAAATTATAGCCCGGGAGGATGCTCCGCGAATGCTTGCCGTGCGGAAACTTCCACAAGCGCCGGGTTTCATTGTCCCGAAAATAAACCACATGGAAGTCGGCCCCCAATTCCCGTCCCACCCGCTCAAAAACGGGTTCGCGCCACGGGGCGGGAATGTCCATGATGCCAAGATATTTCATGCGTGTTCGGGCGAAATCCAATCCGACTTCCACTCCGTACTCAAGCTTTCATCAACTCCAAGCCAAAGGGGTCGGCTTCCTCCCCCCGCGGTTCCTGCCCGACGGGGCTGGAGACCTTGGCGGCAGGGGCGAAGAGCAGCGCCATGAACAGATTCCAGAGCAAAAAGGTGTCTCCGAAAAAGGAAGCTTCGGTCACGTTATGGACCACCACCGCGACAAAGCAGGCCATCCGCAGTCCCGCCCAATCCCGGTCCCGGGAGAAATCCCGGCAGGCCTTCTGATAAAAGGAAACCAGCATGGGAATCAAAAGAATCAAGCCGACAATCCCCAAGTTCAAAAACACCTCCAAGTAACCGTTGTGCGCCTCATTCACTCCATCCGGCCCTTCGTTGACCCCCCCCGTATCCAAGTTCCAAAAGTCCCCGTATCCAGAACCTAAAATGGGGCGTTTCATGCCCTCCTTGATCAAAATCGGCCAGATGTCATCCGCCCGACCGGTCAGATTGGGATCCCGCCCCAGCGACTGGGCCACCAGGGCCAAGGGGGAAATCTCCAGCACCTTCAAAGAAACGGCGAGCACGCCCCCGATGCTGAGCACAATCAAAGCCCGCTGACCGAATCTGGCGGCGGAGCCTTTGAAGCGCAGCACCAGGAAAAAAATGACCAAGCCCACCGTGGTGCATAATATTGAGGTGGCGCTGTATGAGCCGTCACCCCGCATCAAAAAGAGCGTCTGGAGCACGAGCAACCCCAGGGCGTAATTCTCCCATTTGGTAGCCAGCTCCTTTTTTTGCCAGCGGCGAACGATCGTTTGAACCAGAAAGATCATGGAAACCAAGCAAAGCACCCCGAGACAGTTTTTGTGCATGGTGACCCCCCGCCACATCATCAATCCACTGTAATGCGCAAAGTGAACCCCATAGATGGGATAATACTTAACGGTGAGCACCGAAAACGGAATCTCCACATAGATGGTCCGGGTGAACACGGAACGCAACGCCATTCCGCCGTCCTTCTCGCTGGCGATCACCAAGGCCATCACCACCGTGCCAAAGCCGCGAATCCAACGCTTAAAACACACGAAGGGATGTTCCGTCCAAACCAAACTGACGAGGGTAAAGATCAGCACGATGGTCAGCGCCCGGTTATCCCGCAAGGCCCTCCCAAAATTGAAACCCCGCTGCAGGAGGATCATCAGGCCCAGCAGAATCATGGGCGTCAGAAACATTCGGTCCAAAAAACTGCCGGATTCGATATTGGCTTCGGCCGTGGTGCCGAACCAAAGCGCCAAGGGACGCGAGGCGCAGTACATGATCCAGATGGTCGGGATCCACAGCGCCCGGGACAGGGAAGCGGTTTGCCGCGACTCCATGCGCAGGAGATACACGACGAAAGCCGTGATCAGAACCAATGGGATTTGGGGAGGCATGGATTTTCCGGGTTGCGCTAATTACCGGCCGCGGACTTGGCCCGCTCGGCAACCACGGAACGTAAGAGGCGGTCCAGTTCCCGGCCTTTCGCGGCCCAAACGTAATGCTCGTTCACCGTCGCAAACGCCGCCCGCACCAACCGGGTTCGCAATTCCGCGTCTCCGAACAGCCGGAGCACCGCCTGCGCGAATTCGGCCGGCGTATCCCCAAACAAGGCCGATTCCCCGGCCCGCAGGCGGATGCCCTCCACCCCCACGGTGGTGGAGACGATCGGGCGGCGCATGGCCATGGCCTCCAACGCCTTGCCGCGGATGCCCCCGCCCGCCAATAGCGGAATGATAAACACTTGGCCGCGCGCCATGTACGGCCGGACGTCTTCGACAAAACCGGTCACCACGATCTTTTCACCGGCCCGGGCGAGCAGTTCCTTCGTCGGACTTTTACCCACGACGTAAACTTTCGCCTGGGGGGATTGAGCTTGGATGAGCGGGAAGACCTCGTCCAAAAACCACAGCAAACCCTGACTGTTGGGCAAATGGCGGAAATACCCGGTGAACACCATGGAACACGGTTCCGGCTCCACTCCCAGATCCTCCAAAAAGCTCGTTCCGGCCCCGTTGGAAATGACCTCGATCCGTTGCGTGGGCAGGTCCCGGCGGAACACCTCCAAATCCGCATCCGTCGTGGCGACCAGCGCGTCAAATTTCCGACACAAGGCCATTTCCTCCTGCCGGCCAAAACGCGCACCCAAACTGTATTCCAGTTTTTGCAGCGGATTTTTGACCGTTTGCGCGGTCCGCTGGAGCAAAAGGTATTTCACCTCATGCGTGTCGCTGGTCACCGCCACGCCGGCCGGGAAGCGAAAATAGCCGAAGAACTGGACGCAGGTGTGAATCACGTCGTAGCGACGCTCCCGGGTCATGGCATCCAACGCGGCCTGCATGGCGGGCCGGTACAATTGCCGGAAGGCGCTGCGTCCGGTCCCCAGCAACCAAACGCGCTCCAAGCCATTGAGCAGACGCGGGCGCTTGGTGTCTACGAAGCGGATGTCACCCAGGAGATGCCCGTACGCCGAGCGGAAAATCTGCTCCTCGGCCGCCGTGCCGTAGGCCAGCACGGAGACTTCGTTGGCTTTCGCCAGTTCCAGCAGGAACGGGAGATTGCGCTTCATCCCCGCCAGGTCGTTGGGCGGCGGCTGCGGCGCATACGGAAACAACATCAGAACTTTCACACGCGCGAAAAATTGGCCCGGCAACCCCGGTAGCTTTTGGTGACAAACAAAGTCATGGCATCATTAACCCGAATTTCCTCAAGGAACGCCAGTTGCGCCCAAGGCCGGGGGTGGCGGGGGACGAAATAGGCCACCACAATATCCCGCGGTTCCCGCGCGAAGGCCCGCCCGACATTTTCCGCCACTTGGCGCATCACCACTTCCCCGAAGGGGTTGAACATGAAAATCAGCAATGGACCAGCGGGCAGGGCAAAAGCGCCGGCATCCCCGTGCACCACTTCGATCCCCCCGCAACGGATTTCCGCCCGGGCAAACCGCCGCAGATTGTCCCGGGCAGTGGCGCACAAAGCCTCCGCGTACTCAACCCCAACGACTCGACGGAACGGGAAGCGGGACGCCAGCAAGAGTGAGCGCCCTTTGCCGGCGCCCAAATCCACATAGGTATAATCCTCGTACCGCAGGTTCAACTGGGGCAGCAGCCGATCCAACAACCCGGGGTCCACCCCTTCGTAGCGCACGCCGTGCACCCAGTTGACACCAGTCACGGTCTCCTCCGGGGGCATGTATGCCGCGCTCGTCTCCACGGCCCACCGTCGGTCGAAATCCAATTCCAGCCGTCGGCGCAAGAGCCGCTGCCGGAACCGAGCGGGGTGCAAAGCGCGTACATGCCCCAGCAACGAACGCGAAACAAAAACCAACACCCCTATCACGCCAGAAATCGCCAGAATGCGACGGAGTTTTTGGGTTAAAGCGGGCAAAGTGGGGCGGCGAAACTAGACAGGCGGCACCTGGGCAAAGATATCGTCCATGATCCGGGCCGTGACCAAGATTTCCCGGTAGGGGATCGGGGGCGGTCCGTCCTCGGCAATGGCGCGATAGAATTCCCCGGTGAGCGCCCGCATGCTGCAGTCCATGTGGAATTCCTTGCGCAGGAACAATTTGATGTTGTGCCAGGAGTTTTGGCGGTACGCCTTGGCCAACATGCGGGGGGCCAGAAAATAGCGCAGATAGCTTTTGTAACCCGCCGGCCGCAACGGCACGAGCAGGCGGTTCGTCGAGTCGGCCATCAACGACGCTTTCGCCCCGTGCAAGGTGATTTGATTGGCGGCCAATCCCAATTGGGTCGAAAAGGTGAAGGACGCCGTCGTGTTCTTGCCGTCATGGATGACGGCGCGCAATTCATCCACAATATCCGTCTGGCCGATGCCCTGGAGATACGGACTGGAGAAGAGGTGCGCCACGACCTTGGGGCGGTCGGTCGGCAAATACTCGGCCACCTTGGCGATGCCGTGGCTGATCAGGTTCTGCAACAACGAGCCCGGCAGGGTGCGCACCCAATGGGTCTTGTCCCCCAACAGCGCCTTGCCGTAGGTGGGTTCCGCGTGCGTGAAGCACTGGATGCAATCGATGTGAATCGGCGGCCCCCCGAGGAAGCCGCCCCGGACCAAATTCCGGAGGCGGATGGCTTCCGGGTTGAATTGCAGGTTGTGCCCGGCCGTGATCTTCAGGCCCCGGCGGGTGGCCAACTCCAGCAACTCCTCCGTCTCCCCCGCCGTCACGGTGAACGGCTTTTCCAAATAGACATGACAACCGGCGTTCAACAACTGTTTGCCGAGGGGATAATGGCTTTGCGCCGGGGTGGTCACATGCACCACCTGCGCGCCCGTCGCCTTCAGCATCTCCGTGACATCACTGAAGTAGTGGGGCACGTGAAACCGGTCGGCCAATTGGCGCGCCATGAGCGGTTCCCGGTCGCAAACCGCGACCAGGCGGGCCCCGGGATGCCGCCGAATTTGCGCCACATGCTGGTCCGCGACCAAGCCGCAACCGACAAGAGCGATCTTAAGCATGCTGCGATCCCCCGTTTTTTTGATATTGGTAATAGCGCTGCAAAGTTTCACCCATCGGCACCCGGGGGCGCCAGCCCAGCCGCTCCTTGAGCTTGCGATTTGAATAACGGTGCCGCCCGTAACTGAAGGCGCAGTCCCGTACATTGAACACCGGGGGCAACTGGCCCTCGGAATAACGCGAATACCACTCCCAACCCCGGCAAAACCACCACCACACCAGGTAGGGCACGGGATAGGAGCGGAAGCGGCGCACGTTCGCTTTGTAGCCCCGCAAAAAAGCGCGGCTGCTCGGCAGGTCGTCATCCATCACGTTGAAGACCTCCCCTTCCACGCCGGGCACCAGGCCGGCCAAAGCGATGGCATCGGCGCAATTGTCCACATAGGTCAGCGGCAGGCGGTTGCCCCCGCCCAAGTGCAGGAAGACGCCGAACGTGTCCACCCCCACCAAACCCGGGATCGCCGTTTTCCCCGGGCCCACCACCACCCCGGGGCGAACGGTCACGTAGCGCAAGCCGTGCTTTTGATGGTATTCTTCCACCAATTCATCCTGCTTCAATTTGGCGTAAACGTAGGCGTCGTGCCGGGCCTCCAAATTGTCCTCGACCGGGCAACTTTCATCCAGCACCCCACCCCAGCCCAATTTCAGGGCGGAATACACCGCGATGGAGCTGACATTCACCAGGCGCACCAGTTTCCCCTCGGCCAGGCACGCGTCCAACAAGTTGCGGGTGGTGACGACGGAATTCTGGAAGCAGCCGGGAAAGGACTTGCCGCGACCGGTGACGAGGTGGAAAACCACTTTCACATCCCGGACCGCGGCCGCACAATCTTCGCGCACGAGC
>CAIYZC010000509.1 GCA_903930565.1 uncultured Pedosphaera sp.
ACGGGTTGGTCATCCGCGAGGTGTCCCCCGCCTTCGGCGCGTCCGTCGCCCCCAGGGCGTCGGCCATCAGGCAACGCGGACACAAGCCGCCCAAGGCGGGCGACTTGAACGGCGTCCCGCATTTTTCACATTTGGCCATGCTCGGTGGTTCAGGTTCCGGGTTGCGGCTGCATCAACCTCCTGCTAAGCCGTCCGCCGCGAAAGGTTACGGGCTGATTTCAAACCGCGAACACCCCCATCAAATGCCGCAGTTCCTCCTCCACCTGTTCCGGTGTTTGCGCGGTGTTCGCCACCTCTTCGCGCAGCAAATCGCGGAAGCGTTGGCGCAACCGGTGCACGGCCACCTTCACCGCCCCCTCGGCCATCCCCAGTTCCGCCCCCATCTCGGCATACGAGACCTCCGCCTGCCGGCCCCACAAAAACTGCTGCAACCGCGTGTACACCGCCGTGCGCCCGGTCGATTCGTAATCCCGCGCCAAGCGCGCCATGACCTGTTCCAACAAGGCCTCCGCCCACCGCCGGTCGTACAACACATCGGGCGACAAGCCGTCGCTCGGCTCCGCCGTGTACCGGTTCTCCGCCTCCTCCGGCGCGATCGGCTGGAACACCTTGCCCCCGCCCCGCTTCAACCGCTGGTTCCGGCGCCATTCCTCGTGCAAAAAGTATTTGAGCGAACTCAACAAAAACGTCCGAAACTTCCCCCGCTCCGGATCGGCGCGCGCAAAATAGCCCCGCTCCAAAAACCGGGCGAAAAACGCCTGCGTCAAATCCTGGGCGTCCTCCGGCGAGTGCCCCTGCCGGCGCACGTACGCGTACAGGGGGAACCAATACGCCTCGCATAACTGCTCCAGCGCCTGCTGGACCACACTCTCCGAATCGTTGCCCGCGTCCAACACCACGCGCCAAATCGTCGTCTTGAACTCGCGCGCCGGCGCCGGCACCGCCGGGTCATGCCAGGATGCTTCCATATACCTGATACCTAGCCCCAATCCCCCCCGCCCGCAAGGGGCGATTCCGCCGCCCCCAACGGGCCGTGGTTTGTGGTCCGGCAGATCGGTCGGATCGATTCATGGGGGGCGGTGCGGAGCGCATAGCGCACCACCGCCTAGTCGAGCCGGTAACTCACCCGATACCAATTCGCCCCCAATTGTTCCTCCAAAACGAGGTCGATCTCATCCCCCGGAAAAACTTGATTGCCGTAAACGTCCCTTTCCACCTCGCCGTTCGTCAATGGCCGGGCCACGTAAAGATACCCCTCCAGATTGCGCCCTTTGCCCACCCAGGTCTTGAAAACTCCCGCGAGCTCGTTCGAACCGGTTCGCGCCATGAAAACCGTCCCACCAAAACTCGTGTTCGCCACGTCCGCCGGCAAATCGAAGTCGCCGACCTTCCCGGCCTTCAACCGCCCCGTCCTGCAAGCGCTCAATGACCCGCATATACGGCGCTTTGGTCAATTTGAAGACCATCTTGCCACCACTGAAAACGAGCAACCCAATGCTCCCCAAAATCACCACCACGGCGAACAGGAGACCCTGTCGACCCAGATTGTCAAACCGCTTCCTCATAAAAAGCACCGCTCAATCTCAATTTTCACGCGGACCACGCTTCGAGCGCTCACGGCTGCGCCGCCAACCAATTCACGCCGGTCTCCGAACACACGCAACGCAGGCAATCGACATTCCAATCCCAAATGGCGGCTGCAAAGTTCAAAGCGGATTCGATCACGGTCCACCCCAAAAGGTCTTCCAATTCGGCGCTACTCATTTCTTTGGCCTCCACATGGCGGCTAATCTTGACGGACAAATCCGTCGGCGCCATCGCCGGCGCGGTTTCGCCCCCGTCTTCAAAAATCAGGCGGGATCGAACGCCGAGAATCTCCGCCAGTTTGGCGAGTTCGCGCAGGGAGGCGGTCACGGGCAAATCAGCATCAAAAGCTTCCCGATCGTAGTATGCCGGGGCACTGATTCCAACCAGTGTTGCCATCTTCGCAGGCGACTTCCCCACCAATTCGCGCAGCCGCCGGATTCGAATGTTACATGGAATCACCGGTCGGTCGCCGGGCGTGGAAAAACCCGGCCCTCATTTCCGTTGTCAATTCTCATAAATGTCATGGCCAACACGTCTGCCTGCATACATTGGGCAGGCCGGGCGGTTCACCACCGCAGTCGGCCCCGCCACCGCGCGCTTCACAAGCCCACAACCCTGGGTCGCCCCCCGGCGGCCCCGGAACCGCGGACCGGCGACTTG
>CAIYZC010000510.1 GCA_903930565.1 uncultured Pedosphaera sp.
CATCCTGGGCTGAGGAATGGCGCACCTTTGGCGCGCTGGAAGAGGCAGTCGGTGGTTGGTGGGGTTTTGATGCTTCTTGGCCGGGGTTCCGCCGCCGCCTCCGGGGCGGTGAGACAAAATGGCAGGCCACCGGTGGTGTTACCACCGGCTTATTTCCGTAAACCCTCCGGGTTATGGGAGGGGACCCGGGGCCGCACGTGCGACCGTGCATCTGCCCTGGGCTATGAGCTGGTGGCCCGTTGGGCCACGGGGAGGCGGGGCGGCGCGGAGGGGGCGAGGTCAGAGTCTCCTTACGTCGTCTCCTACAAGGTGATGTTGGGGCGGGGGCGAACAGGGGACAAGGTCAGAGTCTCCTCACGTCGTCTCCTACAAGTGGATTGATGTTGGGGCGGGGGCGGGGGGCTGGGTTGGTGTCGCGACCCTACAGGTCGCTGGAGATTCTTGGGACGAATACCCAGGACTGCATCCTGGGCTGAGGAATGGCGCACCTTTGGCGCGCTGGAAGAGGCAGTCGGTGGTTGGCGGGGTTTTGATGCTTCTTGGCCGGGGTTCCGCCGCCGCCTCCGGGGCGGTGAAGCAAAATGGAAGGCCACCGGTGGTGCTACCACCGGCTTATTTCCGTAAACCCTCCGGGTTATGGGAGGGGACCCAGGGCAGCAGGTGGGGCCGAAGCGAAGGACAAATGCCCTGGGCTTACCAGTCTCCGCTCAATATGTTTGCGCCCAATCGCGCGCCGACAAGTGCGGGCATTTGTTTGCGGTCAGATCGATCAACTTCACCGCGGGGGAAGGACCGGCTTCGGTAAAAGCCTGGCGGTACAGGCAACCGTGGCGCGCATACAACAGGTCGCCCCGTTGATCCCAATCCGCCCAATCGGTCAAACCCAGTCGCAGCACTTCGCTTCCCAAATGGTCCAGCACGCGATAGGTGGTGACATACCAGGGACCATTTCTCATACCTATCCCTTCAATCGACATTTCGAGGCTTCGAGGAGATTGCCCATGGGGCCTGCGCCAAGATTCGGGAACGCTGGCTTTGTGCACAGAACTATCGCGCAAATAATACTCTCCCCAGACACCGTTCGAATGAAGCACCCAGCCATCGCGTTCGCGCGTGGAGCACCACACTGGGTCATCTTCGCCCCGCCAGGCCGCGTTTGAGGTGATGCGGAACTTTCGACAGCGCGTTTGATAGTCAGGATGAGGAACGTCGTCCCCGGGGAAGTGGTCGAGGTGAATCTCCCGATCACCGGTGAAATAGCCTCCACCATTCCACCCGTCACCCTTGGGCCAGAGCGCCTGCGCAGTGAATTCAGGCAATTTGCTGATCGCCGTCCAAGAACGAAGCGGTTGCTTGTACGTGGCGGCAAAGTAGATCAACAGCTCGCCGTCCGGCGACACATCACACCGCCGCTCATAGATGCGCCCCTTGAACCATTGTCCCGGTTCAAAGGTGTCCGCCGCCAAGTCCCATTTGAGGAGTTGCACGTGGCGGTTCGGACCACGCCGGATTACCGCGGCGAGCGGGGCCTTGCGGGCTAAAATGACCCAAATTCGGGTGGATGGCGGCTGGCGGCTATTCATCGATCTATTAGTTTGCCCGGCAACGACGAGTGCCAGAGCGCCAAGCCGTACGGGCGGACGGCTTTTTCAAAGCGCTGCGCGACGCAACTTGCCCCGTCGCGGTGTTTGCGGGGACGAACTTTGGGCTGCGCCAACGACAGCTCGAAAAAATGCGCCGCCTGCCACGACCGCCAGGATACTGCACACACGCCGAAGACTTACAAACCAGAGCGCCCCGGTCAATCAGAAACGGTTTCATCGCGGTTCAAGTCTACGGCATCGCTTCATGTTGAATTGGCGGCCCAGCCTGATCCGGAAACTCGAGACCAGCCTCGGGCCTGCTCACCGCCCAAAGTCCCACCTTCAATTAGCGCAAATGTGGCCGGATCAGATCGGCCCAGAGTTCGTAGCCGGCGGGTGAAGGATGTAGACCGTCCGGTTGGTAAAGCTCCGGGCGCGGTTGCCCATCGGCACCCAACATCGGGGTGTAAACGTCCACAAAATCCAAACCGGGTTCGTGCCAGGCGGCGATGGCGGCGTTGGCTTGGACGGCTTGGTCGTGAATTTTCCAGCGGGCGGGGCTGGGTTTGATGGCGAGAAAGCAGAAC
>CAIYZC010000511.1 GCA_903930565.1 uncultured Pedosphaera sp.
GAGTTGCTGCGCCCTTTGAAGGAACGGGTCGTGGCGATCATCGAGAAAACCTGCGTGGTGTCCGACCGCCCCGGCGTGGTCTGCTTGGAATGGCTGGATCCCCTCATGGCGGCGGGCCATTGGCTGCCGGAATTGGTCGAACTGGCGGGCGGTCGGAATCTCCTCGGCACCGCCGGCCGTCCGTCCGCCCCGGTCAATTGGGAAGCCGTGCGGGCCGCGGATCCCCAGGTCTTGATCCTCCTCCCGTGCGGCTTTGACCTGGCGCGGACCCGGCGGGAAGTGGGGGCGCTCACCCGCCTGCCGGGCTGGGACCGCCTGCGCGCCGTCCGCAAAGGGCGCGTCTTCCTCGCCGATGGCGATCATTATTTCAACCGCCCCGGTCCCCGCATCGTCGAGTCGTTGGAAGCACTGGCCGAAATCTGCCATCCCCGTCGCTTCGCCTTCGGCCACGCCGGTCGGGTGTGGCAGCCGCTGTAAGGCGGAAGCTTCCGGTTGATCCGCCAAAAAGCAGGGGCCGCCACCCGTTGAGGTGACGGCCCGCGAAGCGATCAGTTCCCGACGCCTTACTTGCCGATTAATTGCGGCGGGGTGGGGGAGAACATCTTGAAGATCAGGCCCTCCTGGTTCGCGCCTGCCGTATAGACGCTGAACCCGAGATATTTGGCGACCTGATCGAAGGCCGGCAGCAGGGAGGGGTCGAACCACTCCTTGAGTTTGTCCGCATTGGGCAGGCCCGCCAACCCGGCCAGGGAGGCGGCGGCGCCCGTGGCGTTCGCAGAGTTGGCATCGCCCGAATGCCGGAGCATTTCAAACACGGCGCGCATTTCTTCGGTCTGATTCGAATACCCGACCATACTGGTGCCGTCGGCCAACACTTTTTGCAAAGCCTCGGGCAGACCGGTTTTTTCGCGCAGCGATTTCACGGGGTTTTCGCTGCTGCGGAGGTATTCCTCCAGGATGCCCGCGTCGGCGCTGAGGGCCAGGTAACCGCCGGCGGCGCAATAGCTCATGACGGTCGGCGCGGGGGCTTTGGCGCCGGGGACGCCGGGCATGGCCGGCAACTTCAGGGAGTAGATTTTGTGCCCGCGGAATTCGCGCTCCGACAAGCCGCCCCCCGCCGCTTCCGGGGAGAAGAGGGCAAAGATGCTCTTCAAGGCCAGGGGCAATTGCTCGCCCTTGGGCGACGCGATCAAGGTCAGGGACGGCGCGGCGGCCAGTTCCTCCAGCGTGGCGCCTTTGGCCGCTTTGGAGTAGGCGATAAAATCGTCACCCATGTTGCCGATGAAGTTTTTTTCGATCGAGAACTCCGGATCTTTTTCCTTGGCGCTCGTTTCGCCCATGCTGATGGCGAGTTTGAGCTGGTTGAGCCACAAGGGGTTGATGTCGCCGATCATCTTGAGCAGCGTGTCCCAGGATTTGCGGGCGTCCAGGCGCCACCGGACATACTGCACTGCGTCCGCCGGCACAAAAGCGGGCGGTTGGGCGTCCTTGGGTTCGCCGGCGAGGATTTTGAAGAACCCCACGCGGGCGGATTCGGGCACGCCGAGGAAGCCGGTGGCTTGGATGCCTTCGGGGGAATCGGAGAAGGCGAAGGCCGCGGATTGCAAACCGCTCAGGCCCGTGACCGCGGCGACCTTGGCCCATTTGAAGGACATGGGATTGCTGTCGGACTCGATTTCCTTCACCCCTTCATCCTGTTTGACCATCGCGGCCACCGCGCTCTTGGGATTGAACCAGGCGAAGGCAATGGCGTTACGGAAGAAGGTCCCTTGGGGCCGGGCGAAAGCGGGGAGTTCCTCCAGGGAATGGCTGCCGGCACCGGCTTGGGCCGTCAGGATACCCTCCGCGATCCGGGCCGAGGAGGTGATGATGAGCAGCGATTCGGATTGCCCGATGTACAGGGAATCCTTGGCCGCGGCCGGGGGCTTGCCCGCGTCGCCATCGGCGGGTTCCTTGGCCGGCTTGGCGGCGTCGTCCGCGCCGGGGGAGATCACCGCGAATTCGACGTTGCGGATTTTTTCCGTCCGCAAGGCTTTGCCGGCGTCGACCCAGCGTTTGCGCAGATCCGCCAAAGCCGTGGCCAGTTGGGGGCTTTTGTCGCGGGTATCCAACAGGACCACCATGCCTTCGTCTTTGGCCGTCGCGTCCGGCAGCACCGCGAAGGTGATTTGACCCTGCGGCAGGGAGGTGTAATTGGTCAGCCAAACTCCGAGCTTCTTTTCCATCGGCTCGAACATTTCGCCGCTGATTTTGCCCCAAAGTTTGGCCTTGAAGGGCAGCATGGCCGGATCCTGCCACAGCCGGACCCCGGGGGAATGTTCATAAAAGGCCCGGGCCTTGCCGAAATCCGGAATGCTCATCACGAATTGGGTGTCCTCCGGCAGGAGCTTTTCGGCGGGTGGCACCGCGGCTTGCGCCGCGCACGCCAGCCAGCAACCCAAGGCTGAAAATAAGAATCGCTTCATAAGTTTTTTGGTCGAACCGTCAACTGTTACCGCGGGACGCTATGGTCCAGATTCATAGAACCCGCCGGCGGGCGGGAAGTTTCGGGCCGGCCCTGCCGGCGCAATTCGATCCCACCGGGCTCAGGGCCGGTTGGCCGCCACCGGATGGCGGTGCGGCGGTTCGAGGTACCGGTAGGGGTTGCTGGGATTGTCGTTCGAGTAGGCGTAGGCGTCCCGGTGATTCAGGAAGTATTTCACCGCGCCCACGGGAATCGCGAAGCCCAAGCCCTCCCCGGCCGTGATTTTCATATTGGTGATGCCGATGACCTCGCCGCGCAGGTTGAAGAGGGGGCCGCCGCTGTTGCCCGGGTTGATCTGCGCCGTGGTCTGCAAATACAACGCACCCTGCATCTGGCGCGTCTTGGTGCTCACAATGCCTTCCGTGACGGTGCGCTCCAAGCCGAGCGGACTGCCGATGGCGAACACACTCTCCCCCACGGCCAGCGAATCGGAATCGCCCAGCAGTACGACGTTGAATTTTGGCGCCGCCGGGTCATCGATCTTGAGCAGGGTGATGTCCTGGAACTTGTTCATCGCCACGATCCGCACGTCTTGATAGCTGTGCCGCTGCAACTGGCCCGCGCGCTGGTGGTAGACCTCCACGGAAATTTGGGTCTCCCCCTCGATCACATGGAAATTCGTGATGAGGTAACCGTCCTCACTGATGATGAAGCCGGAGCCGAGTCCGCCCGGGGTGCGGACCTGAACCACGGATTCGCCCAAGAGGTTGACGAGTTCGCGCACGTCGCGCACGGGGGGCGGGGTGGCGGCACTCTGGTAATTGTTGTTGCGCGGTTCGGGAGCCGGTGTGGTTGCCGGCAGCGGCAGGGGCGCGGGCGAAGGGGCCGCTTTGCCGGGGGCGGCGGTTTCCACGATCGTTTCCGCACCCTCGCCCTTGGTGTAGCGCGCGACTTGGTCGCGCGGAATCACCAGCACGGTGTAGCCGATGTCCACGACAATTTGGTCGGGTTTTTCCGCCAGGATTTTGCCGGTGATCGCGCTCTTCTCCCGCAATTGAATCACGTCCCCCCGCACGACCGCCGGGGCGACCGCGACGGCCAGGGCCAGCAGGGTGACAACTGGTTTTGACATGCCGCCAAGCTACCCCGCCCGCCGGGGCTTGGCAAGCCGCGCCGGGCGAATCTTTTCCCGGGCCGCCCGCAGCTCCTCCGGCGTGTTCACGTTCCA
>CAIYZC010000512.1 GCA_903930565.1 uncultured Pedosphaera sp.
ATTGCCAAATCCAATTCAACTGGACCAAAAGCCCGCAGCGCCCCGTTCCCATCGCCTCCCCTCTGTGCTCTCGCCTCCCCTCTGTGGTGAAAATTCCCCCTCCGTGGCTTTCCTCCCCGGTCGCAAAAATAATGGGTTGCGTGGGCCGAACGGGGGCGGGCATACTCGGCCCACATTTAAATCGATGAAACACCACTTGCTCACATCCCTGCCCCTGCTGGCCGGACTGGTTTTGACCGGTCCCGCGCCCGTGGCGGCCCAAAAATCCCCGCCCGCGGCCGAATCCTCCGCCGTCGGCAACCTCAACGTCCAAAAGGACTTCAAACTGGAAAAGCTCTACACCGTCCCCCGGGAAAAGGAAGGCTCCTGGGTCTGCATGTGCGTGGACCCCAAGGGCCGCGTGATCGTCGGCGACCAGGGCGGCAAACTGTACCGGTTCACCCCGCCACCACTGGGGCAAACGGGCGAGATCAAGCCGGAAGCCATCGATTTGGACATCGGCCAGGCGCATGGTTTGCTCTACGCCTTCGACAGCCTCTATGTCGTCGTCAACGAAGGCAGCCGGCCCCACGGCCTGTACCGCCTCCGCGACACGAAAGGGCAGGACAAATTTGACGAGGTCAAGCTGCTCCGCAAAATCGAAGCGAGCGGCGAGCACGGCGCGCATTCCTTGGTGGTTTCGCCGGACGGCCAATCCCTCTACCTCGTCGTGGGCAACAGCAGCACGCTCACCAAAATCGATTCCTCCAAGGTCCCCCGCGTCTGGTGCGAGGACAATTTGATCCCCCGCATCGCGACCGGCTTCATGGACGACTCCATGGCCCCGCAGGGCTGGATCGCCAAGACCGATCCCGAGGGCAAAACCTGGGAATTGTTCGCCGCCGGCTTCCGCAATGAATTCGACCTCGCCTTCAACCGCAACGGCGAATTGTTCACCTACGACGCCGACATGGAATGGGACATCGGCGACCCCTGGTACCGCCCCACGCGCGTGAACCACGTCATCAGCGGCGCCGAATTCGGCTTCCGCAACGGTTCCGGGAAGTGGCCCGATTATTTCATCGACAGCTTTGGCTCCGTGTTGGACATCGGCCCCGGCTGCCCCACCGGCATCACCTTCGGTTACGGTGCGAAGTTCCCCGCCAAGTTCCAGGACACGCTCTACCTCAATGATTGGAGCTTCGGCAAAATCCGCGCGCTGCATCTGCACCCCGCCGGATCCACTTACACGGCCGATGTGGAGGAATTCCTTAGCGGTCAACCCATGGCCGTGACCGACACCGTGATCAACCCGAAGGACGGCGCGATGTACTTTGCCGTGGGCGGCCGCGGCACCCAGTCCGCCCTCTACCGCGTCACCTACGTCGGCAAGGAATCCACCGCCACCGCCAAAGTGGACCACTCGAGCCAGTCCCGCCGCGATCTTCGCCACCAGCTCGAACAATTCCACGGCCACGCCGATTCCAATGCGGTGAAAACCGTCTGGCGCTACCTCGACCACGAGGATCGCGCGATCCGCTTCGCCGCGCGCACCGCGATCGAATGGCAGGACCCCGCCCAATGGAGCGCCAAGGCGCTCAAGGAAACCAACCCCCGCCGCAGCATCGCCGCCTTGGTCGCCTTGGCGCGCGTCAGCGGCAAGGACAAAATCCACCACCAGGACAGCGATCCCAAGCCCGACCCCGCCTTGCAGGGCGCCATCCTGGCCTCCCTGGACCGCATCTCCTGGGCGCGCCTGAACAAGGGCGATCGCTTGGATTTGCTCCGCGCCTACGGTCTCGCCATGATCCGCCTCGGCCGGCCGGACGACAAAACCTGCGCGGATTTGGCCGCCAAGTTTGATCCTTATTTCCCCGACGCCTCGCGCGACGTGAACGTGCAACTGGCCAACCTGCTGATCTACCTGCAGGACCCCGGCGCGGCCGCGAAGGTCATCGCCAACCTGAAGCGAGCCCCCGCGCAACAGGAGCAGATCGAATATGTCCTGGCCCTGCGCACCTTGAAAGTCGGCTGGACGCCCGCCTTGCGCGAAGACTATTTCCGCTGGTTCGTGGACAAGGCCCCCAATTACCGGGGCGGCAACACCTTTGCCAGCTCCATTCGCACCATCAAGAACGAGGCCGTCAAAGGTCTGACCGACGCCGAAAAGACCAGCCTCAAAGCGATCCTCGACGCCAAGCCCAAGAAAGAATCCCCGCGCCAGGCGCTGGCCGCCCGCCAAATGGTCAAGGAATACACCGTGGATGAACTGGTGCCCATCGTCGAGAAGGGCCTCAAGAGCAAGCGCAACTTCGAACGCGGCCGCAGCCTTTACGGCGAAGTCTCCTGCGCCGCCTGCCATCGCTTTGCGGATGACGGCGGCCTGGTCGGCCCCGACCTTTCCGCCGTGGCCGGCCGGTTCAGCGTGCGCGACATCCTCGAATCCATCGTCCTCCCCAGCAAGGTCATCAGTGACCAATACGCCGCCATCATCGTTCACAAAAAGGATGGCGACACCGTCACCGGCCGCGTCGGCAACATGAGCGGCGCGAACCTGAACATCATCCAGGACATGTTCGACCCCGGCAACATGACGAGCGTCAGCCGCAAGGACATCGAATCCATCGAAACCAGCAAGGTCTCCATGATGCCCGAAGGCCTCCTGAGCAGCCTGAAGCCCGACGAAATCCAGGACCTCCTGGCCTACCTGCTCTCCCGCGGCGACCCCAAGAGCCGCCTCTACCGCTAAGCGGCCGGTTCGCCGCCTCGCTGCAATCCGCACCCCGCCGGGAATTCGTTCCCGGCGGGGTTTTGCCACCGCGAACCCTGCGCACCCACCGAAGGCCCCGGAGGCTTTCTCCCCAAAAGCGAAAGCGGCCAAACCCACCCCCAACCCAGCGCCCAATCGGTTCCCGGTCATCCGCCCACGCGCCAGCGTTGTGGAGTGCGGAATGAAGTTCCGCTCGATCGGACCAGCCGTCATCAACCACTAAAAAAACCCCCGGGCGGATAACGGCTCCGGTCCCCTTGGCCCCCCTTCGCGCCTTCGCGGCTTCGCGCGAGACTCCGATCCCGCGTCTTGCGCACTCACTGAAGGCCACGCGCAGGATCGTTTGCTTCCGGTGCATCATGACCAGCCATGGCTGCCACCTCTCCCCGGCCCTCTCCCCCATTCTGAATGGCGGAGAGGGAGCCCGAGGGAATGCGCGGTCGTGGTCGGACGTCCCGGGAGCGCAGGCGGGCGTTGCGCCACAGCCCCTGACTTGATTGATGGTTGGCAGGCTCGGCGGCGGATTAGGATCACCCAAATCCCAGCGTCCCAATCCGCCCGCTGGCAACCGACTGCGCGCCAGCGTCCTGGAGTGCGGTGTAGCGCAGCGTGGCACCGCTTTTGAACTCATCCCACCACTGGAAACCCCACGAACCGGTCACCCGCTTGAGGAAACCATACGCTTGGAGGTGGCGGGGGAAGTCGCCCGACCTTCATGGCGCGCCCCAACACCATGGCGTCGTGCGGCCAAAAACCGCCCATTTCCGGAGCCCCAGCGGGGCGGCCTAACCACCGCCCGGGGCAACGCCCCGGGTACGCTTTTTTGGCCTCCAAGCCCTGAAAGGGCGCCCTAAACCCACCTTCAAACCAATCGTTTACGATAACGTATATACCCGATCACACCGCTTGGACCTTCCCCAAGCCCGCCTCGCGCCACTCTTCCCGCCCCCTCCAACACCCCCGGGAATCC
>CAIYZC010000513.1 GCA_903930565.1 uncultured Pedosphaera sp.
GCGCAATGACTCCCGTGTCCGTAGCCGTCCGAACCATCTGTAACATTGCCGTAAAAGAGAAACCCGGAAACCCGCCCCCGCACATCCGGGTGCATGGTGTTCGTGTTTCCGGTATCGAGGCCCGTGTCCGCCACGCAGACCGTCACCCCCTGCCCGGCGAAGCCCTGTTGCTGCGTGATGGTGGGGGTCGCCACCTGCCCGTCATCGCCCCCAACCAATTTTGCCGCCGCTTCATCCACGACGTGATGCCGGGGCGCGAGTTCGAGCCACAACACGACGGCCGACTGGCTTAAGGCCGCCAATTTGGAAGCGGACACCCGGGCCCGCAGGAAAATCCCCTGGCGCAACCGGCTCTCGTGTTCCACCCCCAAGAGTTGGGCGCGCACCTGCCCCACTTCCACGAAGGAGGCCTGCGGCACCAATTGAAGCACCACCAGCAATTCCCCGTTCGCGGCCGCCTGCGCCACGGCGGCGGCCGCAAGCCGCGGATGAATTTTGTGATCGGGCCGGTAGGCGCCCACCCACCGAACCGCCGGGTGCGCGCGCACGGTGTCGGCCGGGGTGTTGCGAAACCGGGCGATATAGGCCAAGTCCGGCACGAAGCGCACCAACTCCACCCCGAGGTTGCGTAATTCCGCGCGGGTCGCGGCGGTGGGTGGAGCCTCAAACTGCACCAGGAACAAGCCGTTATCCGGCGCCAAAACTTGGGCGGCGGCGGCCCCGGGCGCACCCGCCTCGGCCCGCGGCGGCGTCACAATCGTTTCATTGCGCAGATTAATTTGGCGCAATTCCGCGGCGTGAACGGGGAAAAAACCGCCCAAAAGGCAAAAGCACACTCCCGCCAACCGGGTCAGGGAAAGCAAAAAACGCGAGGAAATCACAGGGTTATTATACCGCACCCCGCGTCCACCCGCAAGTCGGGCGTGGTAAATTATGCCGTGCCGGCGAATCGAAACGGTCAGGCAGCCGCCGGGGCCACGACCCGCTCGGCGCGCTCGCGCTGGAGGCGCAACTGGCCGCAGGCGGCGGCGATGTCGTGGCCCTTTTCCCGACGCAAGGTCGCCACCACGCGGTGCTCCTCCAAGGCCGCCAGGAAGGCTTCCTGCACGGCTTCGCTGGGCCGCTCCCAGGTCAAATCCTCCACCCGGTTGTACGGGATGAGGTTTACTTTGGCATTCAGCCGGTTGGCCAGGTAGGCCAGCGGTTTGATTTGGTCCAAACCATCGTTCACCCCGGCGATCAAGATGTATTCCAAGGTGATCATGCGGTCCTTCCGCCGTTGATAATACTCGCAGGCCGAGGTCAATTCGGAGAGCGGGTACTTCCGGTTGACGGGCATGATTTTGTTGCGGGTCTCATCGGTGGCGCCGTGGAGGGAGATGGCCAGGCGGAACTGCAACGGATCATCCGCCAGCCGACGAATTTGCGGGGCCAAGCCACTGGTGGAAATGGTGATTTTACGGGCCCCGATGCCCCCGCCCCAAGGCGCGTTGAGAATGCGCAGAGCGGTCATGAGGTTGTCGTAATTGGCCAGCGGTTCGCCCATCCCCATGATGACGAGGTTGTTGATCAACCGTTCCGCGGGGGCGGGTTTGGCAGCCGCAACCGTTTCCCCCGCGGCGGGGGAGGCGGGGGCGGGCACGGGCGCCGGGGCGGGCGCACTGTTCAGGGTGTGCCAGCGCTCGAGGGCCAGCACCTGTTCCACGATTTCATCGGGACGCAGGTTCCGCTTCCATCCCTCCAACCCGCTCGCGCAAAACTTGCAGCCGTAAGCGCAGCCCACCTGGGTGGAAACGCAAAGCGTGTGTCGGTCGCTGGCCTCGCCGTAGAGCGCGGGGTTGGCGGGGATGAGAACGCTCTCGATCAAGGCCTGGTCCGCCAA
>CAIYZC010000514.1 GCA_903930565.1 uncultured Pedosphaera sp.
ACCGCGGCACTGTTCGTGGGCATTCCAGCCAAGGGGATGCCTGCCGATGTGCGGAAGCGGGCGCGGGAGAAGCTTGTTGCGCTCAGTCAGGCTAAATCCGTCGAGGATCGCGGGCGCCGCCGTCCAACCACCTGGAAGCCCTGAAGGGCGGCCGAAATGGGCAGCACAGCATTCGCGTCAACGATCAATGGCGGCTCTGCTTCGTCTGGCACGATGGTGACGCATACGATGTCGAGTTTACCGATTACCACTGAGGGATGCCGATCATGAGCATTCGCATAGAGGACCTGGAAGCCGGCCGGGTCGACTTCAGCGACATTGCCGAACCCGGAGCGGCCCCGCTCGATCCCGTCCACCCCGGAGACATCCTCAAGCACGACTTTCTCGACCCGCTGGGCATGAGCGTCTACGCGCTCGCTAACGCCATCCATGTTCCGCGCACCCGTTTGAACGATATCGTGCTCGGCCGTCGGGCCGTGACCGCCGAGACGGCGCTCCGGCTGGCCCGCTATTTCGGCACGACGGCGGCCTTCTGGACCGGTCTGCAAGCTCAATACGAGTTGGAGATGGCATACCGCGGCCTTGGCCGGGCACTTGAAGAGATTTCGCCGCGGGCAGCGTAACCTGGGGCCGGTGAGTGGCGCCTTCCCGAGCGATTATACAATCTTATGGATTTCAAGTGCCACGACTGCCGACTGGTCTCTTGCCTGTCCTCGGCGGTCTGGCCGCAATAGCAACCGTTGCTTCAGCGCGGCACGGGTAGGATCGCTCCTGGCGGAACGGCCTCATGGGCGGCCAGGACGAGGCCGACAGGGGATACCCTACCAACCGGCGCCGAGCCAGAAGCCCGGCATGACTCGTGACCAGGAGATAACCCGAAATACCGTAATCGGGTTCGGGATGGACGAGCCCCCGGACTCCACGCGGTAAATCACTGCCCAGCGTTTCCGAAAGGTCCAGAACAGGACATCATGGCCGGTGATGTCCGTTCGCATGTGTCCAAGGCCGGGAGTCCGTCCAAGCCGATCCAGGGCGTCATGAAGATCATCGACCCAACGGGCCGCCGCGTCTTCATCCTCAATGGCGTCGGCTTCAAGGTCGATGTCGTCTTGCGCGTGAAGCGTCAGGAGGTAAGAAGCTTGCACCACTCACCCGGCCTTTGCCGCCCGCCGGGCGGCAATCCGGGCCAAGCTCCGTTGCCGTCCGTCGGTGCCGGCAATAACCTTGCCAGCCTCGGCTTGCGCCAATCCTTCAGCAATCATGCCGCCAAGCCCCTCAAGGCCCTTGGCACGCGCGGCCTCGAAATGCAGGAAAAGGCGCAGGGCCTCACGCACAACCTCGCTGGCCGAGGTGTACAGCCCGGAGGCCACTCGTTCCTCGACTTGGTGGGCCAGTTCCGGCGTCAGTGAAATGTTCATCGCGGCACCTCCGATAACAAGGTATGGCAAACCCTGTTATCGTTCAAGGCGTTTGGCCGCCGCAGGCCGGTGGCTGGCGGTTTCCGAAATGGCGCTTATGCGACAAAGCCATCTGTCAATGGCGTAGGAGATTGCTGAACACCAACTAGGTCGTCGTTGCATTGTGCGTCGTATCGTGGCAACGTTAAAAACACGCGGCGCACTAAATTGCCGAAGAATATTTATTGTATGACATACGTAGTATGGAGACAGACAGTGAAAACGATTTCAATCATAAATTATAAGGGTGGTGTAGGAAAGACAACTATAACAGCAAATGTTGGCGCAGAGCTTGCATATAGAGGGTATAAGGTTCTTGCGATCGACCTGGATCCTCAAGCAAGCCTAACATTCTCGTTTTTTTACGTAGATGAGTGGCGGCATATCTTTGAAAAATCAAAGACAATTAAGAATTGGTATGACGCATTTATTGATAAGGATACAGACCTAAATCTAAACAGCCTAATAGTCACGCCAAAAAGAACTAACTTGAACGCTAACGGTAGGCTGGATATAATTTGCTCCCACCTTGCGCTAATTAATGTTGATTTGGAGTTAGCAACCCGATTGGTTGGTGGGTCAGAGCGTGATCTGAGGAACAACTATCTTCGGGTTTATTCCAGATTGCGCCAAGGATTAGAATCATTAGATTCTAAATGCTATGATTTTATCCTGATTGATTGCCCGCCAAATTTTAACATTGTTACGAAGACAGCCATAGCAGCCAGTAAATATCTTCTTATCCCGACGAAGCCAGACTATCTTTCAACACTTGGAATTGAACAACTCAATAAACACGTAAATGAGATGGTAACAACATATAATAATTACGTCAAAAAAGTGGTTCCACAGATTGGACAAATATTGGTCCAAAGATAATGGG
>CAIYZC010000515.1 GCA_903930565.1 uncultured Pedosphaera sp.
GGAATGCTGCACGCCGTCCATTTCGGACAGGAATTGGTTGATCAACTGCCGCCCCGCGTGGTGGCGGAGGTCGCTGCGGCTGGCGCCCAGGGCGTCCACCTCGTCAAAAAACAGGACGCAGGGGCCGTTCCGGCGGGCCTGATCGAAGACGCTGTGCAGGTTCCGCTCACTGCTGCCGATCCACATTTCCAAAACATCGTTGATGCCCACGGCGAGGAAACCGGACTGGATTTCCCCGGCGGTGGCCCGGGCGAGGTGGGTCTTGCCGCAACCAGGCGGACCGTAGAGCAAAATGCCGCCGCCGATGGTCTTGCCATAGGCTTTGTACAAATCGGCGTGTTTCAGGGGGTGGATGATTTTGAGGCGGATTTCCTCCTTCACCCCCTCCATGCCTCCCACGTCGGCAAAGGTCAGCCGGGGGCGCTCAATTTCCGCCGTGAGTTCCCCGTCCTCGTCTTCGTCGCCCTCGGCCAAAAGCCGGCCGTCGACCACTTCACTTTCCTCCGCCGGAGCGCCAATGCCCAAGCGGGTGGCGAAGTCGACATCCGCAGCGGCGGGATCCATTTCCACGCCGCGGCGATAAGCGGCAACCGCCTGCGCGATTTCCCCGGTGGCGGCCAGCAGGCGCGCGTGCAAAACATGCGCGCGGGCGGGCGCGCCGCCGCGGCGGACCAAATCCTCCACCAACACCAGGGCGTGGCTCGCCTTGCCCTGGCCAAAAAACGCCCGGGCCAGGCCCAGCTTGATCTCCGCACTGTGCGGCGCCAGGGCGAGGGCCTCCCGGTAGGCGGCTTCGGCCTCCGGCAACCGGCCCAGGCCCAGCAGGGAATCGGCGTAATGGCGGCGCAAGGGCACGTTGTCGGGGGTGGCGCGCAAGGCCTCCCGCAGCCCGGCCAGCGGATCTTCGTCCCCGGGGGCCGGGGACGGGGGCGTGGCGTGGTTCAAGCCATCCCTCCAGCCGGTCCAAAGCCCGGCGCGAGCGCGGCCCGCTCTCTGCAATTCGCTTCCATGTCCCCCGATGCTAGCGGGGCGCGGGGCGCGACAAAAGCAAAAAGGGCCGCCTGGCGGCGCCCGCCGGAGCAGCGGATTGACTTGCCTCCGGCACGGATTATATTCGCGGCATGAATTTTGACATTTCGCCCCTCCTGGACCAATGGGACTACCAGCCCGGTCAGGTGGTGGTCAGGAAATTCACCGGCAAGGACGGCTTGGAAAAGATCCAATTGCGGGTGGATCTCGGCCTGCTCCAATTTAACGCCACCGGCCGCCCCGACGGCAAGCGCCCGCTCGGGCACGCCTCCTTGTTCGATTTTTACCAAGCGCGGTTTTACAAGCATTTGGCCGAACACGACGGCAATGCGGAAGGCTTTGTCCTCAAGGCCGAGGACTGCAACAAGC
The DNA here is from genome assembly GCA_903930565.1 of uncultured Pedosphaera sp. GTDB lineage: Bacteria > Verrucomicrobiota > Verrucomicrobiia > Limisphaerales > Pedosphaeraceae > CAIXFN01. The sequence continues at coordinate 1,399 of CAIYZC010000515.1, forward strand.
TCCAGATGGAGGCGGTGCAATACCATCACCGCTATATTTGCCTGCTTCAACTCGAAGACTATACCGGGGTGATCCGCGACACGGAACGGAACCTCGCGGTGTTTGATTTTGTGCAAAAGCACGCCGAAACGTCCGAACTCGCGTGGTCGGTGCTGCAATTCCGCCCGCAGTTGCTCATGGTCCACACGCGCGCCCGCGCCACGGAACTGCTGCGGGTCAATGATTTCGACGCGGGCTTGGAGGAAATCGAGAGCGGGCTCGAAAAAATCCGCGAATTCTTCCGGGAACACGGCCGCGGCGACCTGTTGGAACAAAGCGGGGAAGTGAACTCCCTCAAAGCCTGGCGCGACGAGGTGGCCGCCCGCCGCCCCCTGAGCCGACGCGAGCAATTGGAGCGCGCCTTGAACGAAGCCGTCAGCAAAGAGGATTACGAAACCGCCGCCCAGGTGCGGGACGCCCTCCGCAATTTGAAACCCACAGAATAATGAGCACCCCCACCCTGCAGGAACGTCTCGGTCAGGAAATCAAAGCCGCCATGCTGGCGCGCGACGCCGACCGTTTGGGCGTGCTCCGGATGTTGAAGTCGGCCCTCGGCTACGTGCTGATCGAGCGCAAGGCCGAAGCCCTCCCGGATGCCGATTTCATCAGTCTGGTGCAGAAGGAAATCAAGAAGCGCCGGGATTCCATCACCCAATTCGAATCCGGCGGCCGCCCCGAGCTGGCCGCCCGCGAGCTCCAGGAAGCCGTGGTCTTGGAGACTTTCCTCCCGACGGCGCTCACCGCGGAGGAATTGGAAGCCTTGGTCCGCGGCGTCATCGCGGAATTGGGCGCCACCAGCAAGAAGGACATGGGACCGGTTGTCAAGGCCACCCAAGCCCGCGCCGCGGGGCGCGCCGACGGCAAAAGCATCAGCAGCTTGGTGGGCAAACTGCTCCCTTGACCGGCCCGCCCGTTGAGGGGCGTTCTCCAGTCGGTTTTTCAGCCGGCGGCCATCCCCGCGACGGGGCGGTTTTTCATCCGCCGCGGCGGGGATTCGTTTGACCCGGAGGGTCGCCGGGGCTATGGTGCCGGCGACTTGATTGTATGAACGCCAAGCTGATTTTTAAGACCCTTTTCCTCATCGCCATCGCCCTTTTGTTGGTCATCATGGGCATGAACAACCAGAGCAAGGTGAACCTGAACCTGCCCGGAATCCTGCCCAAAACCTACTCCCCGCTGGTCCAGCCGGCGGCCATCATGTACATCGGCTTCTTCGGCCTCGGTTTGCTCTCCGGGACGATCCTGACCGCCGGCGGCGGCGGCAAAAAGGGCGGCGGCAGTTCCGCGAAAAGCAAAACCCCCTGAGCGTGCGCATGGCCCGCCGCGATCCACCCCACCGCCTACAAGCATGGCTGAAGGCCGCCGCCGGCCTGGCCCTGGTGCTGGGGTCCGCCGGGGCGGGGCGCGCCGCGGACCCCCCGCCCGCGCCCGCGGCCGACACTTGGTTCACCAATGCCGTCACCTGGCCCGCCGAGCCGGCGCCCGCGCCCGGCGGCAGGGCGGGCTTCGAATCCCTGCACGCGGAAACCATGGTGGGGCGTTATCTCCTGTACTCTTGGACTCCGGCCGTGCTGGACACCAACGCGGCGGTCAGCTTGGTTATCAGCGCGGGGGAGCCCGGCCACTGGCCCGCGCGGGATTGGCAGATTCTGCCGATGAGTGTTTCCGGGCCGGCCTGGACCGCCCGGCCTCCGGTGGCCAGTGCGCGGACGCCGCTGATTTATTGGGTGCGCGTGGTGGCCGGGGGCCGGACCAATTCCTCCCCCGCCCGCCTGGTGCGCCCGGATCTCGCCGGGCTCACCGGACCGGAC
>CAIYZC010000516.1 GCA_903930565.1 uncultured Pedosphaera sp.
CACAAAGGGATCAATGCCATTGCGCACCCACTCCGGCCGGTTGACCTTGGGGGCGGCGGGGTGGATCGGCGGCACCAGGGACCAATGCGCCTCATACTTGGCCCCCTGGCGAATCCAATCGCCAAACAAACGGATTTGCTCCGGAGTCAGTTTCAGGCCCGAATTGGCCGGGGGCATGACGTCATCCAGATTGGTGGTGGTCAGGCGGTTCCACGCTTCGCTCCGGGCCAGGTCGCCCGGGGCCACCGCGACGCGACCCTCGTGCTCGGCCAAAGCCCCTTCCTTGACATCCAGGCGCAGTTTGCCCTTGCGCTTGCTTTCATCGGGACCGTGGCATTTGAAGCAGGTGTCCGAAAAAATCGGGCGCAAATCGCGGTTGAAATCCACCACCGCGGCGCGCGCGACCGAGGGTTTCGTCGCGAAAACCGCCACCGCCAGCAGCGCCGCCGCTGTGCCGCGCCCCCACCCGTCCGTCCGCCGTGCGATCCGTACATTCATAACCATTTCGTGAGCCGCAATATCATTGGGGAATGACGCGGGGATGTAAATGGGTATTCAGTTTGAATTGCGCTTCCTCCGCCCTTGGCGCGGGGCGGCGGCCAGCTCGTGGCTCCGCGTCAGCAGGGGTAGGAGTTCTTCCCAATCCACCCCGCCCTCGGCCCGGCGGCAGGTCCACCCCTGATCCCCGGCGTAGGGGGCGGCAAAATACCCGTCCGCCGCCACCAATCGGGCCTGGGTGTCCGGATCGGCTTGGAAAGCGATGCACGGAGCACCCTGGTAGTGGTCGAGCACGGCAAAGGCCCGTCCCCCCGCCGCAAAAGTGGGATGCCCCCATTTGACCGTTTCCGAAGTCCCCGGCAGGGCCAGGCATTTCTCCCGCAACCGCGCCAAGAGATCGCCTTCAATTGCGCTTTCCCCGGTGCGCGGGACGGATGGTTGGGCGGGAGGCTTGGGGGTGCTCCGTTTCGGTTTGGAGGTGCGGGTTTTCATGGTGGCGGGGTATCCGGTCGGTGCGAAGCCAAGCCTGGTTTGAACCACCTCAAATTAAACCCTGAGTTCCCCCTTCGCCAATGAAAAGTAACCGCCAATGCGCCCGCCACCGCCTGGCATTTGGCTACCCCCCGGTCCGGGCACCCCGATGGCGCCCCAACTGCCGGACCGGGTCCCGCCGGCTCAGCTTTCCGGCACCAGCGGCGCGGTGGTGAGGAGTTGCCGCCGCGCGCATTGCAGCCGGCGGATCACCACTTCGGCCATGCGCCGCATGAGCTCGTAGCCCAGATCGTGGTCAGCCTCGCATTCCTCCCGCAGGGGCGTGCCGTAAAAGAACACCGCAATCGTGGGCTCCAGCGCCCGCGCCGCAAAATGCCAATAGTACGGCGGGAACAGCCAAGACCACCCCAGCAGATCACCGCTGCCGATGGTTTCCAACCGGTACGTCCCGGAACCCCGCACGTGGGATTCCAAAGCCACCGTTCCTTGATGGATGAGGTAAAAGCGGTTGGCGGGATCCCCCTCGCGAAAGATCAATTCCCCGGGGGTGAACCGCGTGATCATGGCGCAATCCGTCAACAGCCGCCGGTGGTGGGCGGAAATTCCGCGCACAAAAGGATGGACGGCCAGTATGGAATCCACCGTCAATTCCCCGGCCGCAGCAGTTGGAACATGGGCACTCATACCATCAAAGCATGGGCCGGTCGCCCCCCCTTGGCCCCGTCAAAATTGGCCAAAGCTCCCCCAATATTGACGCACCCCGCCGCGCACAACGCTGATGCGGAACGTTGACACGGGCGGCGGGGTCGGCCAAGCTCCCCGGATGGCAAAACCAGCGTTGGGTCGCGGTCTTGGGGCATTGTTGAGCGGCTCTCCCCCGGCGGGGAGGGCGGCCGCCCCGGCCCCTGTACCGACGCCGCCCGCCGCCCACTTGGGGGCCGCCGCCGCGTTTGCCCCGGCCGCCGCGCCCGACACCCGGGAGCGGGTGGAACGGGTGGCTTTGGACCGCATCCGCCCCGGCGCGCTGCAACCCCGCAAGGACTTTGACGAGGCGGCCCTGCGCGAACTGTCCGACTCCATCCGCGAGCAGGGCGTGGTGCAACCCCTGATCGTCCGGCCGCTGGGCGACGGCTATGAATTGATCGCCGGCGAACGCCGCTGGCGCGCCGCCCGTCTGGCCGGACTCACCGAAGTGCCGGTCTTGGTCCGCACCGCGGATGACCGCTCGGTGCTGGAACTCGGCCTCATTGAGAATCTCCAACGCGAAAACCTGAACCCGATCGAAGAGGCCCAAGGTTACGCCCAACTGATCGAACAGTTTCAACTCAAGCAGGAGGAAGCCGCCGCCAAGGTGGGCAAGAGCCGGACGGTGGTGGCCAATGCGCTGCGGCTCCTGCGACTGCCCGCCGCCGTGCAGGAAGCGGTGCGCCACAACCGCCTTTCCGTGGGCCACGCCAAGGCCATTCTGGGCCTCCCCGAAGCCGCCCGCCAGGAAGCCGCCGCCGGCGAGGTCTTTCGCCACGGCCTCAATGTCCGCCAGACCGAGGCGCTCGTGAACGAATGGCTCGCCCCCGTCCCTCCGGCCGCACCCACCGCCCCGGAGGCGGCCGCCGGGCCGCGGGATCCCAACCTCGAGGAAATCGTGAACCAATTGCGCGAACGCTTCGGCACCAAGGTCCGCCTGCGCTACGCCGCGGGCAAGGGCTCGCTGGACATCGCCTTTTTCAACGACGACGACCTCGAACGCGTTTTGCAAATCCTGGGCGTCCAGATCGACTGACGCCCGCCCCCGCCCGGCCGGCCGGGCGGACGCCCCTTTACGAATGAACACCCCTGAATTACGTCAAGCATGCGCCCGGCGCCTCCTCGCGGCCGGCGCCCAACCCACCCAACTGACCGCGTTTGTGGGGCTGGATGGTTTCGTGGATGAGATCATCCACGTCGTGGACAAACGGTCCAGTGCGGAATCCTTCCAGCGCCTGCCGACGATTGCCGGCCTGGCCGCCCGCCTCGGTGCCGCGGCCGGCCAGAGCGCCAATTTGGAACTCGTCAACCACGTCACCAAACTCGGTGGCAACGGGCCCATCATGGCCAACGCCCTGGCCGCCTTTGGTCTGCGCGTCACCTATTTGGGCACGCTGGGTTATCCCGTCCTGCACCCGGTCTTCCAGGATTTCGCCCGGATCGCCGACGTTCATTCCATCACCGAACCCGGCCACACCGACGCGCTGGAGTTCGAGGATGGCAAGATCATGCTCGGCAAACACTATCCGCTCAAGGAGATGACGTGGGAAAACATCCAGGCGCGCTTCGGCCGGGACCGTTTCGCCGCGCACTTCGGCGCCGCCGACCTCGTGGGCTTCGTGAATTGGACGATGCTCCCCTACATGAGCCGCCTCTGGGAGGCCCTGCTCCGCGACCTTTGCCCGCAACTCACCGGGCCCCGCCGCAAACTCTTCTTCGATCTCGCGGACCCGGAAAAGCGCAGTCACGCGGATATCCGCCAGGCCCTCGAACTCATCCAGAATTTTGAGCGCCACTTCGATGTGATCCTGGGCTTCAACGAAAAGGAAGCCTACGAAATCGCCGAGGTGCTCGGCCTGCCCGCCCCCGCGCACACGCCCGCCGGCTTGACCGAACTCACGGCCGCCTTGAGCCGGAGCCTGCCGGTGCATATGATGGTCGTGCATCCCGTGGCGTACGCGCTGGCGGGCTGCCGCGGGGAAGTCTGCCTGGTCGAAGGCCCTTTCATCGCCAAACCCTTCATCACCACCGGCGCCGGGGATCACTTCAATGCCGGCGTCTGCTTGGGCAAACTGCTGGGTTTCAGCCCCGAGCTTTGCGTCCTCACCGGCGTGACCACCTCCGGCTTTTACGTGCGCACCGGCCAAAGTCCGACGCTCGCCAATCTGGCCGACATGCTGCAAAATTGGCCCGCCTGAACCTGTCTTTTCCCCGCATGAACCTGAGTATTGTCAACTACGGCGACCCCGTCCTTCGCCGCAAAGGCGCCCGGATCGAAACCATCACGCCCGCGATCAAGGAATTGATCGCGGCCATGTTCGCCACCATGGCGGAGGAGCAGGGCATCGGCCTGGCGGCCCAGCAGGTCGGCGAAGCGTTGCAATTGGCGATCGTGGATGTGCGCCCCGTGGCCGAGCGGCCCTCCACTCTGGAGCTCAACGGCGCGCCCGCCGACCCCAACGCCTTCATGCCGCTCGTCCTGATCAACCCGGAGCTCAAACCCTGCGGGGACCCGGTGGCGGGTCCCGAAGGCTGCCTGAGTTTCCCCGAGATCTACGCCGACATCAAACGGCCCGAAAGCATTACCGTCAGCACCCTCAATGGGGAGGGTCAACGTTTGGAATTCAAGTGCGGCGGCTTGCTGGCTCGCGCCATTCAGCACGAGGTCGATCACCTCAACGGCATCCTGTTCATTGACCGCATGGACAGCGCGGACAAGCGCAAATTGCAGGCCGATATTGATGAAGTCCAAGCCGAAACCAAGGCCCGGCTCAAACTCAAGGCCAAACGCTGACCGCCCCGCCGGCCGACCGGCCGGTTAGTACACCTTCCGCAAATTGGAGGGCAGGATGTTGAGTTCGCCGCGGTATTTCGCCACCGTGCGCCGCGCGATCTCAATGCCCTTGGCCTTGAGCCGTACCACGATCTCTTGGTCGGAGAGCGGTTGGGTCACGTTTTCGTTGCGGAACATGTCCGCAATGAGGTCCTTCACGCTGGTGTTGGACATGTTCTCCCCGTCGCTGGTCTGAATCCCCGCGGTGAAGAAGTACTTCATCTCGAAGATTCCCTGGGGGGTTTGCATGTACTTGCCCGAAACCGCGCGGCTGACGGTGGTTTCGTGCACGCCCACGATCTCGGCCACCTGCACCATGGTCATGGGCTTGAGGAAGGCAACCCCCTTCTCCAAAAACTCCCGCTGACGCTTCACGATCTCGTTGGCGATGTTCAAAATCGTCTGCTGCCGTTGGTGCAGACTCTTGATCAGAAACTTGCCGGCCCGAATTTTCTCCCGGATGTAATTCAACACCTCGGGCGTGTTGCCCGCCGTGGCCATCATGTCCTTGTAGGTGTTGCTGATGCGCAAGTGGGGCACATGGTCATGATTGGTACTCACCACGAAATCATCCCCCGCCCGCTGCACGAACACCTCGGGCATGATGTACTGGTTCGTGTCGCTCAGAAACGACCGTCCGGGCCGCGGCTCCAAAGTGCGGATGCGCGCGATCGCCTCCTGCACATCGTCCAAGGAAACATCCAGCCCCCGCGCCATTTCGGGAATGCGGTTCTTGCTCAACGCCTCCATGTGCTCCCGCAGGATGCGGTATTCCAAGGCTTCCTGCTCCCCGTCACGCTCCAATTGCAGCATGAGGCACTCCCGCAAATTGCGCGCCCCCACCCCCGGTGGATCAAAGGTTTGCACCTTGGTGAGCAATTGGGCAATTTTGGTCGGCGGAATCCCCGTCGCGAGCGCCAAATCCTCCACGCTGGCCTTCAAATAGCCGTGGTCGTCGATGTTCCCAACCAGGAGTTCCGCCACCGCGCGGTCTTCCGCGCTCAGATCGGACTCGCGCACCTGTTCCAATAGCGATTCTTGCAGGGAAATGGACGCGACCAAGGAATCGAACATGAACTGGCGTTTTTCCTCGTCTTCGGCGGACTGCCGCATGGGCAGGTTCGTCTGCGCGAAATGATCCCGCCACTCCTGATCGATCTGCGCCAACCGCTCAAATTCCGCCGCAAAATCATCCGCCGGTTCATCCCCCCCGCCTTCGGTGGTCGAATCAAAATTCACGTCCGCGGGTGGTTCCGCCGGGTCCGGGGTGTTCGCGCTCTCCCCCTCATCGCTTTTTTTGTCAGCGGCCGCGGCTTCCACTTCCGCTTCGGTTTCCGGCTCCGCCGTCGCCACTTCCTCCAGCAGCGGATTCTGGTTCATCTCCTGCTCCACCAAAGCCTTCAATTCCATGGTCGGCGCCTGCAGCATCGCGAGCGATTGCTGCATTTGCGGCGACAACACCAAGGATTGGGTGAGGCGCTGGGATAATTGTAAGCCTTGAGCCATGCAAAATTAACTTAACCTCAAATTCAACGCACTTCAAGTGGAAGTTGGTCTGATTTTTGCTTTACCATCGAAAATGCCCGATAATCTCCGCTATTCGCACCCCTTTTCCAGCCCGACGCCGCGGGTGCGGATGCCGGATTCTCGATTCTCATAGCCCCCTCGACTGGGGCCGCGGTTCCCCGGGCGCGGCGGAGACCGCCGGTGCGTTTTCGGTGGCGGAGGGACGGTTCCGCCCGCGCAGCAGCGGCACGACATTGACCAAAATCAACAACGCCAAAACCGATCCCAGGACCGTTTCCAAAACATGGGCCGCCAGCCAATCGGATAGTCCGCGCTCCGCAGCGCGTTCCGCTTCGGCATCTTCACTGGTCGGGCCGTTAAGTTGATATCGGGAAGCCACGAAAGCTCAGCCTAGCAGCTGACGTGCCACATTATCGTCTGCGAATGAACCGATCCTTCCCGCCTTGCGCCGCGGCGGTCGCCGCGCCGCCACTCCCCCCTTGTCTCCGCCGCGGATTTCCGCCATGCTTGGGTGAACGGCAAACGTCAAAACTTAAACTTAACGTGGAAAAACAACGAATTGTGGAACCGGGTCCCGCGCTCAAGCAGGACGACTTGATCGTAATCGGCGGTGCGGGCGGCTTTATCGGCGGCGCTTTGGCCCGTCGTTTTCGCAACGCAGGCTTTACCAACATCCGAGGGGTGGACCGCAAGCCGGTGCCCGAATGGTACCAACGCGTTCCCGGGGTGGAGAACCTCACGCTGGACCTCAGCCAGGAGGACAATTGCAAACGGGCCTGCGAAGGCGCCGTGGAGGTCTACAACCTCGCCGCCGACATGGGCGGAATGGGCTTTATCGAGCGTTTCCGCGTCGAATGCCTGCGCAGCATTCTGGTGAACACGCACATGGTCGAGGCCGCTTGGCGCGCCGGCGCCCAGCGCTTCTTCTTCTCCTCCTCCGCCTGCGCATACAACACCGAACTGCAGAAGGATGGCCAAGTCCGCGCCCTCAAGGAAACCGACGCTTATCCCGCCATGGCGGAACGCGGTTACGGTTGGGAAAAGCTCCTTTCCGAGATGTTCTGCCAGGAATATTGGGCGGAACGCGGCCTCAAAACCTTCATCGCCCGCTTCCACAATGTTTACGGCCCCTTGGGCACGTGGGACGGCGGCCGCGAAAAAGCTCCCGCCGCGATTTGCCGGAAGGTCATCGAAGCCATCGACCGCAACGACCTCTCGATCCAGATCTGGGGCGATGGCTCCCAACAGCGCAGCTTCATGTATATCGATGACTGCCTCGAGGGCGTTGACCGCATCACCCATAGCGATAAACTTATCGCCACGCCGATCAACCTCGGCTCCAGCGAATTGGTCACCATCAACGAGCTCGTGACCCGCGTCGAAAAAATCGCCGGCGTCACCCTGCAGCGGCATTACAAGCTCGACGCCCCCCGCGGCGTCGCCGGTCGCAACAGCGACAACACCTTCATCAAGCAAACGCTGGATTGGGAACCCAACACCCCGTTGGACGACGGCCTCCGCGCCACCTATAACTGGATCAAGACCCAAGTCGCCGCCCGCAAGGCCGGCCACCGCGTGGTCGAATAAGGCGCGCCCCGCCTTTCCCGCGGCGGCCGGATAAAACCTCCGGCCGCCGCTTTTTTTTAACCCTGTCCCAAGCCCCCGTTCCCGGCCGCCACCACGGCCCCAACTCCCGATAGATTTGTATGTTTCACCACCTTGTCTCCGTCAAAAAATCCCGTCTCCGCAATTATTTCCCGGCCCTCGTTTGCCTGTGCCACCTCGCCGCCAACGCTTGGACGATGGAAACCAACCCGCCTGCCCCCACCCTGACGGTCGATACGATCTTTGGCCAAAATGCCTTTTCCCCGGCCGAATCCCCCGCGGCCACCTGGCTGGCGGACGGCTCCGGTTACACCGTCCTGGAAGCCGCCCCCTCGGGCGGGCGGGATGTCGTTCGGTATGATCCCGCTTCCGGCCGACGGGAAGTCTTGGTGGCCGCGGCCCAACTGCAACTCCCGGGCGCCACCAAGCCGTTCCCCATCGCGGAGTACGCTTGGTCCACGAATACCCAAAAACTCCTCCTCTTCACCAATACCCGCCGGGTCTGGCGCCGGGAAACTCGCGGTGATTATTGGGTTTATGACCGCGGGAGCGGCCGGCTCCAAGCCTTGGGCGGCGGTGGCGAACCCGCCACCCTGATGTTCGCCGCCTTTTCCCCCGACGGCTCGCGGGTCGCTTATGTGCGGCACAATGATTTGTTCACCCAGGACCTGGCCACCGGCCGCATCACCCGGCTGACGAAGGACGGCTCCGCCACCTGCATCAACGGCACCTCCGACTGGGTGTACGAGGAGGAATTCGATTTGCGCCGGGCGTTTCAATGGAGCCCGGACAGTCGCTCCCTGGCCTATTGGCAATTCGACACCCGCGGCGTTCCCGAAATGTCGCTCGTCAACCAAACCGACTCCTTGTATCCGCAAGTCACCCGCTACCCCTACCCCAAAGTCGGCCAAACCAATTCCGCCTGCCGCCTCGGCGTGGTCCGCGCCAACGGCGGCCGCACCCACTGGCTCGCGCTGCCGGGGGATTCCCGCAACCATTACGTCCCCCACCTGCTCTGGACTCCGGATTCCCGCCAAGTGGTTTGCCAGCAGTTAAACCGGCTCCAAAACACGAACTTGGTCCTCGTGGCGGACGCCCGCACCGGGGCCTCCCGCACCCTCTTCACCGATCGCGATGACGCCTGGGTCGAGGCCGTGCCCGAGTGGCGCTGGCAGGGCGCGCACGGACAGCTTCTCTGGTTCAGCGAACGCGGCGGCTGGCGCCAACTCTACGCCCTCAACCCCACCAATGGCACCCCTACCCTGCTCACCCCGGGACGGTTCGATGTCGTGGATCTCGCGGGCGTGGACGAAACCGGCGGCTGGGTTTACTTCACCGCCGGGCCGAAGGACCCCACCCAACGTCTGCTCTTTCGCGTTCCCCTGGCCGGCGGCGGGGAAGCCCAAAGCGTCACCCCGGCGGACCGCCCCGGAACGCACAGCTATGAATTCTCGCCGGACGGCCATTGGGCGATCCACACGGCGTCCCGCCTCGGGGAACCGCCCGTCACTGATCTCATCCATCTCCCCGGTCATGAAACCGTCCGCGTCCTCGTGGACAACGCCGCTTTGCGCGCCAAATTGGCGGCACTGGCACTGCCCGCCCCCGAATTCTTCCGCCTTCCCTTGACCAACGGCCCCGAACTCGACGCCTGGTGCCTGCGCCCGCCCGGTTTCGATCCCGCCAAAAAGTATCCTCTGTTCATCCACGTCTACGGCGAACCCGCCGGCTCCACGGTCAAGGACGCCTGGGGTGGTGGTAATTATCTCTGGCATCAAATGCTCGCCCGCCTCGGCTATGTGGTGGTGAGCATCGACAACCGCGGCACCGCCGCCCCGCGCGGCCGCGACTGGCGCAAGAGCATCTACCGGCAAATCGGCGTGCTCGCGTCCGCGGACCAAGCCCAGGCCACCGAGGCGCTACTGCGCGCCCGCCCTTACTTGGACCGGGCCCGGGTCGGCATTTGGGGTTGGAGCGGCGGCGGCTCGATGAGCCTCAACGCCCTCTTCCGCCACCCCGACCTTTACCAAATGGCGATGGCCGTCGCTTTTGTGAGCGATCAGCACTACTACGACACGATCTATCAGGAGCGCTACATGGGCCTGCCCGACGATAACGCGGCCGGCTACCGCGCGGGTTCACCGATCACCTTTGCGCACCAATTGACCGGCAAATTGCTGCTCGTTTACGGCACCGGGGATGACAATTGCCACTATCAAAACTGCGAAGCCTTGGTGAATGAGTTGATCCGCCAAAACAAACTTTTCTCGCTCATGGCCTACCCCAACCGCACCCACGCCATTCGCGAAGGCGAAAACACCCGCCGCCACCTCTACACCACCTTGACCGACTACCTCCAAGCCAACCTGCCGGCCCGCCAATAATCGGGCCGCGGGCACTCGCCCCCCGGCCGCCGAACCCGGCCGGAGGGCGCCGCGGGGCAAACCACGTCCACCCAGGCAAGCTGGAGGCGGTGGTTTTCCGGCACGCCCCATCGCTTCGTCCCCCCGCAAAGTTCATTTTTCGCTGTCCAAATTCGGTCCTTGGACGGAAGTATTGCTGATAACCACTGACATGTCGGCAAACTCCGTCCCGCGGCCCGGTGAAACCAGCGCCGCGCAGCAACAGTTTCTTTCGCTGTTCCTGCGCAGCGAACGGGAGATTTATGCCTATGTGTCCGTGCTCGTCCCCAACGTGGCCGACGCCGAGGACATCGTTCAGCAAACCGCGATCGCGCTCTGGGAAAAGTTCGCCGACTACGATCCCGCCCGGCCCTTCACCCCGTGGGCCTGCCGGTTCGCCCTCAACAAAGCCCGGCAATGGATCGAACGGCGCCAGCGGTGGCAGGCCCTTTTGGAGAACGGCTTGGCGGAAGAACTGGCCCAGCACCGCGAGGAGTTGCGCCCTGAACTCGAAGTCCGCCTCCGGCACTTGGAGGGCTGCCTCGCCAAACTCCCCGCCCCGCAACGCTCGCTGGTCGAGGGTTATTATTTGCGGCGCGATGGCATCGACGATTTGGCCCGACGTTCGGGCCGCAGCGTGGCCGCCGCTTATAAAGTCCTGCAGCGCACCCGCCAGACGCTGCAAACCTGCATCGAAAACGCCGCGCAACCAGAAGGCGGGGCGCCGGTATGATCCCGTTCCCCTCGCCCGAATTTGACGACGCCGTCGCCGCCGTCTGCCACGGTTCCCTCGCCGAGGACCAGGCGCGCGCGCTCAACGCCTTGCTGCGTCAAAACCCGGCCGCCCGCGACGAATACATCCTGCGCGTCGAACTGCATTCGCGCCTGGCCTCGGACCGCGATTTGTTCGCCTCGCCGGCCGCCGAAAGCATTGCGGTTTTCCCGCCCCCGTTGCTCCCCCGTCCGGCCCGGCGCCGTTTTGCCCCCGCGTTGGCGCTGGCCGCCTGCCTCGCCGCCCTGGCGCTGGGTGGTTGGGCCTTCAGCCATTTCTCCCTCCGCACGGGCGAAGGCACCACCAGCCACGCCGTCGCCCTTTTGGACCGGGTGGTCGAGGCCGATTGGGGACGGGGCGCGCCGATTCCCCGTCTGGGCGGTCCGTTGGAACCGGGGCGCCTGCGACTGGTTTCCGGGATCGCCCAAATCGTCTTCTATAGCGGCGCGCGCGTCGTGGTGCAGGGTCCGGCGGAACTGGAACTCGTCACCCCCAGCCAGGCCGTCCTCCGGCAGGGCCGGCTCACCGCCGAGGTGCCGCCCCAGGCGCACGGCTTCCGCATCGACACCCCGCGGGTCAACGTGACCGATCTGGGCACGGCCTTCGGCTTGGTCGTCCGGGACCAACACACCGAACTCCACGTCTTCCAAGGCCGCGTGGCCATGCAAAGCGGCCCCGGCGCCGCCGCCCGTCCGCTCCTCGCCGGTGCCGCGGCCATCTGGGAGCATTCGGCCCTCCCCGAATTGACCAACGCCCAACCCGCGGCCTTCGCGGCCCTCTTCGATTTGCCCGACCGCTGCCTCGCCGCCGAAGCGGGCCGTTACCGCGCCTGGCAGTCCGCCGGCGCCCGGATGAACGCCGACCCCGCCCTGCTCGTCCACTACGACTTGGAGCACGCCGCCGCTTCCCGCTGGGAATTGCCCAATGCCGGCAACCTCCATGCCCCCGCCTGTGATGCGACGATTGTGGGTTGCCAGTGGACCGCCGGCCGCTGGCCCGGCAAACGCGCCCTCGAGTTCCAAGGCGTCAGCGACCGCGTCCGCCTGAGCATCCCCGGCGAGTACCCCGCGCTCACGCTGGCCGCGTGGGTGTCCGTCAAAGGCCTCGACCGCGCCATCAATTCGCTCTTCATGTGCGACGGCTTCGCGCCCGGCACCATCCACTGGTCCATCCGCCATGACGGCGTCCCCGGTTTCACCATCGTCGGCGCCGGTCCGACGGATTGCCAAATCGTGGCCGGGCCGCCCGTGCTCACGGTGGATCAATTCGGCCAATGGTTGCACCTGGCCGTCGTGCTCGACGGCCCCGCCAAACGCGTCACCCAATACCTGAACGGCACGCCCGTGGGGGAAAAAACCTTGAAAGTGAAACCGCCCTTCCGCCTCGGCCCGGCCGAATTGGGCAATTGGAACAACCACGGTTTCCGCGAGCACGACCCCGCCCTGATCCGCAATTTCAGCGGGGCGCTGGATGAATTCTGCCTCTTCGGCCGCGCGCTCAGCCCGGTGGAAATCCGGGCCTTGTTTGCCGCCGGCAAACCCCAGTCCGACGCCCTGGTGCAAAACCGTCCCGGCCTTGCTTTTCCCGACCCCCAACAACCATGAACTCCCAACTAACCCTCCTCGCCCTCGCCGCCCTGCTGTGCGCGCGTCCCGGTGCCGCCCAAACCAACGAACCCGCCGATGACTGGCTGCCGGCCTCGACCCGGTCGCCCGGCGCCCAGTATCCGCAGATCAACTCCGAACGCCGCGCCAAATTCCGCATCACGGCTCCCGGCGCCACCAATGTCGGCGTGAGCCTCGGCCGCCCGCTCACCGTCACCCGCGAAACCAACGGCGCCTGGACCGTCATCACCTCGCCGCTGGTCGAGGGCTTTCACTATTACCAAATCCTCGTGGACGGCGCTTCCGCCGCCGATCCCAACACCAAGTCCTTTTTCGGCTCCAGCCACTGGATGAGCGGCCTCGAAGTGCCCGCCCCGGACGAGGAATTCTACGCGGCGAAAGCAGTGCCGCACGGGGACCTCCGGGAGCACCAATATTACTCCGCCACCACCAAGGCCTGGCGGCATTGCTTCGTTTACACCCCGCCGGGCTACGACGCCAATCCCGCCCAACGGTATCCCGTGCTCTACCTCCAACACGGCGCCGGCGAGGATGAAACCGCCTGGTCCGTGCAGGGCCGCATGAACTTCATTTTGGACAACCTCCTGGCCCAGGGCAAAGCCAAGCCCATGCTTGTGGTCATGGACAACGGCGGCGGCAGCGCCCTCTTTGCGGGCGGCGGCCCGCGCGGCGGGGGCGCCCCCCGCGGTGGTGGCGGCGGCGGCGGAACGAACCGGCCCGCCGGCGGCCCGGGCACCAACGCCCCGGCCGGCGGCCGGGGCGGCCTGCTGGGTGGCAACAATTTCGAGAGCATCCTCCTCAAGGACATCATTCCGAACATTGACGCCTCCTACCGCACTCTGGCCGACCGGGAACACCGCGGCATGGCGGGCCTTTCCATGGGCGGCATGCAGACCCGCGCCATCGGCCTCGCCCATTTGGAAACCTTCTCCCACATCGGCATTTTCAGCGGCGGCACCCTCGGGGAATTGTCCGCCGCCACCGGCCCGCTGGCCAAACCCGCCGAGTTCAACCACCTCGTGCCCGTCGCCTTCCTGAGCTACGGCGAGGCCGAAAACGGCTCCAAAACCCTCGCCGCCTACCGCGAGTCCCTGGTCGCCGCCGGCATCACCAACACCACCGTCTACGTCTCCCCGCGGACCGCGCACGAGTTCCAAACCTGGCGCCGCAGTCTGCGCGAATTCGCCCCCCTCCTCTTCCAACCTTGAAATCCGCCCCCACCCCCTCAATTCTACCCTTTATGAAATTCCGCACCGCCCTGCTCACGCTCGCTGCGTTCCCGCTTTTCGCGGGCGCGGCCGACCTCACCGGCACTTGGAAAGCCGAATTTGAGAGCCAAATCGGCACCCAGAAGTACACCTATACCCTTAAACAAGACGGCACCAACCTGACGGGCAAGGCCGCCTCGGTCATCAATGATGAAAAGCGCGAGTCGGACCTCAAGGAAGGCTCCGTCGTCGGCGACAAAGTCGCTTTTCTGGAAGCCCTCAGTTTTCAAGGCAACGACATCGCCATCCATTACACCGGCACCCTGGTGGGCGGTGATTTGAAACTCACCCGCGAGGTCGGCACCTTCGCCAAAGAGGAAATCGTCGCCCATCGCCAGGCCGCCCCGCCCCTCGCGGCGGCCGGTCAACGCGGCGGCCGGGGTGGCCGCGGCGGTTTCGGCGGCCCGATCGAATTGGGGCCGGACGACAAGGCCGCCTTCCCGGTGCCCCCGGAGGGATTTGACAAGGCCCGCGAAGGCATCGCCCATGGCGAACTGCAAATGGTCGAGTATGAATCCAAATCCGTCGGCAGCCGACGCAAGGCGCTCGTCTACACCCCGCCCGGCTACACCACCAACCAGCACTATCCCGTCCTGTATCTGCTCCACGGCATCGGCGGCGATGAGGAGGAGTGGCGCAAGGGCGGCCATCCCGAGATCATTTTGGACAATCTCCTGGCCGAAAAGAAAGTCGTCCCCATGATCGTCGTCATGCCCAACGGCCGCGCCCAGCCGGATGACCGCCCCGGTCCCAACGCCATGGCCACCGCCCCGGCTTTCGCCAAGTTCGAGGGGGACCTGCTCCAGGACCTCATCCCCTTTATCCAAGGCAAGTTCTCCGTCACGGCGGACCGCACCTCCCGGGCGCTCGCCGGCCTCTCCATGGGCGGCGGCCAATCCTTGAACTTCGGCCTCGGCCATCTGGACACCTTCGCTTGGATCGGCGGTTTCTCTTCCGCCCCGAACACCAAGTCGCCCCAGGAACTGGTCCCGGCCGCCAACTCCGCCCACGCCGCGGAACAGCTCAGCCTGCTCTATGTCTCCTGCGGCAACAAGGACGGCCTCATCCGCATCAGCCAGGGCGTGCACAAGTATTTGCTCGAACAAAAGGTGCCCCATATCTGGCACGTGGACGACCACGCCCACGACTTCGCGCACTGGAAAAACTCGCTCTTCCACTTCTCGCAATTGATCTTCCAACCGAAGAAAGCCTGACCGGCCAAATCGTCGGGGCGGCGGCTGGAAGGCCGCCGCCCTTTCGTATCGGGCCCCTTGGGTCCCCTCCCCGCAGTCGAACGCTTCTCCTTCCCATCGCCCCATTGCCAAGCCGCCCCGCCCCTGCTACCATCTCTCCCACCATGACCACCATCGCCCGTACTACTTTGCTTGCCGCGGCCCTGTTCGCCATTGCGCCGGCCGCCCCGGCCGCCGACCCGTCCGCCACCCTCAAGGACGCTTTCAAAAAGGA
>CAIYZC010000517.1 GCA_903930565.1 uncultured Pedosphaera sp.
CGAAACCTTTTCCCCCTACCTCATTGTCCGCGGCGCCGTGGCGGCGCTGGACTTTTATCACCGGGCCTTCGGCGCCGAGGAGCTCTTCCGGATGCCCGGTCCCGATGGACGCATCATGCACGCCACCTTGCGCTTCGGCACGGCCACCCTGATGCTCGCGGACGAATTCCCCGAAGGGAAAATCCTCAGCCCCGAAAGTCTCGGTGGTTCCCCGGTCTGCCTGTGCCTCTATGTCCCCGACGCTGACGCCGCGTGCGCCAAGGCGGTCGCCGCCGGCGCCACTTTTCTCCGACCGGTGGCCGACCAATTTTACGGCGAACGCTCCGGGTACCTGGTCGATCCCTTCGGCCACCGCTGGAACCTGGCGACCGTGATCCAACAACTTTCCGGTGAAGAAATGCTTCGCCGGGCGGCGGAAGCACCACCCGCCGCCAAATAGGCGTGCATGAGAGCAGCCGTTCCTGGGACCGCCGGCAGTTTGCCAGCCTCCGCATCCGCAAAGCGGCCGGCGGAATTTGGATGGTTTCCCCCGCCGCCTCCGGGGCGGTGCCGAAGTAAAAGGCCCGACCCGGCGTGGTACGCCGGGCTAATTTCCCACCACCCGCCGGGTTGCCCGGAGGGAAAGCGTAACGGCGATTGCCGTGCCACTCGTTCACCAGTGTTTCTTGGGCTTCAACCACCGACAATAGGATGCCGTCTCCCATGAAAGCCGCCCGTCTCCTTGCACTCTTGTTCATCACCGTCGCGTGGATGGCAGGCACGGGGTGCAGTTTGGTTTGGCCAAGCTACTCAAATTCACCCTTGCCCAGCCAAAACCCTTCGCTCCAAGGGCACCGCGTTTCGTATGTTGCGGTGGCCAAGCGGGAAAACCGAGTGGTGGGGGTTTTGGAAGTGGACACCAGCCAAGTTCACGATCTGGCCCCGTGGGGCCGACACGCCGCGGACTTATGTGCCGATTGGTATCCCCGGATCGCAACGCAACTGGGCGTGGCTGAAGTCTCCTCCAATCGCGTTATCACTTTGTATTTCCACCGGCGCGACGGCGTGGCCAACACGGATCCAAAAACCGGCTTGATCAGCTTCTCGCAAGCCTATGTGCACGGCCACACGAACGATTGGGGTCTGGTCATCCACGAATTGGTCCACACCCTTCAATCTTATGGCACGAATGAAACCGGCTACCATGGCTGGCTCAGCGAAGGGATTGCCGATTACTTCCGTCTCGCTCTATTCGAGCCGGACGCTCCCCTGCCCCGCCTGAATCCCGACACCGCCAGCCACACCAATTCCTACCGCACCACCGCCACCTTCCTCCGCTGGCTGGTCAAAACCCGCGATCCCGACCTCATCCGCAAGTTGAACCTCGCCATCCGCGACGGCCAATATTCACCGGCGACGATTCAGACCATCACGGGCCGGACTTGGGATGAGCTCTGGGCCGAGTTTATGAGCGCGTGGCGGGCGAAGCAGGTGCGGTTTTAAACCCGACAAGGGGCAGGAAAAGGCCCTTTTTTAGACATGATTTCATGATTTACTTGATTGGGGAGGGGATTTTAACCGCGAATGGACGCGAATGGGGAAGCGGAACATAACAGCCTTGCCCCATTCTTCTCCGCTATCTGCGCTCATCTGCGAAATCAGCGGTTAAAATTTCCCCTCCCCATTTCTTGGTTTCCGCCCATCAGAAATCGAACTGGTCGATGTTGTCCTTGTTGAAAACGAAAGGCTTACCGAGGACGATGTTATCGCCCTGCAATTCCATCTCGCCCAAGCGGCCGGCCTTGAAGGACTTCGCGCCGGCTTTTAATTCGCCTTTGGCCACCGCCGCGGTGGCCTGCATGGTGAGGTAACCGAGGTCCACCGTCTTCCACAGGATCACGCTTTGGGTGACGCCATCCTTGACGTAACGACGGTTTTCGTTGGGCAACCCCAGGCCGATGACCAAGACCTTGCCGGCTTTGCCCGCCTGTTTGACGGCCTCGGCGGAACCGGGCACCGCCGGGGAGCAGATCGCCATGATCAGCTTGAGATTGGGATACGCGCTGAGCAACGCGGTGGCTTCGCTCTGCGCCTTGTCTTTCAGATCGTCCGAGGGGCGGGTCGCGACCAACTGCATTTTCGGATACTTCGCCGCCAGGCGCGCTTCGATGTGCTTCCGCCATTCGTTCATGTTCGCGGCGGTGAGGGAGGCGGTGATGATGGCAAATTCGCCCTGCTCGCCGGTCAACCGCGCGGCTTCATCCATCAACCCGAAGGCAATGCCTTCCGGTGTGGCTTGGTTCACAAAAAACTCCCGCGCGTCGGCCGTGGCGTCCGAGTCAAACGTGACCACCTTGACGCCCTTTTGCCGGGCTTTGCGCAAGGCGGTCGAAATGCCCTCCTTGTTTTCGCAGGCCACCGCAATGGCATCCACGCCCTGGGTGATCCAGTTCTCCACGATTTCGTTCTGCTTGGCGGGATCCGGGTCAGTGGGACCGTCAAAGAGGAGTTCCACACCCAGTTCCTTGGCGGCCTCATCGGCACCTTGTTTGCACGAGATGAAATACGCGTTCCCCTTGCTCTTGGGCATGAACCCAAGGGTGAGCTTCTTGCCCGCGGGCATGGCGGGCGCCGCGCCGCCGCCGGGTTTGGGGACGGTGCCTCCCGTGGGGGCAGTATTGTCGGTTTTGGAGCAACCCGCGGCGAGAAGTAATCCCGCGCAGGCTAGGAGGGCGAAAAGTGGTTTCATGCGTGTTTCAGTGCGGCAGAACTTAGCGAACCAAGCCCGTTTCGGCCAGTCTTTTTGCCGCGAGCCACACGCGCCACGGCTTAGGTTTGAATCTCCCGAATCACGCGTCCATGGACATCCGTGAGGCGGCGGTCGACGCCGTTGTTGCGGAAGGTCAACTTTTCGTGGTCGATGCCCAGGAGGTCGAGGATGGTGGCGTGGACGTCGTAGCAATAGGTCGGATTCACCGCGGCCTTATAGGACCATTCGTCGCTCTCGCCGTAGGTGGTGCCGCCCTTGATGCCGCCGCCGGCGAGCCAGTTGGTGAAGGTGAAGGGATTGTGATCCCGCCCTTTGGAACCCTGGCTGCAGGGCATGCGCCCGAACTCCGTGGTCCAGAGGACGATGGTGTCGTCGAGGAGCCCGCGGGCACGCAGGTCCTTGATCAGCGCGGCGGCGGGCTGGTCCATGCTCGCGCCCATCGCGCCGTGGTCGCGCTCCAAATCCTCGTGGCTGTCCCAGTTGCGCCGGGGGAACCCGTTGTCCGCCCCGCTCCAGACCTGAACGAACCGCACGCCGGATTCCAACAACCGGCGGGCGATCAGGCAACTCCGGCCGAAATCGGCCGTCACTTTGTTGTCCAAGCCGTACAACGCCCGGGTGGCGGCCGACTCCCCGCGCACATCCACCACTTCGGGTGCGCTCAATTGGAGCTTGGCCGCCAGTTCATAGGAGGCGATGCGCGCGTCCAATCGCGAATCCCCCGGATGGGCGGCCGCATGTTCGCGGTTGAAGCGGTTCAACAAGGCCAGGCCGGCGGCCTCGGATTCCGCCGTGAGGTAGGAACGTTCCGGCGGGTGCAAGTCGGCCACGGGATTGCCGCCGCTGGGTTTGAGGAGGGTTCCTTGATGCGTGGCGGGCAGGAAGCCGGCGCTCCAGTTTTTCGGTCCGTTGGGCGCGAAGCCCCGGGAATCCGGGAGCACCACGAAGGTGGGTAGGTTCTGGTTCTCGCTCCCCAACCCGTAGCCAACCCACGCGCCCATGCTGGGGAAGCCGGGCAGCACAAAGCCGGTGCTCTGCATGAAGGTCGCCGGACCATGCACATTCGAGGTGGCCACCATGGCCGGGAGGAACGCCATTTCGTCCACACAGGAGGCCAGATGCGGCACCAAGCCGCTCACCCATCGGCCTGATTCGCCGTGCTGTTTCCAGTCCCACGGCGAGGCCATGACGCTGCCCGGATCGCTTTGGAAGAGCTCCACCTTGCCGCCGGGATCGAACTTCCGCCCGCGCCGCCGGATCAATTCCGGTTTGTAATCAAACGTGTCCACTTGGCTGGCCGCGCCCGACATGAACAACTGCACCACGCGCCGCGCTTTGGCCGGGTGATGCAGCCCGCCGCGCAAGCCCGGCCCCGCGCCGCCGGGATTGTTTTCCCCGATGGCGGCCGCCAGCAAACCCTGCTCGCCCAACAGCGTCGCCAAGGCGATCCCGCCCAAGCCGCCGCCGAAGCGCCAGAGAAACTCGCGCCGGCTGGCCGCCCGCCACGACTCGGCGCCGGGCGCAAAGGGCCGCTGTTGGGACGGGCAAACGTGGGGGTGATGGTTCATGGCGCGCGCGGTTAATCCACAAAATTGAACTCGTTGCTGTTCAGCAGCAGGCGGCAGGTGTTGGCCAACCCGAACCGCCGCGCATGTTCGCCAAACTCCCTCGCTTCCGCCGCGGTCGGTTCGCGTCCGAACGCCAGCCGGAAAGCCCATTCGATTTGTTCGCCGGGGCGGCCCGCCAACAATTCCAAGCGCGCGGCGAACTGCTCGGCCATGCGCACGGAGAACGGGTTGTTCATCAGCGTCAACGCCTGGAGCGCGGTCAGGGTGGTGTTGCGCACCGGGACGCTTTGCGAAGGATCGGCGCAGTCCAAAGCCTCCTGCATCGGGTCGGGCACGCTCCGCACGATGGACCGGTAAACGCTGCGGCGCCATGTCTTGGCGTCTTCGGGATCGTATTTCTCGTATTCGTAATGGGGCGAGTAGTCGTCCTTGAAAGCGAACAGATCAAAACCGGGACCGCCCATTGTCAAATCCAGCCGCCCCGCCAGCCGGAGCAAACTGTCACGGAGCGCTTCGGCATCCAGGCGGTCGCGGTTCATCCGCCAAAGGTATTGGTTGCCCGAATCCAGCCGCGCGTAATCCTCCCGCGCCACGGAGGATTGTTGGTAGGCCGCGCTAAGGAGGATTTGGCGGTGCAGCCACTTGAGCGACTCCCCGTGGGCCAAAAATTCCGCCGCCAACCAGTCGAGCAGCTCGGGATGCGTCGGGGCCGAACCCATGTTCCCAAAATCATTCGGGGAATCCACGATGCCGCGGCCAAAGTGGTACGACCACACGCGGTTCACGATGGAGCGCCAAGTGATGGCGTTGGCGGGGGCGCTGATCCAGCGCGCCAAGGCGGCGCGCCGCTCACCTTCCTGAGCGGCATCCTTGACCACGAACTCACCGGCCACATTGGTGATGCACGCGGGCGGCGCGGGTGGGACCAAGTCGCCGGGCCGCGTCACGTCGCCCCGTTCCAGCAGGTGGATGGGCCGCGGGTCGGCGGCCGGGGTGAAGGTGCCGCTCGCCGGGAAATCATTGGCCGCGGCGAAGACCGCTTGCTGCCGGGGCAACTCGCCCAGCCGCGCCTCCAGCTCCTCCGCGCGCCCGCCGACCCGCGCGTAGAGCCGATTGCTGTCATCATCCATCAAGGCCGTGATCTCGGTCTCCCGCCGGCGCCGCGCCGCCCGCCCCCGCTCCTCCCACTCCGCCTGGCGGTGGAGCGCCTCCATCACGTCCGCCGTATTGTCGCGCGGGCCATTCTGGTCCCGGCCATCGACCAAATACCGCACGCTCCAACCGGGCAACTCGACCGAATCCGAGGCCTGCACCGGCGCGCCGCGTGCGACGTTCCACCCCTCCGACACCACCTCCAGTTCCGCCAGGGCCAGGGCGAACTCCCCGTCCACCCCGTCCAAGCGCGTCGCCGTCAGTCGGACATAGCGGGCGGGGACTGCGTCCACCAAGAGGGCAAAGCCCGCCGCCGAGACCGCGCTGGTCAGGAAGTCACCGGGCGTTTCGAACAGGACCGCGGGATCGGTTTGAAACTCCGGATCGTTGGCAACTTCCAGGCGGAAACGCACCGGAAAACCAAACGCGTTCGTTTTCCCCGATGCGAAGGCGGGCGCGAGGCGGATGACATCCACCGGCATTTTGCGCCCCAGATCCACCTGCACCCACTTGGTGGTGTCGGCCTGCGCCGCGGTCGCGCTGCGGTAGCCGACGGTCACCTCGACCGGAACCTCCTCGGGCAACGCCGTGAGGCTACTGAAACCATCCACCAGGAATTGCGCGCCCCAGCGGGCCGACTCCACCGAATCCAACGCGCTCACTTTCGCTCCGCGCGCCACATTGAGCCGGTGGTCGTCCAGGACCTCCATTTCCGCCAAGGCCAGCACATGCCGGTCCTCCTTTTGCCGCCATAACTGCGTGGCGGTCAGGCGCACGTAGCGAGCCTGGACATTGGTCGCGGCGAAGGTTTGCGGCTCCAGTTCGGGCGGTTCGTAATCCGCCCCGGTGCGGTCCGCAATCAACACGGGATGCAGGAAAGTCGGCTCCACGGCGGCTTCCAGTCGGAAGTGCACGGGAAAACCGAACCCGGCGGTCTCCGGTGTTTCCCGCGACCGCGCGGGCACCAACCGCACCTGCTCCACGGGCCGCACCCGGCCCAAATCCACCTGCACCCACTTCACCGTGTCCGCCTTGGCAGCGGTGGCGGATTGGTAACCATCCGCCGGGCTGGGGTTGAACAGCACCCCCCAGCTGCTCCGGCCGTCCACCAAGTTGGTCTTCGCCCAAGTCGGCGCCGAGTCCACGGAATCCAAGCTGGTGACCACGCCCCCCAAGGCAACGTCGCGCCCATCGGACAGGGCGATCAATTCGCTCAGCGCAAAAATCCAGTCGTTCTTTTTCGCATCCCGCCGCGCCAGCTTGGTGGCGGTCACGCGCACGTAGCGCCCGCGGACGCCGGCTTTCCGCGCCAGATACGGCGCGTCACCGGGGTTGGGGTAATCCGCCTTGGTTTCATCGGCCACCAACGTGGGTTGCGTGAACTCGGCGTCCTCCGCCATCTCGATACGAAAGCGGCGGGGAAAACCAAACCCCGGGCCGGGAAAATCCCCGAGCTTCAAGTGGACGGGGACCAGAGCGATCTCGTCCAAGGAATAGCTTTTGCCCAGATCGACCTGCACCCATTTCGCGTCCAACGGCGCAGGGGCCACGGCGGCGTGATAACCTTTGCCGTACCCGGGGACGGCGTTGGAGAGTTGCGCCGCCGCGACGATTTGTTCGCCGAGGGAACGGATCTCCGCATCCAACGCCCGAATCCGCGCGCTGGCCACCCGCGCCCGCTCGGTCGCCAAGACGGCCAGTTCCTGGCTGTTCGTGCGCTGTTCGCCCAAGAGCGTGAGGCGGCGGTTCAGGACCGCCGCGTCCGGGTCGTAATACCGCTCGGCACGATCCACCCCGGCGAACACCGACTGCAGCGCGTAGTAATCCTTCTGGGTGATCGGATCAAATTTGTGGTCATGACACCGCGCGCAATGCACCGTGAGGCTGCAAAACGTGGTCATGGTGTTGGCCACCATGTCGTCGCGGTCGAGGAGGCGCGTGATCTGCTTGTCCATCGTGCCTTCCTTGAGTTCAGTTTGGGCCACCCGATCCCAGGGTCCCGCCACGATGAAACCGGTGGCCACGATGCCGTCCGGGCTGGTGGGGTAGAGCACATCCCCCGCGAGTTGCTCGCGCACGAACCGGCCGTAGGGTTTGTCTTCGTTGAAGGCCCGGATCACGTAATCGCGGTACGGCCAGGCGTTGAGCCGGCGCGTGTCCTTGTCGTAACCGTGGGTTTCGCCGTAATGGACCACGTCCAGCCAATGCCGGCCCCAACGCTCCCCATACCGCGGAGAAGCGAGCAATCGGTCCACCAGGTGTTCGTAAGCGGCCGGGGCGGGGTCCGCGGCGAAGTCCGCCACCGCTTCGGGCGTCGGCGGCAGCCCGTGGAGATCGTAATACAAGCGCCGGATCAAAGTGCGGCGATCCGCGGGCGGATTCGGCGTGAGGTGTTTCTCGTCCAGCTTGGCCTGGAGAAACGCGTCAATTGGCGAAACGTAATTCGTGCCCGCGACCCGCCGGGGTGGCGCCACGGCGGTCACCGGTCGCACCGCCCAGAGCGATCGGACCTGGGACCGCTTGGCGGGGGCGGCGTTGGTTGAGGAGTCAGGGGCCGCCAACGCCTCCGAACCCGCCGCCAGCCAGCCGGCCAAGCTGATGAAAATGGCGATGCAAAAACGCATGACAGGACGGTTTCACCCGCTGACGCCCTCGGCGGAGGATGGCCGCCAACTGGCAGACGGGCTGATGGCTTGAATATGCCCGCCCGCCGCCAGTCGTCAAGCCCGGCGGCGGCGGGGCCGGCCGCCGGATGGACCAAGGAACGGCAGGAACAAAGAGAAGGGAAGGAGACGCAAATGGGAGCGCCGCCCGCAGGGCGGCCGCCCCGCCCCGCTTACTTCATCCTTCCGCCCGCTCAGACTTCCACGGCCTTGCCGACTTCGGGCTGGATGACGCGGATCTTGGGATAGCGGGTGCGGATTTGGTCTTCGAACCACGCACGGGCGTCGTCGTCGCCGTGGCCGAGGAGGACGGTCTTGGGGGCCACTTGGCCGACGAAGCTCAACAGGTCGTCCCGGTTGGCGTGGGCGGTCAGGTCGAAATCCTCCATTTCGCAGCGACGGGTCAATTCGCCCGCACTGGGGCTGAACATGAACGTCTCGCCCATTTTGGCCTTTTTCAACCGGCCGCCGGGGGTGTCCTGGTCGGCGTAACCAACGAAGAAAATCGCCTGTTTCTCGTCGCCGATCATGCGTGTGGCCAGATCGTGCGCGGCGGTGTTCTCGCTCATCATGCCCGCGGTGATCACAAAGATCCGGCCGCCCGTGAGCTTCATCTTCTCCGCCTGCCCCTTCTCCAGCACGATGAGGTTCAACGCCTCGCGCAATTGCAGGTTGCTGTGCTGACGATGGGTGCGGTGGGACTCCAGATCGTAAATTTCCGTAAACACCCGGCCCAGACCGCCGATGTAAATCGGTTGGTGTTTCAAGCGCCCCGAGCGGGTCAGCAAGGCCAACAGCGCCAGGATCTCCTGCGTCCGACCCAACGCAAACGTCGGGATCAGCACGCAGCCCTTGCGTTTGAGCACGCGTTCGATGGATTGCGTCAATCGTTCCAATTCATCGGCCCGGCTGAAACCCGGGGGCACCGCCCGGTTGCCCCGGGTGGTTTCCATGATCAACACGTCCGCCTTCACGTCCTCAAAGCGCGCCGCTTTCAGGATCGTCTGGTCCGTGAAACAAACGTCGCCGGTATAGAAAAGAGTCTGCTTCGAGCCGCGCACCATCATGCCCGCCGAACCGAGGGCGTGACCGGCGTCGAAGAACTCAATCGTCGGCGAGACAAAGCCGGCCCGGGTTTTGTGATACGCCGCCCATTCGATCTGGCGGTTGTATTTGAAGCCTTGGAAGCGCGGCGCGATTTCATCGACCTCGTCGTGGGTGTAAAGCGGGTATTCCTTGATGCCCACCTCATCCCGCTGCTTCGTCATCACGTTCACCGAATTGTGGAGCACCCGTTCGATCAGGAAATAGCTCAACTCGGACATCATGACGTGCGCCTTGGGGAAGTGGCGCAAGGCCACCGGCAGGGAGCCCACATGGTCGTGATGGCAGTGCGACAGCGCCACGGCATCGACCTCTTCATGCTTGATCAGGTCAAACAACGGCATCGCGCTCTTGCCTTCGCGCTTCGGGTGGGTGCCGGCATCCATCAACAAACGGTGGCCTTCCAGGTCGACGAACCAGGCGCTCGCGCCAATGTCCGTTGCCGGGTTCAAATTTAAAATTTTCATATTATAAAAGATCCCTCGACCGGGCGCTTTGGCCCGGAGGGCTGACATTCCGCGTTTGGCCGGCCACCCGGGAATCGGGTGCCGGACCACTGCGCCGTAGCCCGCCGCGCTTCCAGGCGCCGCGGGCGGATCCGGTCACTTCTTCTCGGTTGCCTTCATCGTCAGCGCCCGCACCAAGCGGTCCGCGCCGTCGTACTTGGTCAGCCCGGCGGGGGCTTCGAACAAGCGGGCTTCGGCTTTCACCAATTTCACCTCTTTGAAAATCATCAGGACGCTGCTTTCGGGCGCCAAAATCTGGATTTGCAGGGGGAAATCCTTCAAATCCGTCGCATTCCATACCACGAACAATTGTTTGTCACCCTTTTCCCCGGTGAGCGTGACGTTGTTTTTCACACACGGATGGCCGTTGATCTTTTCCGTGCCCATCTTGATGGCGGCCACCTGGTATTTCTTTTCCATGTCCGTGATCTCCTCGGGGGTCATCGGCACCTGGGCGTAGGCGCCGGCCTTGGGGTAGATCAGCACGTTCTCCTTCTTGTCCGGCCGCACGATCGCGATGAGATGGTCCATCTTGAGCTGTTTGGCGTAGGCCATCGCGGGGTCCGGCTGCTCCGTGCTCTTCATCTCGTTCATGTCCACTTCCATGCGGATTTTGCCCTCCAGCATGTTGAACACGATGGGCATGCTGGTGATTTCCTTCTGGGCTTTGTCGTACGCCTTGATGTCCACCTTGGAGGTGAAGGACGTGTTCTTGCCAAACAGCGTGATCACCGCGGCGTTGTTCAGCGCGCTGGAGGCGCCGCCGGCGGTCTGACCGCGCACGCTCAGGGCGCCGCCCAACGCGCCGAAAAGCAGCAACGCCGCCGTTGCCGCCGTCCAACCGGCCCGCCAACGCCCCAAAACAAAATTCATGCTCATCGTCCGACCAGCATAATTCCCCCCCACAATTAGGCCAGCCTAAAGTTGCGACCGGGCCGGTGGGGTCGCCTCCCGGGGACCCGCGGGAACGCAACCGCGGGTCCCGGGGCGGCACCTCGGCGCCGAACCGCATAGGCCCTGGTAGGGCGGTAAAAGGGCAGGACTGGACGGGAAGCCGGCGAGGAGGGGGGCTTTACACCGGCGCGCCCCGCCCTTAGGTTGGCGGGCGTGAGCGAACAGGCCAAAGTGCGGGTGGTGGTGGGCATGAGCGGGGGAGTCGATTCCTCCGCGGCCGCCGCTTTGTTGGTGGAGCAGGGCTACGACGTGGTGGGGATCACGCTCAAGCTCTGGCCGCAGGATTGCGTGAACCGGGCGGAAGACAAATGCTGCGGCCCCCAGGCGGTCACGGATGCCCGCAGCGTTTCGCACAAGCTGAACATCCCCTACTACCTGGTGGATGAATCGGCGGATTTTCAGAAGCAGGTCATCCACTACTTCGCGGAGGAGTACAAGGCGGGGCGCACGCCCAATCCCTGCGTGATGTGCAACGAAAAGCTCAAGTTCGGCACGTTGATCAGCCGGGCGCGGCAGTTGGGGGCGGATTTCATTGCCACGGGCCACTTCGCCCGGGTGGAACGGACGCCGGCGGGGCGGATGCTGCTCAAACGGGGCCGGGATCCGCGCAAGGATCAAAGCTATTTCCTGTTCTCCCTGCGCCAGGAGCAACTGGCGCACACGCTGTTTCCGCTCGGGGAAATGACCAAGAGCGACACCCGCGAGGTGGCGCGGCAATGCGAGCTCAAGACGGCGGACAAGGAGGAGAGCATGGAGATTTGCTTCGTGCCGGACAAGGATTACGGCGGCTTCCTCCAGCAGGCGAACCTGGTCCGCAAACACCGCGGTGAGATCGTGAACACCCGGGGCCAGGTGCTGGGGCAACACGACGGGATCGAGTTTTACACCATCGGCCAACGCAAGGGGTTGGGGCTGTCCTCCCCCAAGCCGTTGTACGTCATCGCCTTGGACGCGGCGCGCAACCGAGTGGTGGTGGGGGACGATTCAGAACTCGACCGCGGCGAATTCACGGTGCAACGGTGCAACTGGATCCCCTACGATCAACCGCCCGAGAGCATCGAGGTTTCGGTCAAAATCCGCTACAATCACCCCGGAACCCCGGCCACGGTGATTCCGGGGGCCAACGGGGAAGCGCGGGTGGTGCTGCATACCCCGCAACGGGCGATCACGCCGGGACAGGCGTGCGTGTTTTACCAGGACGACTTGGTGGTGGGCGGCGGGTGGATTGCGGGGTGAGCCAAGCCAGGCTGATCAGTCCGGAGGATTGAGCACGTAAGCCTGACCGGGAAGTTCCCGAGCCAAGGCTTTGGGCAGGCATTCATCCAACAAAATTCGCATTCAGGCCGTGGCCAGGAGACTTTCGCCGGCGGCTTCGAGAAAACCAATCGCTTGGGCGCGCGTTACGGTAGGGTATTGCTCTAAAAATTCGTCCAGCGTGTCGCCGCCCTCGATATAGTCCAACAAGGCACGAACCGGAACGCGCGTGCCGGCGAAGAAGGGCTCACCGCTCATGAGCTCCGGGTCAATGCGAATGAAGGAACTGGTCTTCATAACTTTAATAGGGCGCGGATTGGTCCGAATGACAATCCTTTGTGCGGCACTTTCACGGCGGCACAGCGATAAGCGGGCGGTTGTTCCCCGACACGCTGAAGCGGGCACGACCGACCTGGGAAGCTCAGAGCGCGGCGAGGTCGAGGGCGGCGATTTCCTTGTTGCTGCGGTGGAGCAACACGCCGTTCCCGAAGGCGGGAAAACCCCAGGCGCGGCCGCCAATCACATGGGCGCGGGCCAATTCGTGATAGCCCTCCGCACTGGCTTGCACGATGGCTAGTTCTCCATGGGAACCTTGCACCACCAGTTTGCCATCCACCAAGATCAGCTCCCCCTCGCCAAACGGCGGTCCCGACCACATCCGTTTACCAGTGGCCAATTCCACGCATTCCAAAGGCGCGGTGTCGGTCATCATGGTGCCGTAGAGGCCGTACAAATACCCATCGTGGATGACGGGGGTGGAAAAGTGGTTCATGTTGGCCCCCGGGGTCCGCCACAATTCGCGGGCGGTGAAGGCGCCGGCGGCATTCCGCTCGACCCGGCACACCGCGGCGCCCACGCCGTAGCCGGCGGAGCAATAGACGAGGTCGCCGCCGACCACGGGCGAGGCCGCCACGGGACGCCGGCTGGGAAAGGCAAAACGCCACAACACTTCCCCGTGGAGGGGTTCCAAGGACACCAAGCCGTTCTTCGTCAAAAAGATGATTTGCCGCACGCCGGCGATGGTGGCCGCCACCGGGGTGGCGTGCGTGATTGGCTCCGTTTCGCGCTGCCAAACCGGTTTGCCGGTGAGTTTGTCAAAAGCCAAAAAGCATTTGCCGTCCCCGCCCCCCGGCACCAAAACCAGGCCGCCCTCCACCAAGGGGGAAGCGGCGTTGCCGTAGTTACTGATGCCCTGGGTGTTCAATTGTCCGGCGAAGTCCCGGGCCACGTCCTGTTGCCAAAGCTTGGAACCATCGGCGGCCTTCAGGCAGGACAATTGCAAATAGGTGCCGTAGGTGTAAATCCGCTCACCGTCGGCCACGGGGGTCGAGCGCGGGCCCGTCCCGCCGCTGCTCTGGCCAATGGTGCGGCCCAATTCCGTCGCCCACAAGGGCTGCCCGGATTTCAAGCCGAGAGCGAAACAGGCTTCGGAATCGTTGGTGGTGGAAAGAAAGAAAGCACGGTCGCCCTGGATGGCGAAGGAACCGAACGCATCCTGCACGGAAGCGCGCCACCAAACCTTGGGGCCTTCAGCGGGCCAGTTGGTGCGGATGGCCTCGTGGGAAATCCCATCCCCCAGCGGTCCGCGGTATTGGGGCCAGTCCGCAGCGAAGCCCGTGGCGGCCGCAAGCCAGCAACCGGGGACCAGTCCGAGCAGGGTGCGTTTCATAAGTTTGGCAAAGTCGATCCGCATTCGCCCCCCTCCCAACCCAAAAGCAAAAGGCCGGCGGGGGGATTGCTCCCCGCCGCCGGCCGGCGAAACTGATTAATCCTTCTTGTTCCCGTTGCCGGTGCTGTCGATGCCGTTCATCAGGGCGATGAGGGGCAGGAACATCGCGATGACGATGCTGCCGACGATCACGGCCAGAACCACGATCATGATCGGCTCCAGGAGGGAGGTCATGGCCGCGACGGCGTTGTCCACTTCTTCGTCGTAGTTGTCGGCGATTTTCAGCAACATTTCCGGCAGGGCGCCGGTTTGCTCACCGACGTCGACCATGCTGACGACCATGGGGGGGAACACTTTGCTGGCTTCCAAGGGGGCGGTGATGGTTTCGCCTTCCTTGACGCTTTCATGAATCGAACTCACCGCGTTGGCCACCACCAAATTACCGGCGGTTTCCTTCACGATGTTGAGGGCTTGCAGAATGGGGACACCGCTGCTCACCAGGGTGCCCAAGGTCCGCGTGAAGCGCGCGATGGCCACCTTGCTGATCACGGGCCCGAGGACGGGCATGCGGAATTGGAATTTGTCCCACAAGAGGTTGCCCACCTTGGTTTTGATGAACAATTTGAAAGCAATACCGAGGACGATGAGGGTGCCGGCGACGACCAGGAAGTGGTCCTTGCAAGCATCGGAAATCGCCAGTACGAAGCGGGTGAAGGACGGCAACTGTTCGCCGTTCAACATGCCCTCGAACACAGTTTTGAACTGCGGAATGACCCAGATCATGAGCACCGCCATGATGACCACGGCCACAACGAGCACCGCCACGGGGTAGAACATGGCCGCCACGACTTTGCCTTTGATCTTCTGCGCCTTTTCCATGAACTCGGAAAGGCGGTTCAGCACGACTTCCAGCACACCACCCAGTTCGCCGGCCTTAACCATGTTAATGTAGAGGCGGTTGAAGACCTTGGGATGCTGGGCCAAGCCTTCGGAGAAGGTGCTGCCGCCCTCGATGGAAAGGGCTAGTTTGGCGATGATTTCCTTGAGCAGGACGTTGCGCTCCTGTTTTTCCAACACGCGCAGGCCGCGCAAGAGCGGCAAACCGGCGTCAACCAGGGTGGCCAACTGGCGGGTGAAGGTGGTGAGCACCTTGGCCTTCACCTTGCCCCCGAAGCCCGGGATTTTGATCTGAATGTTGGCCCCCCCCTTTTTCCCCTTGGCCACGGCACCCTTGCCTGCGGCGCCCTTGACGGTGGCCTTGGGCTTTTCCTTCTTCTCACCGGGCTTTTCGGCGGCCACTTCGGTGATTTTGGTCGGGTAAAAGCCCATGTCCTTGACCCGGGCGATGGCTTCGTTTTGGTTGGCAACGTCCAAGGTGCCCTTGGTTTCCTTGCCCTTCGTGTCCATCGCCACGTAATTGAACTTTGGCATAACTGCTCGTCCTTTGGTTAGGTGTATTTCACCACTTCTTCAATCGTTGTTTCCCCTTCAAAGATGCCGCGCAAGCCGTCCTCGCGCAGCGTGACCATTCCCAATTCGATGGCCTTTTGCCGCACCACCACCGTGGGGGCGCGTTCATTAATGAGATTGCGGATGGCATCGCCCACGACCAGGAGCTCGTAGATGCCTTTGCGGCCCTTGTAGCCGGTGTCATTGCAGACCGAGCAGCCCCGGCCGTAATAGAAGGACTTGTCGCCGATATCGTGCGGCGAAAGGTTCAGCAGGGAGAGCTGGTTTTCGGTGGGTTCAAACGGCGTGCGGCACTTCTTGCAGCAGGTGCGGACCAGCCGTTGGGCGAGCACGCCCATCAAGGTGGACGAAATCAGGAACGGTTCCACGCCCATGTCCATCAAGCGGGTGACCGCGCCGGGGGCGTCATTGGTGTGCAACGTGCTCAGCACCAAATGCCCCGTCAGCGACGCTTGAATGGAGATTTGCGCGGTTTCAATATCGCGCATTTCGCCCACCATGATCACGTCGGGATCTTGACGCAGAAACGACCGCAGCGCCTTGCTGAAGGTCATCCCATTCGCCTCGTTGATCGCCACCTGCATGATGCCCTCGATGTCGAATTCGACGGGATCCTCCGCCGTGAGCAATTTGCTGTCGATGGTGTTGACCTTGCGCAGGCAGGAATAGAGCGTCGTAGTTTTCCCGCAACCGGTGGGGCCGGTGACGACGAAGATGCCGTTCGGCCGCAGGATGACTTCCTGGACGTATTCGTAAACGTATTTCGGAAAGCCAAGGCTCTCCAAGCTGAGATTCACCGCTGAGCGATCCAACACGCGCAACACCACGGATTCCCCGAATTGGGTCGGCAGGGTGGACACGCGCAAATCGATCAATTTGCCATCCAGATTGACCGAGATACGACCGTCCTGCGGCAGGCGGCGCTCGGAAATATTCAGGTTGGCCATGACCTTGATACGCGAGACGACCGGAATGGCCAAGTGCTTGGGCGGCGGGGCCATTTCATACAAGGCGCCGTCCACGCGGTAACGAATCTTGAATTCGTCCTCGAAGGGTTCGAAATGAATATCGCTCGCCCGGTCCTGCACGGCCTGGTAGAGGATCAAATTGACGAACCGGATAATCGGCACCTCATTGGCCAAATCGGCCAAGATCGCCGAATCGCCACCCACGGCGGCATCGACTTCGGCGGCGATGTTTTTGTCCGACCCCAATTCCTTCAGGATATCGCCGACGTTTTCACTGGCGGCGGCGTAGCTGCGCTCCATGATCTTGAGGATCATGCCCGGATCCGCCACGACCAACTGAATGTCCTTGCGGAGCGCAAAGCCCAACTCGTCCACCTTGATCGGGTCCAGCGGGTCCACAAAGGCAACGCGGACGGTGTTGCCGAAGACCTCCAACGGGATGCATTGGTACATCCGCGCGGTGCTGGGAGGGATGACGGCCAGCACCTCGGGTTGCAATTGCAGGTCCTTCAACGGCACGACCTCCGTCGCCAGATGGTCGGCCATGACCTGCAACTGGGTGTCCATGTCCATGACGCCGTAATCGGCGAGAACCTGGTACATCGGTTTGCCGCTGCGGGTGAATTCACCCGACACTTCCTCGAACTGCAAATCGTCGATGAGGCCGCGTTCCTTGATGAGCGCCAGCAGGGGGTTGGATACGGATTCGGACATAGATCAAAGCGCTTAAAATCAGCTCTTCTTGGGGGCTTCCTGGTTGAGCGAGGCGGCCAGTTCCAGTTCCTGCAACTTGGCCTGGATGGTGATGGGGTCCTGAGCCTTGGTGATGACTTCCTCGCGGGCGATCATGCCGGCCATGTATTTGTCCAGCAAGAAGCTGTCCAAGGTGACCATGCCGTACTTGGCGCCGGTCTGGATGTCGGAGTTCAAACGGAACGTTTTGTTGTCCCGGATGAGCGCGCCGATGGAGGGCGTGTTCACCATGATCTCGAAGATGGCCACCCGACCGGGCTTGTCGATGCGGGGAATGAGCAACTGGGAAATGACCGCCTGCAGCACGGTCGAGAGCTGGATGCGGATCTGTTCCTGTTGGTTTGTCGGAAAGGCGTTCACGATACGATCAACGGTCTTGGCCGCGCCGGTGGTGTGCAGGGTGCCGAACACCAAATGCCCGGTTTCCGCCGCCGTGATGGCCGCGTCGATCGTTTCCAAATCGCGCATTTCGCCCACCAGAATCACGTCGGGATCCTGACGCAGCGCGCGGCGCAAAGCTTCGGCGAAGCTCGGCACGTCCACGTGAATTTCGCGCTGGGTGACGATCGCCTTCTTGTGCTTGTGGTAGAATTCGATCGGGTCCTCGATCGTGATGATGTGCGCGTCGTCGCGCAACTCATTGATCACGTTGACCATGGAGGCGAGAGTCGTGCTCTTGCCGGAACCCGTGGGGCCGGTCACGAGGATGAGACCGCGCGGTTTGTAAAGCAATTCGCGCACCGAGGGCGGTAGACCGATCTTGTCCAACTCCAGCAGGCGGGTGGGAATTTGGCGCAACACCATGCCGAAGTTGCCTTTTTCCTTGAACACGCTCACGCGGAACCGAGCCAACTCGCCGAAGGCGAACCCGAAGTCCGCGCCACCACGCTCACGCACGTGCTGGATATGATCTTCGGAGGTGATGCTGCGCATCAGTTCCTCGGTATCTTCGGGCGACATGACGGGGCCGTCCACCCGGGCCAACACGCCGTGCACGCGGATCACGGGAGGAACCCCGACGCGGATATGCAAGTCGGAGGAGCCCTCGGACACCATCAACTGCAGGAGATCGGACATTTGATACGACATACGGAAAAGAGCTGAAAAACTGGGTTATTGGGTCCCGGCCCGCCTGCGGAAGCACGGCGCCGGAGTGGGAAAAGCAAATGAGTCGGGGATTGCGGCCATCTTGGGTTAATCGTCCGCCACCGTGGCGCGGAGCACTTCCTCGGCCGTGGTCATACCGGCCAGCACCTTCCGGACGCCATCCTCGCGCAGGGTGCGCATCCCCATTTCGCGAGCGCGGATGCGCAGCACGGAGGACGGCACGCGGTCGTAAATGAGCTTCCGGGCCTCGTCATCGATCACGAAGATTTCGAACACCCCGAACCGGCCGCGGTAACCGGAACTGGAGCAATTGGCGCAGCCTTTGCCTTTCCGGAAATTCGGGTTGGTCAGCTTGGCGGGGTCAATGCCGATGCTGCGCATTTCAGCTTCCGTGGGCGTGTAGGGCTCGGTGCATTGCTTGCAGATTTTGCGCACCAAGCGTTGCGCCATGAGCGCCCGGCTGGAGGAGGCCACCAAGAAGGGCTTCACCCCGATGTCAATCAAACGGGCCACGGCGGCGGGCGCGTCGTTGGTGTGCAGCGTGGAGAACACGAGATGCCCGGTCAGGGAAGCATTGATCGCGATGGTGGCGGTTTCCAAATCGCGAATTTCCCCCAGCATCACCACGTTCGGCGCCTGGCGGAGAATGGAGCGCAGGGCCTTGGCGAATGACAGCCCCACGACTTCATTCACCTGCACCTGGTTGATACCCGCCAGCTGATATTCGACGGGGTCTTCCACCGTGATAATCTTGCGGTCCGGCCGGTTGATGAAATGCAGGCAGGAATACAAGGTGGTCGTCTTGCCCGAGCCGGTCGGACCGGTCACCAGCAGAATTCCGTCCGGCATGCCGATCAACCGCTCGAAGGTTTGCTGGTCATCGGTGAAAAAGCCGAGTTCCGGCAAGCCCAAGCGCAGACCTTCCTTGTCCAAAATACGCATGACGATGCTCTCGCCATGGTTCGTGGGGAGGCAGGACACGCGCAAATCGATCAATTTCGTGCCCACTTTCGATTGGATGCGCCCGTCCTGCGGGATGCGCTTTTCCGAAATGGACATGTTCGACTGAATCTTCAAGCGGCTGAGGATGGAAGCCTGCAGACGCTTGGGGGGGCCCTTCATCTCCACCAGCACGCCGTCGATGCGGTAGCGGACGCGGAAAGACTTGGCCAACGGTTCCAAGTGAATATCGGAAGCGCGGAGTTTGAAGGCATCGACGATGATCGAATTCACCAACTTGATCACCGGAGCGTCGGCGCTGACTTCGGCCACCCCGTCATCCACCTTCGCGATCGCCACCTCCGATTCCGTCAACTCTTGGAGGGTCTGCTGCATCTTGGCGTTCTCTTGAATCACCTTTCCGCCCTGGGCTCCGCCGTAATACTTGTTGAGGGCGTTCTCGATGTCCTCTTCGCTGGCGACCTTCAACTGAATTTCGGCGCGCAGAAGATGGTGCAGGGAGTCGATGGTGTCCAAGTCCGACGGATCGCTGACCGCCACCGTGATGGTGCCATCGTCCTTGCTGATGGGAATGGCCCGGTATTTCTTGGCGATATCGCGGCGCACCAAGCCGATGATTTCGTCGGAAAGCTTGATATCGGCCAGATTGACCACTTCGGCGCCGAATTGGGCGGCTTTGGCCTGGGCCACATCCGCCGGGCGAAGAAATTTGTTGGCGACCGCCAAGTCCACGACGCCCACTCCGGCGGACGCCGCTTCATCGCGCAGCTTGGTGACTTGGTCCCCGTTGAGGAAGCCCAAATCGACCAGAATATCGACTAAATAATCATCTTTCTCTGCCACAAAAGCCTTTCCGCAAATGGACGCCCCGGGAGTGCCTGCACTCCCCCTGGCATCCCAAATTCCCAAAGCCCGCGGTGCCAAATCCCAATTTGCTCCGCGGGGCGGAACAATAAAACAGTTCCCGCCCGGCCCGGCAAGCCGGCAGTTGCGGTTTTCGCGTAGATTTCACGCTTTTTTCACCGCTCACAAGCCGGTGCCACACGCTGCGGCGTCCAAGTCGGAGTCCAGAGCATCACGCCGGGTTGTCTATTGGAAAGCGCCGCGGCGATTTCGTTTCGAGCTATTTCGCTTTTTTGCAAATATCCAGTCCCGTCCAGTGCGGAGGGAGGGGCGTCGGCCGGGCAAGGCGGGTGATCCGTGGGCTTGCCGGCACGGGAATCCCGAGTAAGCTGGACGGGAATTGCGGGATTTGCGATATGAAATTATCTTTGCGCGGGGAATACGCCCTGCGGGCTTTGGTGGTGCTGGGTTTGAACTATAGCGATGAGGTTTTGCGTATCAGCTTCATCAGCGAACAACAGAACATCCCCCAGCGCTATTTGGAACAGATTCTCAGCGAGCTGAAGACCGCCGGCATTGTGGAAAGCCGGCGTGGAGTCGCGGGCGGTTACCGCTTGAGCAAGGCCCCCGACCAAATCTCCCTCGCCCTCGTCATCCGCCATATTGAAGGCCCGCTGGCCCCGGTGCCGTGCGTCAGCGAGCTCAATTATGCCCGCTGCTCCTGCCCCAGCGAAGCCCTGTGCGGCGTCCGCAGTGTCATGAAGGACGTCCGCGAGGCCATCGTTAAGATTCTGGAAGGCGTGACCGTGGCTGAACTCTGCTCCCGCGTGCGCCACCTCGAATCCGTCCAAACCAACCCGCTCGATTTCATCATCTGACCCCGCCCCCCTCCCATGCCCCCGGAAGCACGCCACATTCAAAACCTTGCCCTGACCGGCTTCATGGGCACCGGCAAATCTTCCGTGGGCCGGCTGCTGGCCGACCAGCTACGGTTTGCCTTTCTGGACACGGATGAGGAAATCGAGCGTCGCACGGGCAAATCCATTCCCGCCATCTTCGCCCACGACGGCGAAGCTCATTTTCGGGATTTGGAGCGCGCGCTGGTGGCGGAACTGGCCACGCTCCGCCACACCGTGATCAGCACCGGCGGCGGCCTGGGCGCCAACGCGGAGAACATTGCGCGCCTGAAAGCCCACGCCCTGGTGGTCTGCCTGTGGGCCGCCCCCGACCGCATCTGGGAGCGCATCCGGCACCAGCACCACCGCCCCCTCCTGCAGGACCCGGATCCACTGGGCAAAATTCGCCGGCTGCTCAAGGAGCGCGAACCGGTTTACCGCCAAGCGGATGTCCTCTTGAACACCGAACTGCGTTGCCAACGGGAAGTCGCGCAACAAATCCTACACCAGTTTCACGCGGCGCAACCGCGATCCCGGTGATGAAAGCGGCAATCGTGGCGCGCGCCCGGGAACTCGGCTTCGACGATTGCCGCTGCACCACGGCCGCCCCCCCGGCTTCCGCCGCACACTTCCAAACCTGGCTGGATGCGGGCAAGGCCGGCGAAATGGTGTGGTTAGCCCGCAACTCCGCCAAACGAAAAGCGCCGGAACTCGTCCTCCCCGGCGCCCAATCCATCATCACGTTGGCGGCAGCTTACGGTCCGGACGCCGGGGAAACCGCCAAGGCCACGCCGTCCGGAGCGGGCGTAGTAGCTCGCTATGCCCGCCACGAGGATTACCATGACGTGCTGGCCGAAAAGCTCCGGGTCCTAACGGCGTTCGTGAATGCGCTCGGCGGCCCGGAAACCCGGTCCCTCTGGTACGTGGACACCGGGCCCTTGCTGGAACGAGATTTGGCGCAGCGGGCCGGCCTGGGCTTTTTGGGGAAACACACCAATTTGATCAGCCGCCGTTTGGGAAATTGGATCTTCCTGGCGGAAATCCTGACCACCCTCGCCCTGCCTCCGGACGCCGCAGAGACCAATCATTGCGGCCACTGCACCCGTTGCGTGAGCGCCTGCCCCACCCAAGCCATCACGGCCCCGTTCCAACTGGATGCGCGCCGGTGCATTTCGTACCTGACCATCGAATTGAAAGGCGCCATCCCGGTGGAACTGCGGCCGGCCATCGGCAACCGCATCTATGGATGCGACGATTGTCTCGCAGCTTGTCCATGGAACCGGTTTGCCCGTGAAGGTTCATTGATGAAGTCGGTGGCGCGAGGGGATTTGAACACGCCGGATCTCTTGGGCTTGCTGGCGTTGGACGAGACCGGGTTCAAAGCCCGTTTCGCAGGCACCCCATTACTACGCACGAAACGCCGAGGGGTGTTGCGGAATGTTTGCGTCGCCTTGGGGAATACGGGAGGAAATGAGGCCCGCCCCGCACTGGAGCAAGCCGCCACCGATTCGGAACCACTGATCGCGGAGCACGCGAAATGGGCCTTGGGCGAGATCGAGCGCCGCTTTCGGAAACGGACTTAATCCTTTTCCGGGAGCTTCAGCAACTCATCGGGTGTGAAATAACCCGATTTGTCTTTGATTTTCTCGCGAACGGCTTTGACCTGTTCAATGGTCACCGGAGCGGCGCCTTTGCCTTTGTTGCTCCAAGCGTTGCGAACGTAGGTCAAGACGTCGGAAATCTGCTGATCGGACAAGGCCGCGCCCACCGCGGTCATGGCCACGGCGCCGCCGCCGTATTTGCCGCCCTTGACTTCGATGGGACCGGCCAAACCGTTCTGCAAAATTCGAATAATCCGGTTGGGTCCCGCCGCCATGACCCATTCGGACCCATCGAGAGGCGGGCAACCCGTCGTGGCGCTGCCGGTGCCGGTATCACCGTGGCAGGTGCTGCAGAGCGTGCCGAAGGTGGCCTTGCCGCGCTTTAGTTCTTCGCCCGGACCGGGCGGGCGGGCCCATGCTTCCAGATGCTGGGAGTCCACAAAGGGCTCATAAACTTGCGCGTCGAACCAACCACTGTGGTTGCCCACATAAATCAGGCCCGAAAAACCGGAGAGGATGAAAATCGCAATCAGCCAGATCGGCATGTTGGCCCCGCCGGCGGAAAGGTCCGGAGCTGGAGGAACCGAGGGAGAGGGTTTGGCTTCGACGCTCATTTGGCGGGAGCCGGGGCCGGAGTGACCGGAACCGCGGCTTTTTTGTCGGCTTTCGCAACGGGTTTCACGTAGAAGGCAGGGGCTTCGTAGAGCACTCCGTCGGAATGCAATCCCGTGAGATAAGCCACCAAGGCCTTGGCATCATCCGAGGGCAAAACTTCAACACCCGGGGCTTTCGGATCTTCCGGCAAAGCGTCGGGGGACCGTTTCTGGCCCGGTTTCAGGGTGTGTTTGGTGAACAGGAAACGGTACGGGGGCATCGTCGATCCGGGAGCCAGGGAGGACGGATCATACAAATGCTGCAAATGCCAAACCAGATTGGTTTGCCGCAAACCGATGTTGGTCAAATCAGGGCCCACGCGCTGACTGCCCAACATGGTGGTTTCCGCAAACAAATAGTCACGGGAAACGCTCTGCACCGGGCCGGACCGAGCCCCCCAACCACGGGCAACATCGCCGCCCAAACCCTGCGGGCGAACCTGCATGGTGTGGCAATAAAAGCAGCCATTGGCGCGGTAAACGGCCTCGCCCTGATGGGCCAAACCGGCGGGCTTGACCGGAAACAACTGGCCGCTGTCCTCAATCAAAAATTGACTTTGATTGCCGATCTGTTGACTGGGTTCGAGCACAAAGGTGAACCAAGTCGCGGCCAAGGCAAAAAAAGTGCCGACAAAAACCAAAGGTCCCTGGTTCACGCGCGCACCCCCGCTGGCTTGGCGTTCTCCGCCATAAAGGATTCCATGGAAACTTTGAGGAAACGAACCACCGCCAAAACGACATTGAGCAAGAACAGCAAATTACCCAGAATCATCAATAATTCCCCAAGCGAACTGAGGCGAATCCACATCAAGGTGCCTTTGACAACGTTAAGAAAAGGCACCGTGGAAT
This sequence comes from uncultured Pedosphaera sp., assembly GCA_903930565.1. GTDB lineage: Bacteria > Verrucomicrobiota > Verrucomicrobiia > Limisphaerales > Pedosphaeraceae > CAIXFN01. Next base: position 23,720 of record CAIYZC010000517.1, read on the forward strand.
CATTCATGACGCCGCCTTGAGCCACCCCGCCGCAGGCCAAGGCGAGGAAGAAAATCACCACACCGCCAGCGCAGCCAATAAAATGGAGGAAAGCAAACATCGGCTTCGGATCAGCCACCGGAGCCAAACGCGAAACCATGAAGTGGAGGGCCCCCATCAAAACAAGTCCGTAAAAGCCGTAAACGAGAAGTTGCTGCTGGGCGGGCAGAAACCAAGTGAAATTCAGCAAGCCACTCACACCAGCGGGTTGCGCCAACACACCCAACAGGGCGGCCACGGGGAAAACTTTGACCCCGAAAGGAATGAAGGTTTCGGACAAGGAACGCTGAGCGTGGCGGTCGGCCAGACAAAGGGTTTTCGACAAATTGAGCCAAGTGGCCAAAATCCCCGCAATGCTCAGGAAAGCACCCAAGGTGCTGACCGCGGGAATCCAGGCCGGCACCGGGGCTCCTGCCGGGATGCCCGCCCAGGAGCCGAACAGAATCACGCTCCAGAAGGAAAACAAACCCATGGGGCGGCTATGCAGGGGAGCCTTGGCAAATTTGGGGACAAAATAGAAAGCCGCGGCCAAGCCCACCAGAACCATCCAGACATTGGCGAGGTTGTTCACATACCACCAAGTGATGACCGATTGCAGCACGCCGCGAACGGGCCAAATCAAAAGCAAAAGGTGGGAGGTGGAGTAAATCCAAGGAAACCAGAACAAGGCGGCAAGGATGAACCACTGGGAAAGTTCCAGCTTGCCTTCCTTGCGGGCGCGAAAGGTAAGCACTCCCGCCAAGGCAACGGCAACATAACCGATCAGGAGAAATCCGGAGGCGCTGCGGGAGAATTCGAGCCACTCGTGACCGGTGTTTTCACCCTGCAGAATACCGAGCACACCGACGGTGACGCCAATGTTCCAAAGGAGCCAGCCCAGAACCACCAAGGGGGCGCCGATGAGTTTGGTGCGTCCGATCCGACCGGCCAGCCATAGCAAGACCGCCAAACCGGCGGGCACCGCAAAACCATAAAGAAATGCGTTGTTGGCCGCGGGATGCGAACGACCAAAGCTCATGGCCGCGCAATCGGCGAACATTTTCGGCGCGTGGAACGTCAGCGACGAAATCAGCCCCAAGATAGAGCCGACCACCAACCACAGCGCCGCGCTCACCACCAGCAAGAGCAAGGGACGGGAGGAGGCGTCAATCTCGGCACAGGTGATCGGCGCGGAGGCGTCGGCGCACGACGCATCAAGTTGGCAGGAGGGCGAGCTCATCAAAGTACGAGCCGAACTATTCAAACGAAACGGGCTTGTTGAATTTTTCCACGCGGCCGACCACTTCGGCGCGCAAGCCGCCAGGGGCTTTGGCCGCGGCCGCCAAGGCGACGGCTTTGGCCTGCTCAATGGGCAAGCGCACGATTTGTTTGCCTTCGTGTTGCCAAGAGTAAGAAGTCAACACCTGCGTGTTCTCGGCCTTCAGCACCCCGAGCAACTTGCGGCGTTCCGCAGCGCGATCAGCGCCCAAATCAGTGGAGTGGGAGTTGCTTCGCATCGCGTAAACCAGTCCTGCCACGATCACGAAACTGCCCAAAACGGCAAGGACGTAAGGTCCCATGGGACCACAGCACTTCGATTCGGATGTTGTGTTCAATGTTTACCTCCGGTGGTTGCTTTAACGCCCCGGGCGGCGGCTTTCAAAACTTCGCCTTCGGGAACGTGAATGTCCATGGCTTCAGCAAACCGGGGATCCTTCTGGGGAAAGATCGGATGTGAATTCAAGGACTTCAAAAAGATGCGGGCCAACAACCCACCGATAAACGCCAAGCAAGCGAAATCCAACCAGTGGAAATGCGGGCCATCGGGAAACATAATGGGCATGATGTTGAAGGTCATGTCGACGTAATGCATCAGCCAAACCCATGCCACCAAGGGTATCATGATGACGGGCATCAGTTTCACATCAATGCGCAGGAGGGTCAGGAACGGGCCAAAGAAGTGACCAAAGATCACCACCATGCTGACCCAGAACCACACCCCGTGCTCCCGGGCCACGTAGAAGAAGGTCTCTTCCGGCATGTTGGCGTTCCAGATGATGAAGTACTGGAAGAAGGTCACATACGCGTAGAACACGGTGAAGGCGAACAAAAGGGAACCGAGAAAATAGAACGTCTTGTATTTGACCACTTCACGGAGCGGTCCTTGGCGCTGCAACAACCAAGTCAAAAAGTAAATCGTGGCAATCGTGGTCCAAGTGCTGCCGGCAAAGTAATAGACGCCATACATGGTGGAAAACCACTCATGTTGGAGTGCCTTCATCCACATGATCGCCGCGGCCGTCGTGGTGATGGCGAACAGGAACACGCCGGCGGCCGAGTAACGGCGCATGGCGCGGGTGCATTCGATGGAGCCGGTCTTGTCCTGCTCGAGCGAGTGCTTGCGCAATCCGCGGGCGAGGACGGTCCAAACCACGCCACAGAAAACCCAGGCGGCCAGAAAGCTGTTAACGGTGAAGAGCGGGTATTTGGCGGTCACCGCGTGATCCGGCTTGCCTTCTTTGATCAGCACCATCCAGTGGTAGATCAGGTTGTCGTTCCCGGCCGTCAGCACATTGATGATGATGGGCAGGAACAACAGGGCCAGCATGGGAAGCAGATTGGCCAGATGTTCATTAATGCGCCGCACGGGCACGGACCACGAAGCATCGAACAAATGATGCAGAATGGTGAGAATCAGCCCCCCCAAGCCGAAGCTCAGGAAGAACATGTAGGCGGTAAGATACGAGAAGGCGGCGTGCTTCACGTCCAAGAAGGCGCCCAAGAGCGCGCCCGCGCCCCCGAGGACCATCAGCACGGTGGGCACGTTCCGCCACGCCGATAAATCAAAGGGCGCGGAGTGGGAAGATGAGTGAGTAGGCGAACTCATAAATTACTTTTTCAACTGCGCGCGGAATGGGGCGGGCACATCGTCCAAAGTGCCCAAACGGCTGAGTTGGAGCGCCCGCAGGTAGGCCACGATCGCCCAGCGATCCTCGACCGGCACATTGGGACCATAGGCCCCCATCAAGCCCTTGCCATTGGTGATGATGCCAAAAAGTTCACCATCGGTCATTTTCACAATGCGCGGGTCGTGCAGGTCGGCGACGACGCCCATCGCCCCGATGCGCTTGGTGATGCCGTTGCCATCGCCCTGGGCGCCGTGGCAGGGGGAGCAATTAATATTGAAGCGTTGCTGACCGCGGTTCATCAGCGCCTCGTCGACTTTGATTTCGGCGGGAATGCTTTCCACGACGTTGGTCACGCCTGGCATATGGCCGGTGTTGATGGGCAAGTCCTGATAATGATCGCCGCGGGCCACCGTGCCAGCGACTCCGAGTCGGGAACTGCGGCCGTCGCCAAAGAAATCATTCGGCGCCTGGGGCCGGAGCTTGGGCTGGCGGTCCATGTCGGCGAACAGTTCGATGGGCGGGCGGCGGGAAAGGTCCCCGCGGCGGCCGCCAACGACCATGACCACGACAACCGCAAGGGCGAAAATGAGCAAAAGGTAGCGCATGACTCGTTATTCCTCCACCAGTTCGATGCGCTGGCTGCCCGCCGAGGTGAGCAACTTGCGGGTTTCGGTTTCGGAATACTTGGGATCGGCAGTTTCGATCACGACAAAAAAGCGGTCGTGGCTCGCCAAGGCGAACCGACGGTGTTTGAGCAAGGGATGGTGCAGGCGAGGGAGGCGGTTTAACGCCAACATGCCGAACAGCGAACCAAAGGCGCCCAAAAGAATGGTCAGTTCGTAGCACGGGGGAAACGCGCCATAAGGGCTGAACATCGGTTTGCCGCCGATCATGATGGGATAATCAACCGCGTTCATCCACCAGATCATCAACATGCCGCTGAAATAGCCCGTCAAACCGCCCGCGAAGGCGATGTAGCCGACTTTGGAATTGTCCAAGCCCATGGCTTGGTCCATGCCGTGCACCGGGAACGGGGTGTAAACATCCCATTTGCGGAAGCCGGCGTCGCGAACCATTTCGGCGGCGTGAATCGCGTCGGCGGGGGTCAGGAATTCGGCAATAATGCCGTACGGTTTGGAAGCGGTCGCAGCCATTAGTGGTGCCCTCCGGATTTGGCGCCGCCCAAGGGATGGTGGGGATCGGCCTGCGGCGTGACCCCTTTAACCTCGGTGATGGCGATGATCGGCATAAAGCGAATGAACAACAGGAACAGCGTGAAGAACAGGCCGAAGGTGCCCATGTAGGTCGTGATATCCACCCAAGTAGGTTTGAAATAACCCCAGTTGGAAGGCATGAAGTCACGGTGCAGGGAGATGACCACGATGACAAACCGTTCAAACCACATCCCGATGTTCACGAAGATGGAAAGGATGAAAACTATGAGCATGTTGCTGCGGATGCGCTTGAACCAGAAGCATTGCGGCACGATGACATTGCAGCCGATCATGACCCAATAACCCCAGGCGTAAGGACCCATGGCGCGGTTGATAAAGGCGTAGCGCTCGTAGGGATTGCCACTATACCAAGCGATAAAAAACTCCATGGCGTAGGCGTAGCCGACGATCGAACCGGTCGCCAACACCACCTTGCACATCAACTCAACGTGGCGCACGGTGATGATATCCTCCAGTTTGAGGATGGTGCGCAAGGGGATCAGCAGGGAGAGCACCATGCCGAAACCTGAGAACACGGCGCCCGCCACAAAGTAAGGCGGGAAGATCGTGGTATGCCAACCGGGCAATTGGGACACCGAGAAGTCCATGGACACGATCGAATGGACGGACAGCACCAGCGGGGTGGACAAACCGGCCAAGATCAAATAAGCCTTCTCATAATTGCGCCAGTGGCGGTTGGAACCCGTCCAGCCGAGCGAAAACAAGCCATAGGCGAACTTGCGCAGTTTGGTCTTGGAGCGGTCCCGCATGACGGCCAAGTCGGGAATCAGGCCCATGAACCAAAACAGGGCGGAAACCGTAAAGTAAGTGGACACCGCAAACACGTCCCACATCAACGGGGAGCGGAAGTTGGGCCAAATCGAGTTCTGATTGGGCAGCGGGAACAACCACCAACCGAACCACATGCGTCCCACGTGAATCAACGGAAAGATACCGGCGCACATGACCGCGAAGATGGTCATCGCTTCGGCGGCGCGATTGATGGAAGTGCGCCACTTTTGGCGGAGCAGGAACAAAATCGCGGAGATCAGAGTACCGGCGTGACCGATACCGATCCACCACACGAAGTTGATGATCGCCCAGCCCCACATGACCGGATGACCAGGACCCCAAATGCCCACACCGGTGGACAGGAGGTAAATGATCATCGCGCCCATGACACTCATGGCGATGACACTGGGCACGAAGGCGATCCACCACCAGAGGGGTGTCTTGCCTTCGGCCACGCCCGCAATGGCGTCGGAAATCCAGCCCAGACCGCGCTGGTTCAAAACCAGCGGCTCGCGTTCGAGCCCGGCCGGCGGACCTTTGATTTCTACGTTGGCAATCACGTCAGCCATTACTCGGCTCCTTTCTTGCCTGCATGCTCGGCGTGCGCGTGGGCTTCATTTCCGCTTTCTTCTTCCAATTTTCCGTTCTTGGCCTCGTATTCCTCCGTGCTGAACGGGGCGTCGTATTTGTCCGGCATGGCCGGGTTCGGGTTCCGCAAACGGGCGAGGTAAGTCGTCCGGGGTTTCGTATTGAGGAAATCCAAAACCGAATAGTTGCGCTGCTGCTTTTTCAGGATGCTGACGGCGCTCTTGGGATCGGCCACGTTGCCGAACACAATCGCTTCCGCGGGGCAGGCCTGTTGGCAGGCGGTCTTGATCGTGCCATCCGGCACCGTGACATCACCGGTGTCCCGCGCTTTGACTTTTTGGGCGATTTTGGCGCCCTCGATGCGCTGGAGGCAGTAGGTGCATTTTTCCATCACGCCGCGCATGCGCACCGTGACTTCCGGGTTCTTGACCAGCTTGAGCAGTTCCCATTCGTCCGCGGGACGGGTGCCCAAGTCCGGGTTGCGCCACCAGCGCATGACGTCCAACTCGCCGTCCGTCTTGTGCAGCAGCGGGGTGGTGTACACCGGTCCCTTGAGTTGTTCCAAGGTGCGGCGGTTGTAATCGAAATAGTTGAAGCGGCGGACCTTGTATGGGCAGTTGTTGCTGCAATAACGGGTGCCGACGCACCGGTTATAGGTCATCACGTTCAGGCCTTCCTGATCGTGGGAGGTCGCATTGACCGGGCAGACATTTTCGCAGGGGGCCGCTTCGCAATGCTGGCAGAGCATCGGCTGGTTCACCACCTGGGGATCCTCCACCTTGCCGGTGAAATAGCGGTCGATGCGAATCCAATGCATCTCGCGATTGTTCGCGACCTGGTATTTCCCGACGATGGGGATGTTGTTCTCGCTCTGGCAGGCCACCATGCAGGTGGAGCAACCCACGCAGGCGCTCAGATCAATCGACATGCCCCATTGATGGAGGGCCGTCTTTCTGACCTCGTCCAAGGGGTTGGGATAGAGCGACTTAAGGTTTTCCCCGTCCTCCATGCCCGGCGGCGTTTCCATGTCGAACGCCTTGGCAAACCGGGGGTGCTTTTGAAATTCGGCGTGGGTCCCCTCGCGGATGATGGGGCGGCCTTCCATGCTCCAATGGTCCTGCGTGGTGGCCAAGTGATGCTTTTCGCCGCTGTTTTTCAGCGTGGCGCCGGTGGTGAAATGCAACGCCTTGGTAGTGCGCACCGAGTAGGCGTTGTAACCGGAGTTCAGGCCCACGCGGCCGGTCTTGCGGCGGCCGTAACCCAAAGCCAAACCGATCACGTTGTCGGCCTGACCGGGCTGGGTCCAGAGCGGCCCTTCCACTTCCATGCCGTTGACCGTGATCTTCACCCATGGAACCATCAATTGATTATTCTCGCGATTGATGACCACCAAACCCAAATCAGTCGCCGTCTTCTGACTGATCAAAATCGTGTTCTCCCACGTCATCTTGGTGATGGGATCGGGGAGTTCCTGCATCCAGCCGTTGTTGTTGAAACGGCCGTCGTCCGCCTTGTAATCGCGGTGGAAAACGACTTCCAACTTGTCCTTGGCCGGAACCGTCACGGCCGGAGCCGCCGCCAAGCCTGCCGCCACGGCGTCCGTGGCCAAGGCCACGCTGACCGGGGCCGCCGCACTGTCGGCCAGGAAGCCGTCATGGAGGAATTTCTTCCACTTCTCTTCGTCGGTGCCGAAGGTTTCCCGCACGATTTCGTACGCGGTGATCTTGTCCAACCCGCCGATGCGGGCCAGCACTTCCAATTCGGTCAAACCACCGAACAACGGCTCGATCAACGGTTGAACGGCCACCAAAGTGCCGTCGCTCGTCCGCGCGTCACCCCAGGACTCCAAGAAGTGTGCCTGCGGCAATTGCCAGCCGTTGGCGGGGGTGGTTTCGTCCTCGTAGTAACCGAGGCGCACCACGGTCTTGGCTTTCGCCTGGGCGGCTTCCCACTTCAAATCCGCCGGGGCGTCGTAGGCGGGATTGCCACCCAAGACCACCAAAGTTTCAACTTGACCGCCCGTCAAGGCTTGGGCCAATTCAGCAATGCCGCCGGCGCTGGGCGCGGGAGCATCCAAGAAGATGACCGTCTTGCCCAAGTTGCCCAAGGCGGCATTGATGGCGTAAGCCGCCAAATGCACGGCGAGGGGTTGGCGTTGACCGGCCAGCACAAGGCTTTCGCCCTTCGCCGCCAGCAAATCCTTAGCGCATTCCGTCGCCCATTTGTTGAGGAACTTGGCGTCACCGGCGCGCACTTGCTCGCTCAGCGCGGCCACCGCTTTGGCGTCCACCAAGGCTTTGACCGCCGCCACCAGCTTGGCGTCGCCGCCCGCCTGGGTCAGCACCGCTTCCGCGAGCAAACCGGCCATGACCGAGACGCCGGTCGCAGGCATGCGCAAACGATGATCGGCGTTCGCCCCGGTGAGGGTCATCAACGGCTCGATGGCATACAGCCGGCTCATGGCCTGCCCCGGCGCGGTCACCCGGCGGCCCTTGGCAAAGCGGCGGATGTTGATGTGGGCGTTTTCCTCGGCGCCGATGAAATCACAATCCAAGGCGACGACCACTTTTTTGGCTTCGTCGATCTTGAAATAAGGCGTCACCGGTTTGCCGGTGGCGGCCGTGGCGGCTTGGCGGTGGATGTCGAAATCCACGGCTTCGTGCCGGTACCACTTGGCCTGGGGCAGCTTGGCGGCAATCGCCTTTTCAATGCGTTCCCGGGAAGGGGAGGCCGTCTGCTCGGACAAAATCGCCAAGCCCTTGCCGCCGGTGGCGGCGAGCGCTTTGGACAAATCCCGCAAGGCCACCAAGGCGTCTTCCGCGGTCTTCGTGGTGCCGTTTTGCAGGAAACGAGTCGCGCGGTCGGGATCGTAAAGATTGAGAATCGCGGCCTGGGCGTAACGGTCCGTGGCGCCGTTGCTGTCCGGATGCTTATCGTTGCCTTCCAGCTTCACCGGCCGGCCGTCATGCGACTTGGCCACCAAAGGAATGGCCGTGCCGCGGGTGGGCATCGCCGTGGCGAAAAACCGCGCCATGCCGTGGACATAGCCCTCCGGCATCTTTTGAAAGGGGTAAATGTTCTCCACCGGCCGGCGGCAACCGGTCAAACCGAAGCCCGCCAACAGGAACGAGGCGGACATCAACTTCACGAAATGCCGGCGGGTGCTGGGATCGGTCAACTCGCTGGCACCGGCGGGAAATTCGCGCTCCGCCCAAGAGCGGAACTCGGGGGTGTCGGCCAACTGATCCAAACTGCGCCAATACTTGGGGCCGGTCTCCGGCTCGGGACAGACGGGGGGAATGGTTTTCATCGATGGCAAGTGGAGCAGTTTTGCAGGGATTCAACCTTCCAGTCGTGCATGAATTTGGCTCCGTCGGCCCGTTGGCTTTCCTCGCTCTTCGGCTGCCAATCCAAGTCGGTGATTTTATCCAAGGGACGCAAATGGGCGGCGGGGTCGCGATGGCAATCCAAGCAGAAGGTCATGTTCAGCGACTTAGCCTGGTGAACTTCATCCATCTTGTTGACCTGGCCATGACATTCCACGCAGCTCAGCCCGCGGTTGACATGCACGGAATGGTTGAAAAAGACGTAATCAGGGACCTTGTGGATTTGCACCCAATGGATCGGCTCCCCGCTTTGCGCGGATTCGCGGACCAAGGCCAGCTTGGGATCATCCTTGAGCACTTGGTTGTGGCAGTTCATGCACAAGGTGCTGGTGGGGATGTTGGAGTACCAGGACTTCTCCACCGCGTTGTGGCAGTAGCGGCAGTCCATGCCGAGTTGGTCCGCGTGGATGGCGTGGGAGAACGCCACCGGCTGCACGGGCATGTAGCCGACGTTGGCGTACTTGTTGGTACAATAGTACCATACGCCCGCCGTCACTCCGGTGCCGCCGAGCAGCGCGCCGGTGATCATCATCAACGGCAACCGGTTCGTCCACTTGGGGAAGATGTCCGACATCTGAGCAAATTTTGTTAATCCAACCGCTATTCAGGTTCAGGCCCCATAAGGGCAGTCACCCACCATGACCAACGGCTGGTGATTCTGGTCATCCACCAGCCGGCGTCAATCGTTTTTCGCGATTATTAGCAACCATCGCGCGGTTGCGGCCGGAATGATTCCACCCCGGCCAACTCCCCGCATTAAAAGCCGCCCCACTTCGCGCATCAAGCAAGATTGTGAAAAATTTCACGAATTCGATCCGGTTAATCAGTTCGATAAGTTTTATTAAACAATCAAGCTTGGAAACAGCGCGGATTAATTTTTCTTTTGCTGCCCCCCGCCCCAGTCAGGGGAACAAGCCGCGCGCCCGTTTGGCGTCCAGGACCCGGCTGATGCCCAAACTCAACGCCGCCTGGCGCATCGACACCGCCCGCTTCCGGCTGAGGTTCAGGGTTTGCATGAACGCCCCCTCCAGAATGCGAAACAGCTTGTCCGAAATCTCGCTTTCCGTCCAAAAGAAGCTCTGGAGGTCCTGCACCCATTCGAAATACGACACCACCACGCCGCCCGCATTGCACAAAATGTCCGGAATCACGAAGATCTCCGGTCGTTCGCGCAGGATGGCATCCGCCTCCGGGGTGGTCGGGCCGTTCGCGCCTTCCGCCAGAATCCGGCAGTGAATGCGCCCCGCGTTTTCCGCGGTGATTTGCCGCTCCATGGCCGCCGGCACCAGGATATCACACGGGGTTTCCAGCAATTGGGCATTGGTGACCGCCTCGGCTTCGGGAAAACCCGCCACGGTTTTGTGCTCCGCGGCGTACTTGTCCAGCCGCCATACATCCAGGCCGGCCGCGTTGTAAACGCCCCCGAAAGCGTCGCTGACCGCGATGATCCGCACCCCGTATTTCGCCAGGGAGAGGGCCGCCACCGAGCCCACGTTCCCGAAGCCTTGGACCACCGCGGTCGCCCGCGCGCAATCCAGCCCCACCGTGTCCGCCGCGCGGTTCACCAAGTAGGCCACCCCGCGCCCGGTCGCCTCCCGTCGGCCGAGCGAACCGCCCAGCAACACCGGCTTGCCGGTCACAATGCTCGGAACGCTGTGGCCCGTATGCACGGAGTAGGTGTCCATCATCCACGCCATGATCTGCTCGTTCGTGCCCAAATCGGGAGCCATGATATCCACTTGCGGCCCGATGAAAGGAATCATCTCCTGGGTGTACCGCCGGGTGAGCCGCTCCAGTTCCCCGGTCGACAGATTTCGGGGATCGCAGGCAATCCCGCCTTTGGCCCCGCCGTAGGGCAACCCCGTCAAGGCACACTTCCAGCTCATCCACATCGCCAGCGCGGCCACTTCGCCCAGTTCCACATCCGGATGGTAGCGCAGCCCCCCTTTGGTCGGCCCCAGCGTCAAGTGATGCTGCACCCGGTAGCCGGCGAACACTTCGGTGCGCCCGTCATCCCGACGAATGGGCAGCGCCACGGTCATCGAGCGCTTGGGAAACTTCAGGCGGTCCCGCTCCGCCGCGGGAATCTCCAACCAATCGGCCACCAGATCAAACTGCCGGCAGGCCATTCGAAACGTCGGATGATCGTAGATTTTCATGGCGCCAATTTAGCCGGTGAACGCGGCGGTCGCAACCTTGCGGGAGCACGCCCGACCGCCCTCGGCCAGACCACCAGCCCTCCCCCACCCCGCGGTTAAGTCTTGGTCATCCCCGGGTTGGTGGTAGGTTGGTGGCCGCCGGCAATCCCCATTTATGAATGCCCTCCTTGAGGCGATCCTGGGCAACGACCTGACCAAGGTGCGCACCCTGCTGCGGGCCGATCCCGGCCTCGCCGGGCAACCGGTGGACCAAACCCATTGGTGCGCGCCCGCCATCCCGCATTACCTCTACGCCGGCGATCAACCGCTGCATTTGGCCGCCGCCGGTTTTCGCGCCGAAATGGTGACGGAACTCCTCGCCGCCGGCGTGGATCCCAACGCCGCCGCCAGCCGACGGAAAGCCACCCCCCTGCATTACGCGGCCGACGGGGCGCCCACGGCTCCCGGCTGGGACGAAGCGCTTCAAGTGCTGACGATGAAACGATTGTTGGCCGCCGGCGCAAGGATCAACGCTCCCGATCACGGCGGCGCGACGGCTTTGCACCGCGCGGTGCGCTGCCGTTGCGCGACCGCCGTGAAGTTCCTCCTCGCGGAAGGGGCGGAGGCCACCGTTCAAAACCATTCCGGTTCCACCCCTTTCCATTTGGCCGTGCAAAACACCGGCAAGAGCGGCAGCGGGAGCGCCGAGGCCCACCAAGCCCAACGGGAAATCATCGCCGCCTTCCGGGCGGCCGGCCTCTCTCCGGAATTGCCCGATGGCCAAGGTCGCTCGGTTCTTGACTGGGCCAAAAGCCCCTTGGTGCGGCAGTGGATACTGAATCCCGCCGACCCGCCCGCGGAGTAGCCATCAAAATAGACGATTGCGTTCGGGAGTTTCCTCCCCCATCACACCCTTTAAGCGCAATATTTGTAGCCAGGAGGCAGGACCACAGCCATTGACATAAGCGTTCGGACACGCCGGGCGCGCGCGGGGAGCTTTAGGCGTAACCGCCTGCTACCACCCGACGGCGGCGATGGGGATGAGCGTGCCGCCAACCGCCAGGTCTTGTAGTGTGATGAAAGCAACGCGCGGCACCGCTTTGGGGGGCGTGGATGGGCCATTGCCACGGAACTGTTGGGTGGCAGGCGGGTGGGCAAGGTTTGGATTTCGTGGCTCCAAGCGTCTGGTTTCGCCCAGCGGGTGGACCAGTTCGTGGAGTTTCGAGTGGCGGGACAAGTTCAAAAGCGGTGCCACGCTTCGCTACACCGCACTCCAAGACGCTGGCGCGCGGATGGCTCCCCCCTCGTGACGCCGAACCCGCGGAGGCTTCAACCAACTCCCTCCCGGGTGCAACCTTGGCCCAGCTAAAATCTCCTAAATCAATGGCAGTGGGAGGCAGGGCTGGAATGGGTCGGAGAATCGTCACCCCCGCCTACCTCAAAGCCCCCCTGACTACCTCAATATTCCCGTTGCCGCACGGCGCCCGGGTTGCCGATGCTGGCGGGATGCGAATCACTTTATTTCGGGCCATGGCCGGCATCTGCCTGCTGGCGGTCGGCAACGTTCGCCCCTCGCACGCGGGGGAACCCACGACCACCCCCGGCGAATACGCGGTGCTGCGATCCTTTCCCCCCGGGCGCTTGGCGGAACTCAGCCGCTGGGACAAACCCAACGCCGACGGCCTCTCGGGCAACAACGCCATCAACGGGAAATGGCTTGAAGCGGGCGGCCAGCGCGGCAGTTGCCGGGGGGTGGCGGCCGCCATCATCGCCGACGACCTGGCGGCGGCGGATGACGCGTGGCGCGGTATCGACACCGCCTTCGCCCACCAACGGCCGGACGGCGGATTTCTGGCCGAAATCCGTCCCAACGGCGCGAGCGCGCGACCCTATGGTGCCGCGGTGGAGACCGCCTACTTCTTCCTGCAGGAAGTCGGCCGCACCATCCTCATCATCCGGGAATCGCCCCATGAAGCCCATTTCCACGCCCGCATCGCCGCCCTCGAACCCAAGATCCGCCAGGCCTGCGAGTTCATCAGCGGAGGCTACGACACCATCATCACCCGCAGCACCCACGCGGTGAACCGGATCATCATTGCCGCCAAAGCCTTCGGGGACTGCGGCCGCGTGCTGCACGACGAAAAGCTGGTGGCCACGTCCCGCAAACTCATCACCCACGCCCTCACCCGCCGCGATGCCGCCGGGGTGTTCATCGAAAACGATGGCCGGGACTCCAGCTACAATGTGGTGTCCATCCTCTACGGGCAGGAACTCGCCCTCCAAGTGCCCCTCCCCGAATTTGAAGCGGCCCTCCCCGCCGCCGTGGCGTGGGAGTTGACCCGCATCCGCCCCACGGGCGAGGTGGACGTCACCGGCAACACCCGCACCGGGGTGGGCCGCGAAAAATCCTACACCGGCCAGCCCAAGAACGTGAATTACAACGAAGTCGTCCTCGCCCTCACCTATTACGGCACCGTCCATCACGACGCCGCCGCGCTGGCGGCCGCCGACCGCGTTTTTGCTTACACCCATCAGCCGCCGGCGGTCAAATAGGCGCTTGGCCCGCCGTCGCCTTTTCGTTCAGCCTACCCGGCGGCCCAGAATGACCAAATCGTGCTCCCGGTCGCCGACCAGCGCGACGCGGGGCAGGTGGCCCCAGGTGGTGAAGCCGTGCCGCTCGAAGAGGCGAAGGCTGGGGCGGTTGGCGGCAAAGATGAGCGCCACAAGGCTGTGGCACCGAAGGGACGGGGCGTGGGCGATGCAACGGCGCAACAACTCACTCCCCAAGCCGCAGCCGCGATCCGCGGGGCCGAGATAGATGCTCACTTCGCAAGTGCCATCATAGGCGGCGCGGCTATGGAAGGAGGAATAACTCAGCCAACCGGCGATCCGGCCCGCCGTTTCCGCAACCCAAATGGGCCGGCGGCCGGGGGAGTGCTGATCGAACCAAGGCCGGCGCTGGGCGACGGAAACGGGTTCAAGATCCGCCGTGACCACGCGGGAGGGAATGATGGAATTGTAGATTTCCACCATGGCGGGCAGGTCGTCCAAGGTGGCGTCGCGGAAGGTCCAAGGCAGCGGCTTCGATGGCGGCGGGGCGGAGTTCATCAGCGGGCGGGGAAGGCGTGTTGGGCCAACCAGTCGGCGGGGGGTACGGCGTAGGGGCGGAAGACTTCCAAATAGCCTTGTTGCTCGTTGTAGAACAAGGCGCGATGCAGTCCGAGGTCGTTGGCTTTGGGGCTGTCGATGAGGCTCGCGGAATCGTTTGCGCTCATCTGGAACACGACGCGCATCTCAAACTCGCTGAACGCCTTCTTGCTCAGGAAGCGATTGACGTTGTTGTAAGTGTCGAACGAAGCCACGACGTGACAGCCCTGCGTGGCGCCTTCGCAGATAATTTGGTTGAGCAGAGCGGCGGGGTTCGGCGGCGCGTCGGGATCGGGCGTGCCGAAGCCAAAGTCCTCCTCGTAACGCAGCTTGGGGTGCCGCGGGAGTCCGTGGAAGAACAGGAAGGTGGGCACGGGGGCGGACCCGCCCTCCTCAGCGGCCTGGCATTGCAAATCCGCCGCCAAGCGGGCCAGCACTTCGGGCAATTCGCCACCTTTGGCGACCGTGACCGGTTGGCCCAGACGCCGGAGAACGCCGTCCAAGTAATCGCGGGCGGGGGTGCCCGACGGCGTGCCGTGGCAGAACACCAAGCGCACGCCCCCCGGCGGATACTGCGCCGCCAACCCCACGAGGGCGACGGTGAAAATGGCCAGGATCGCCTCGTCGCGTTGGCCCACGAGGAGCAAATGGTTGCCGGCCTGGCGGTGGAACAAGGCTTCGGTCGGTCCCTTGATGGAATTGGGCGCGCCGAGCCAAATCCGCGGCTCGAGCGGAGCGGTCGCCGGGGTTCGCGCCAAGGCCGCGGCCAGGAGCGGGTTTTCCGCGACATCGGCCGGGGCGTCGCCCTCGAACACAATCGGCTTGGGGTAGGTCAACCCGGTGCGCTGCGCCTGGGTAATAACTTGGTCCAGATAGCGGTCGCGGATTTCGTCCGAGAGCCACACCGTTTGGAACGGGCTGTTGCCGGCGAGGGCGCCGGCGGCATCGTTGTAAATGCCCTCGCCCGGCCGCGACAGGAGCCGCGGAGCCGGGTTGCTGTCATCCATGATCAAATAGGCGTCGGCCTCGTTGCATTGGAGCGCGATGCGCACGACCATTTGGCCCATGGTGGCGCGGGCCACGGTGTAGGCGCCGCCGAGAGTCTGCGAGCCGAGCAACACGTGAATGCCGAAGGCGCGCCCCTGCCGGACAATGCGGTCCAGCAAAACGGAGGCGGACTGGCTGATTTTGTCATCCTCGACGAACAATTCCTGAAATTCGTCGATCATCAACAAGGTGCGCGGCATCGGTCCCTGGCCGCCGGCCCGGAAGAAGCCGGGGAGATCCTGCACGCCCAGTTCGCGGAACTTTTCCCCGCGCCGCTGAAGTTCCTCATCGACGCGCGCGAGCACGCTCAAACCGAACTCGCGGTCGCTCGCAATGGCGACCACGCGGGCGTGGGGCAGCGCGCGGGCGCCGTAACACTTGAACTCCACGCCCTTTTTGAAGTCCACAAGGTAGAACTCCACCTGGGCCGGGCTGCACCACAGCGCGAGGTTGGTGATGATGACATGGAACAACGTGGACTTGCCGGAACCGGTTTTGCCCGCGATCAAGCCGTGCTGACGCGTGCCCTTGCCGAGCGCCAGGTATTGGAGCTTGGTCGCGCCGGTGCGGCCGATGGGCACGCGCAATTCCGCGCTCGTGTCCAGGCTCCAGATTTCCGCCGGGGTCGGCACCACCTGGGCGAAGGGCACTTCCACCCGGCCGGAATCCTTGCTGGCGCGGCCCACGCGGTGGACCAATTCCGCGGCCCACTCCGCGCCGGGCGGCGCGTCGGGCAGAAACGTGACCCCCGGCAGTGCGAGGGCGGTGAGCTGCGGTTCCGCGCCCTTCCAACCCACGACGGCTCCGGCGCGGCGCAGTTCCTCCGCGGGCGGTTCCGGCGCGGCGCCGGGCGCGACGGGCCGGCGGTCCCAATGGATCAGCGTGTAAACGCCGCAGCGCGCGCCGTTGGCGGCGATGCTCTCCAACCGGCGCAGGGCGGCCTCGCTGAAGTTGACCGGAAAATCCGCCACGACCAGGAAATGAAACTTCTCCGCGATTTCGCCCGCCTGTTCGTTGAACTCCGCGATGCTGGCGTAGTCATTGCGCAGGTACATCTGGATGACCTTCTCCATGTGCGCGCTGAGTTCGGCGAGTTTCTCCTCGATCTGGGCGGGCTGGGTCCAGATGCGGTAATTGATCAGTTGCTCCTCGTGGTCGGCGAGGTGCATGACGCCCGCGAAATTCTGGCCGAGGCCGACGGGGTCCAGGATGGTGAATTGCACCCGGCCGGACGGGGTGACGGTGAGCAGGCGCAGGATCACGCTGTTCAACAGGTCCGCGGCGCGCTCGCGCTGCGCGGCGGGCGCCTCCACCAGCAACGAGCCGGCCTCGGGATACGTGAGCAGCAGCGGGATTTCCCACTTCGCCGGCCCGGGCAAGGCGAGGCGGGGATCGCGGGGCAAGACACCGGCCAGGCGCGCCACATCGATTTCCAAGCGACCGAAGGGCACCGCGGAAGCGAATTGCGCGGGCGGGCGCCAGGCGGACCATCCGGCCGCGCCCCATGGCGGGAACAGGGCGCGCGCACGCTCCCCGGCCGCCACGCAAGCGGCGTGCAACGGGGTGATCGTCGCGCGCCATTCCGCCGCCAAACTCTCCCAGCGCACCGCCGCATCCGCGGCCCAGCGCGCCTCCAAGGCGGTCCCTTCGCTTTCGAGGGCCCGGCGCCGTTCGTCCGCCGCGCCGGTCAACCCGGCCAGCAGCCGTTCATGCGCGTCGTTCAACCGCGCCTGTGCCACCCGCTGCGCCGCCTCGCAATCCGCCGCTACGCGCATGGTCTTTTCGTCCGCCCGCATCCGGCAGGCCACGCGTTCCGTGGAGGCCTGGTCCAGCGCGGCCTTCAATTCCTCGTCGATCGCGCCGCTCAAGGCCGCGAAGCGTTCGCGGGCCCGCGCGTTCGCATCGCGGAAAGCGGTTTCATTGAGGTCGTGCGCGGCCGCGCACAAGCCGCGGCACCGGGCCAGACCGTTGACGATTTGCCCCGCCAAGGCCGTGCCGCGCGCGCGCCCCAGCCACTGCAACAGCCCCATGAGCACGAACCCGCCCACCGCGACCCCACCCGCCGTCGGCCAGTCCAGCCGGCCCGTCCCGGCGTGCAGGGCGAGGCCGCCCAGAAGGACCCCCAACGGAGTGAGACTCAACAACCCCCACAGCACCATCAAGCGAACCGCCACGGTGGTCAACCGGCCGCGAAACGCGTGCGTGTCCGCCAAAGTTTGGGCGGCTTGGGCCTGCGCGCGGGCGAGTTGCTCGTGGTGGTCGCCCGGCGCGGCGGGCGGGGCCGGAGTGACCGCGGGATCCAGCCGGCGCACGAACGCACCAAACGGTCGCAACGCGCGGAGCGCGGCGGCTTCCACCCCCGCCAGCACCGTTCGCTCCGCCTGCAAGCGGCCAACGAACTCCGCGTGCGCGGCGGCGGCTTCCGCCAGCGCCGCCTCCCGCTCGCGCTCGGCCTGCAACATGCGTTTTTGGAGCTGGAACTTCTTGGCGCCCAATTGCCGCTCGACGCGGGCGATGCCCTGCTCCTTGCTCGTGCCGCGGGCGCGCGCGATCCAAGCCTTGCGGCGCTGATACCTGGCGGCCAGGCCTTGGTCGGCCGCCTGCTTGGCGGCCAGGGCTTCGGCCATCAACCGTTCGCTCTCCGCGGTCCCCTCGGCCAGAGTTTGCTCCCGGCGGCGGCGTTCCTGCGCCAGGCGGGTCAAACCACCCGTCGCCAAGTCCTGCTCGCGCGCGGCAAAGGTTTCCACCGCCGCGCGCAACTCGCGGACCAACGTCACCGCCCCCGTCACGCCCATGAAATGCTTATTCACAATCTTTTCGAACTTTGGCGAGCACCTTGTCCAGTTGCTCGATGACCGCCACCGCCTTGTCCACACTGCCGAACAATTCGGCCAGGTAATGGAGCTCAAACTCCGCCGCCTTGGCATCGCGCCACACCATCCGCGTTTGCCCCCAATCCGCCGCGAGTTCGCGGGTGATGGCCGTCAGCCGGCTGCCGTTGCCCGCCAAGCTCATGCGGCGCCCTCCCCCACCCCGGTGTCCGCGGGCGTGGGCACGACCGCCGGCGCCGCCGCGTCGGAGGCGGGAGGCGGGACCGTTCCCCCGGTGGCGGGGCGGACGGCTTCCGTGTAGGCGTCCAGCGTGGCCGCGGCCTGCGCGAGGTAGGCGATGCCCCGCGGCAGATCGCTCGCCAGCACGGTGTCGAGTTTTTCCAATTGCTTCACCAGCGGCAGCGTGCGGTGCTCGAAATCGCGGAGCCAGTGCTTGATCTGGCGCAGCTTGCCTTCCGCCTCCCCGAAGGCTTCGCGCGCCTTGCGCACGGCCATGAGTTCCGCGCTGGTTTCGTCCCGCAAATTGCCCAGGCGCGCGCCGAACAACGCCTGCTCGGCGTCCTCCAACCGGCGGCGGCGGCGCTTCAATTGGTCCTCCCAATGCCGCCGCTGATCGTGCTCCAACCACTGCTTCGTGCGCTGCACCGTCGCGGCCACCTCCGCCACCGTGGGCCGGGCTTTGTTGAGATAAACAATCAGCTTGGCGCGGAAATCGGCGAGGGCTTCGACGGACGCGATATGAGCTTGCGGAGCCATGGCGGGGCGCTCAGTGCTGCTTGAGATATTCCTCGATGCGCTGCGCCTTGCGCAACAGGTAGGGGGCGTGCTGCTGCGAAACCTCCACGAATTTGCGCAAGGTTTTGAAAGTTTGCTTGAACTCCTCGGCGAATTTCGCGTGCTCCTGGTCGTTCCAAGTGTCGCCCAAAGCGGAAAACCGCGCCTGCAGGGCGCTCAGCCGGTTTTGGAGGTCGGCGTTGAACCGCTTCAGTTCCTCGGCGAACCGCCGCACTTCCTCGGGATCCATCACTGCCTGGGGCATAATCGTGCTGTTCGTGCTTAAAAGTTTAGACCGGCCGCGCGCGGATTTGCTCAACCATCACGCGGGCGGCTACGACTCAATCTGCCGCCATTGTCCCCCAGTGGCAACCGCATTCGCCGGGGGGGAAAGCCCCGCGGCCTAACGCGGCAGTGTGGATCGCCCTGCGGGCAGCAGACGCAGTTCGCGCAGATCCATCAAGGAGCCTTCAGCCCCGGCTGCCGGCCGCAGTTCCAGCGTTTGGCGGCCCGCCGCCAGATGCAGTTGGCCGAAGGCCCGGTGTTGGTAATCATCCCAGGACGCGGTGGCGGGAATGGCGGCGGTCAATTCCGCGGTGCCCGAGGTCAGCACCCAGCGGTTGGACGCGCCGCCGGGTTGGAGCGCCCAATCCAGCCAAACAGCATAGTCCCCGGCCTGCGGAACGTTCACGGTCCAAACCACCCGATCGTTCGGACTGTTCCAATAGCCGAGGTTTCCGTACTGCGCTTCAAACACCAAGGTGTCGCCCATGACACGGCCCTGGGCGGCCCGCAAGCGGAAGGCGCCATCCGCCGCCGGCGACACCAGCACGGGATGGTTTCCCGGAAACACCTTGGCAGGAGTGGTGCCGCGCAGAAAAGCCACCAGATCGGCCAAAGCTTGGGGATCCAGGGCGGTCTCCAGCCCTTCGGGCATCAGCGAACGATCCAGACTCGCCAAGTCCCGCAGGTCGGACCGCAGAAACACGACCTCCATGCCGCCCGCCTGCCGCAGGGTGACGCTGTTGGCGGATTCCGCGGCCAGGATGCCGATGGTTTCATTGCCGGAGCGATCCACGGCGCGGTAGGCGGTGTAGCGGGTCTCAAAGGTTTGATTGGGGTCCAGAATGGCGGTGACCAAATAATCCACAGGTTTGAAGGCCACACTGCCGAGATCCGGCCCCACCGGCCGCCCTTCGTCATTCACTTGGTGGCAGGGAGTGCAGGCCTGGCGGAAATAGACCACGCCCCGGGCGACATCGCCGGTGAGCTCCCCCACCCCGGCGTAGCGTTGCAACACCGCGCCGCGGTCGCGACCCACAGCCGCAAACAATTGCAGGGCGCGTTGGCGGAGCTTTGGCCGGGGATATTCCCGCAGCCGTTGCTGCGCCACGGGGCCGATGGCGCCGGGAGAAATCTTCCCCGCCTCCAAGGCGGCCAGGAGAACTTCGACACTCTCCATCCGCCCCAGCAAAGCGGCCAGAATGCCTTCGCGGAGCTCCGGACCACCGGTCGACCAAGCGGCGACCAACGCGTCGGCGGCGCGCGGTTCGGCCCGCCCCGCCAAAACACCCAGCGCCGCCGTGCGCAAGGCCGGGGGCGTCGCCGGAGTCAACAAACCCGCCAGCGTCGCCCAGTCCGGGGCTTCCCCGCCGAAGCCCAAGCCCAGCAATTGAATCGCGGGCAGGCGTTCCGCCTCGGTCGCCGTCGCATCCGCCGCCGTGATGCGGGCTTGGGTGAGCACGTCCCCGAAGCGGCGGGCGAGATTGCCGAGTTGGGGATGGTCGGCTTCAAATTGGGCCGGAGTCCGGCCCTGGCGGTGCAGGCCGTCCAGCCACGCGGCCAACAGCGCGAATTGCCAGGGTTCATAGCGCCGGGCCTCGTCCTGCCGGGCCGCCGCGAGGCAGCGGACCAAGGCCGCGTCCTGCCCCAGCGCCAGGGCGAACCCGGCGAGCGGGGGCAGAATCGCCTGCCGGGCGGCCGCATCACCCTCCTGCAAGACGGTCAAGACCAGGCGATCCAAGTGCTTGGGCGCGGAGGCGTACACGGCGGTAAGCACGTCCGGCGCGCCGAGGTTTTGCAGGGCCAATTCCGCCAACACGCGCGAGGCTTCGCCGGGGGGGACTTCGCCCAAAGTGAACGCCAGTTGGCAGCGCACGCGCAGGGACGGGTCGTTGGTCAGGCGCACGGCGGCGGCGCGAAGGCCGGGCTCGGACTGGTCGGCCCACCGCGGGCCCGCCAGGCGCAAGGCGAGTTCGCGCACGGAGGGATGCGGATCGCGCAGGGCCGCCGTGAGCACGGGCGGGGTGGCGGCTTGCAAACCATCCAGCGTGGCGAGGGCCTGGAGCCGGGTCACGGCCCGGGGGCTCGTGCGAACCAGGGCGTTGAGCGGGGGGACGGACGACGCATCATTCGCCGCGACCAACAACCGTTGCGCGGTGTCGCGTTGCCAGCCATTGGCACTGTCCAACGCCGCCACCAGGCCGGCGGTGTCCAGGCGGTCCAGCCGCGGCATCGGGCGCAGCACCACGTTGGTGGGATAAATCCGGTAAATCCGCCCCTTGTCCGCCCCCGCCCGCACGTCCAGGCTGCGTTGCGAGTCCTCGGGAATCCACTCCGGATGCTCGATGACCAGGCGGTACATGTCCGCCACGTACAAGGCGCCGTCCGGCCCGGTTTTGGTCATGGTGGGACGGAACCAATTGTCGGTGGAGGCGAGGAATTCGTTGGTTTGCTCATCGGGCGCGCGCCGACTGGTGAAGCTCACGCCGGCCGCGACCAAATCTTCCCGGTGGATCAGGTTGTGGACCGGCTCGCTCACGAAATAACTGTGCGCGAACCCGGGGCCAAACAACTCGTCGCGGTAGGGCGTCACGCTGTTGGCCGAAGTGAGGTGATTGGCCCCGCTGGCGGGATCGTTGAAGCGCTGGGCCAACCGGCTGGCGGGAAACACCCGGGTGGCGCTTTCGTAATCGGGCAGCAGATGTTTGCTCGTGCGCACGGCGAGCTGGGGGTTGCGCGCCAAATATTCCTCGGGCGGATAGTAGTGCCACGCGGGCGAGGCGTTCTCAATGCCGAACCAGTTCCCCCAATCGTCGCGGTGGGTGCCGTACTGGGTCTGGCCGGCCTGGGTTTCAAAGGCGCCGGTGGCGGGGCGGAAGCGGAAATCCCGGCCCCGGATGTCCACGGTCTGGCCGGTGAGCACGGAACGGATCACCCCCGCGCTGTTTCCATTCGCGCCGTGGAGCCAGTTGTCCAAACCGTAGTCAAAACCGTTCGCCCGGTGCTGCTGGTTGCCTTCGCCGAAGCCGGTGAACAACTTCACCCGTTTATCGGCCCGGCCGTCGCCATCCGTGTCCTCCACGTAAAAGATCTCCGGCGGATCGCAGACGATCACCCCCTTGCCCCAGGCGATGATGCCGGTGGGAAACGGCAGGCCGTCGAGGAAGACGGTGGACCGGTCGTAATGACCGTCGCCATGGGTGGATTCGAGGAAACGCACGACCCCGCCGGGCTTGCCTTTGCCATCGGTGCCCAAGGGATAATCCCCCATCTCGACCACCCACAACTTCCCATCGGCGCCCCAGTCGAAGGCGATGGGGCTTTTCGTCATCGGTTCGGCGGCCACCAATTCCACTTGGAACCCCGGCCGGGGGCGCATCGCGGCGAGAGCCTCGGCGGGCGAAAGCGCGGGCGGCAAGCCACCGGCCATCAATTCCTTGAAGGAACGCCGCTCCACCAGATCGGGCTTGGCCGCCGTGTCCTCGTTTTGCACCCACAAACTTTGCGCATGGAACCACGCGCCGTTGTCCGGGTGCGGCCCGGCGCGCACGACCATGGGGATTTCGTCCGCCCGCTCCCCGCGCCGGCCGGACTGCACCGCGCGGCTCCAGCCGGGTGGGAAGCCGAGCATGGCGCGAGGCACGAACAGATGGAGCGAATACTCCCGCGCATTGGAAAACAACACGTCCGGGTGGCCGTCGCCGTTCACATCCACAAACCGCAATCCTTGGTCGCGTCCATCCGCATCCACCAACCGCGCCGCGCCGGGCAGCGCGTAGGGCAACCGCCGCCAACTCCCCCGCTCCGCGGACCACGCAAACACCGCGTTTTGCGACTCATTGCCCACGATCAATTCCCCGATGCCGTCCCCGTCCACATCGCGCAGCCGGACGCCGCGATCCCGCCCCCCGCGGGTGGTCAGAATGGGTTCGCCGTCGAGTTCCAGTCCGCGCAGCAACTCCGGCTGTGCCACCCACTCGCGGCCGTCGAAGCGCCACGCCCCGGCGGTGGTTTCATTGCGCAACAACGCGATGGGCCGGCCATCGGGCGTCACCACCCCGAACCGCACGCCCGCCTCGTGGCGTCGCCCCGCGGCGTCCGTGCGCACCAAGGGCGTGGAGAAACTCGTTTCCCGCCACCGGCCCGCGCCCGGCTCCCAAATCCGCGTCACCAACCCGCGCTCATTCCCGATCACCACATCCAAGAACCCGTCGCCATCCAGGTCCAGCAAGCGCACCCCGTTGTCCCCGCCATCGGCCGCGCGCAACGGGCGGCCGGCGAGCAAGGCGCGGTCGAGCCGCTCCTGGGCCTCGCGAAAATTGAGAAACTTGACGCGTTTGCCGTATTTGCGATCCGCATAGTCCACCAACCCCGCCAGTTCCCGGCTGTCCATCCAACCGTGGGGGTGAAAAATCATGGTGAACACGCCCTGCTTGCGCACGGTGGCATCCAAGTTCGACCGCCAATCCGCCACTGTCACGGCGTTCGAAGCGCCGTGCAGGTGGAAGGCCTCCCAATCGCTGGGCACCGCCGCCGGGAATTCCCACCCCAATCCGCCCGCGAGGACATAGGGGTAGGGATAATTCTCGATCGTCGTCTGAAACGCCGGGAAGGGCAAATACTTGCGGTATTTCTCCCGTCCGTCGGCATCCCGCACCCACTCCCGGGGCAACGCTGGATCGGCGTCGGTGGGGATGTTCATGACCGACGAATCGATTGTCAAAAACTCCCCGTGCGGTCCGGGCATGTTGAACAACTCCGCGAACAGCCGGGGGCTGGGACTGTTGATCGAGTCGCAGCACGGCGTCCGGAACGCCACCGCATGATTCCCCGGAATGGCGTTCAGGATGGAAATCCCCCCGTAGAACGTATCGGCCGCGTTGGTAAAGGCGACTTTCCCCAGGATGGGGCACGGATGCGACAATGTGTGCACCTCCAGGGAAAGTCCCGCCTGGAGCCACGCTTGGAACTGCGGGTCCCCGGCCTCCAGGGCATTGCAGAAAATGCTCACCGGCCGGCGGCCGTCGATCTTGGCCAATCGATCGAGGATGGGTTCCAGGAAACTCACGTACTTGCCCGGCGTGCGCAAATCATCGATGGCCAGGATGACCACCGCCTCCACCCCGGGTTCACCAATCCATTGCGGGGTGGTCAAGCGCGGGAAATTCAATCCCGGATAAAACGGATCGGTTTCCGTCAGGTAGGCCAACCGATTACCGGCGGCTTCACCGGGGTCCGCCATGGCAGGCGCGGCGAGCCCGAGCAGACCGCCAATCCAGCACAAGAGTCCCAACCAGAGCGAAGGAATTGGTTTCATGGTCGTCGCTTAAGGGAACCACTGATTGCGCCCGGCTGCAACCAGTTTTTTGCCCGGGGCGACAGGGGGGGAAACAACGGCTTTATTACCCACAGAGGGAACCGCGGATTCGAGAGTGGACGGTCGTTTGAGGTCCCGCACCTTGGCTGGCGGCGCCGAGCTTGGTGAACCGTCCCATGGCCCATTTTCTGATACTTTTAGTCAGCCGCTGATGGTAACGCAAATCTGGTTGACGAGACGGGC
>CAIYZC010000518.1 GCA_903930565.1 uncultured Pedosphaera sp.
CATCAGATTCCTCTCTTGCCCGTAGAGCCGGACGTTGCGCCATTCCTTCTTCAACCGGGGGAGGTGCGTGATGCACGAGAGCAACATGCCGCCCGAACCGCACGTCGGGTCGTAAACCGATTCACCCGGCTGCACGTCCAGCAATTCGGTCATGAGGTGGACGACGGTGCGGTTGGTGTAGAATTCGGCGGCGGTGTGGCCGGAATCGTCGGCGAACTTTTTGATGAGGTATTCGTAACCCTGGCCGAGTTCATCCTCGGGTAGGTTGGCCACGGTCAAAGCGAGCGTGCTGAAATGCTCGACCAAATCCCGGAGCATCGCGTCCGAAAGCCGCTCCTTGTTGGTCCACTGCGCGTCGCCGAAGATGCCATACAACTGCTCCGGGTTCGCGGTTTCGATGGCGCGCATGGCGGCCTGCAACGCCGCGCCGACATTGCGGGCCGCCTGCCGAGCGGTGCGCCAATGCGCCTCCGCCGGCACTTGGAACCGGTGGTTCTCCGGGTACGCGGCGAACGCGGCGTCCCCGCCGGATTCCTGGAGCGCCACGCGCGTCTCCTCGTCAAACACGTCGCAGACGCGCTTGTAAAACAACAGCGGGAAGATGAACTGCTTGTAATCCCCGGCGTCGATTGTGCCCCGCAGGAGCACGGCGGCGCCCCAAAGGTACGATTCGAGTTGTTGTTGGGAGATGCGGGTCATTGCGTTTTAGAAGGCCTTGTCGAGCTTCTGAATGCCAGCCTCGAAGATCATCCTTGCAATGTCTGGCCCGGCGAAGAGGCCAACTGAATTTTCTTTCGCGAGTTGAATACACTCCGGGGAAAACGCTTCGGCGGTAGTGACGACCCAGGCGATCTTGGAGTAACCGTCGTCCATCCGGTCTTTCTGGTCCTTGTATTCTTTGACCTGCTGGGCCGCCCATTGAGAGGTGATGCCTTTGTGGTGCTTGGCCTGAACGTAGTAGATCGTTTTAAGGTGTTCGAACACCGCAACAATGTCGGCGTCTCCCTGTTTGTCCGGTTCATTCTTGGGTGGCATTGTTACCTCCGTGGCCCCAATGCGTTCAAAATACCAAGCGATCAGCGATTCTAATTTGTCCGGAATCAATTCGTTCTGAATCAGTTTGAGCAGATGATCTTGTGTGGCATCGAGAATTTGGGAATGGAGTTTGATCGGCCGCTTGTTGCGAAACGCTTCGAGGGACTTGTTCACGCTGGCAGCGAGATCAGTGATGTCAGCGGTAGTGGACCGCATTTTCATCCGCGACGTCAGGGCGGCATCCGCAAAATCGTAACGGGAAATGACTGTCTCTATTGCGCTGACTTTGCGGAAGAAACCCAGGTCAAGGTGACGGTCTCCAATGTGGACACCATCCTCTTTCACGGCCAAAAATGCATTATTCCAGACGGCCAATCCCTGGGCTTCGACCCGACTGATGAGATCGGCTTCACCATCGATCCGATAAACTGAGAAAGAACCCCAGGAAGGCACCAACACCCAATCGCCAACCTGCATTTCCGCGACGAAGCGCCACAGGTTGAATCGGGTGCGAGGATTTGGCTTGTCAGGCCAAGCGTCTGCGAAGGCCTTCTCAAAATATGGCCAGTCTTTGGACTTTGTTTTTGCCAAAAACTCAGGAGTAATGAAATCCGAAAACCCGATTGTCAGGAAACCCTTTTCGAGTAGCGGATAGGATGCCTCGGCGTGGTGCGAAATGCGATGTAGCCAGATATTCATAATGTTGGTGACTTAATTTAAGAGTTTTTCCCGTTTCAAAATTTCAATGAGTTTTTCTTCCGCCGCAAACGCGGCCGTTGTGCTGGTGCGCAACTGCTTCATGGCCTCCTGGACCGTCAACACCACCGCGTCGTTCTTTGCCTCGACATAGCGCGGGATGTTGAGGTTGTGGTCATTTGCGGCGATTTCCTCCAGCGGGACGACCCGGGCGGTGCCGGGCACATCCTGGTATTGCTGGTACCATTTTTCAATGCGGGCGACGTGTTCCGGCAGCAGTTCGTTTTGGGCGCGGCCGG
>CAIYZC010000519.1 GCA_903930565.1 uncultured Pedosphaera sp.
GGTATGGCAGTCCATCACCAATCTCGCCGTGGCGCACACCAGTTCCACCACCGACCTGGTCGCAACGGTAACCGGCAACACATTCTTGCAACAAACGCCTGAAGCATTCAGCTACGATTCCGACGGCAACCTCAGCCAGGATGGGCGCTGGACCTACACCTGGGATGGCGAAAATCGATTGATCCAAATGGTGAGCCTGACGAACGCGCCGACGGCCTCCAAGCTGCGGTTGACGTTCAATTGCGATTCCAAGTGGCGACGCATTTCCAAGGCCGTGGAGGCTTTCAACGGAACGTCTTGGACCACGAATCTTGCTGAAAGCTTTGTGTACGATGGGTGGAATTTGGTGGATGAGTTGAATGCCACGAACAATGCGGTGATTCGTTCGTATATGTGGGGGTTGGATTTGAGCGGATCGATCCAAGGAGCGGGGGGAGTTGGAGGATTGATCTTATCACGATGGGGTTCCGACGGCCCTGCCCAATTCAACTCCTGCGAAGCAAACGGAAACATTATTGCTTGCTTAGATGCAGCAAATGGACGCGTTTCCATCGAATTTGAGTTCAGTCCATTCGGGGAGTCCTTGCGGCCATCGTCGACTGCTTTGCCGCTTACTCTTGCCAGCAAATACGGGGATATAGAAACCCAGTGCACTTACTATGGATTCCGCTACTACACTGCGAAGACGGCGGATTGGTCTTCGCGGGATCCCCTTGGGGAATATGGAAGTTTCAATCTCCAAGCCTTCGTTCATAATGACCCAATTAATTACCTCGATTATCTGGGGCTGAAACTGATCATTGAAGGCCCCGTGGATTTTCAAAAGAGGGTGAGGGCTTGCTTGGAAGCCCTGAAAAAGAGCAAAGTTGGGAAAAAGCTTCACGATGGAGCAGATAACTCACCAACTATCATATCATTTAGACCGGCTCCAGGTACGGATGGACCATATACCGGCGATGGTGGTGGAACTATCAACCCTATAGCACTAGATCCCACCGATCCAATATTTGTTGGTCCAGACGCCCCAATCCGGAAGCATCCTGACGAACTACCCCCATATCGTCCAAGTGACAATGCGTCCATTCTTAAGGCATGCGCGTGTGTTCTAGGGCATGAACTAGGCCATGTTTACTATGACTACGAAGACGAACCACAAGGTCCTAACGTAAAAAACGTTGAAAATCCCATACGGAAAGATTTGGGCTTGCCACCGCGGCGCCACTACCATGGCCTCCCAGTTTCTGGTTTACGGTAAAGTTATTAAGAAATATTGTTATGAAAGCCCTCCTGTGTCTTGTCTTAGCTTTATGCCTAGCTGGGATGAGCTGTCAAGTCCACCAATCAACCAATACCGCAATCTCCGAAGCGCCCGCTGTCCTGATTCGATGTGTAGAACTTAAACCTTTGCCATCAAAGCATCCCGGTTTTATCTTTCACGAACGCCTTGACTTCAGACTCGAGTTCTCTGATCTGGAAACCCTGAAGGACCGAATCGCTCGCTCAGTTTGCGTGTTGTTCGAGTTCGGAGGACCAACATCTGGCAGCGAGGAGGGTAGTGCCTTGGAAATACCGATTGCCAAAGCCCTGTCTGTTCGTGACATTCTCCAAATCCGAAGTTTTAGAAAGAAATGGGGTGGGGGCCAGCCGCAGTTAAAAATTGTCAAAAGAGATTCAATCCTTCAAAGTTCGTCTCACTGTGACATTACAACCCCCGAAACGAATCCTGAAATCTTCCTTCAGTATCGCTTGGAGCCTGGTGACGCACTTGTTATTACTCCGCGGGAATAAGGTTCATTTTTACCATGGGTTTTGAGAAAGCGTATTTCTACGGTTGGTGATTGAGGTGGATTTTTTTACAGAGGTCCTCCTGCGCGTTGGCAGTGGCACGCCACCCAGCAGGAAAATGGGGCAGCAGGACGGTGGCGATGGGCGAATAGGGGGCGGGCCTCCATGCGGGACCGGCGGCCGGCAGGATGCCGGCGGTCCCAGGGTGGAGCCGCCGGCGTTGGGGAAATGGGGAGAATGGGGATGGGAGCGAGCCGATTTGACCGCGAGGTTGGGGGCGCTTTGGGTGGCAATAAAGCAGCAGCCCAATTGCGGATCGGTCGGGCGGCGGACTATTCCCCAGCCCGGCCCAGCGCGTGCTTCAATTGCCCATACAGATTCATCATTGACGAGTCCAACTGGCAACCGGCGGAGATCATTTCGTGCAACATTTCGTAACAGCCACCCAAACACTGCCTCGCCAATTCCTGTTCCCCGACCGCCGCCGCGCGCTGGTAGGTCAAAAAATTGGAAACCGCCAGCGTTCGGCCATAAAAGACCGACTGCGGATTGGCGGCCCGCAAACTGACCGCAATGGCCAACGCCCGCTGCTGCAAAACCAGGGCCGCCCGGGCATTCGCCTCCCCCGGCTGCTTGGCGCGCTCCCGCGCCATCCGCTCCAGCGACACCAGGACATCGCGATTCGCGTCCGCCGACCCCGGATTGGCCGCCAGCAGCCCCTCGTCCATCTCCAAACTCCGCTCGTAATAACCGAGGGCCCGCGCCGCGTCCCCGGCCTGACCGCGCCTCGCCAAAAAGTCGCCCAACTTTATCAAACTCACCACCACCTCCCGCGCCGCCTGCCCCGAACCCGGATTGGCCGCCAGCAGCCCATCGCGAACCGCCAAACTCCGCTCGTAATACCCGAGGGCACGCGCCGCGTCCCCGGCCTGCTTGCGCCCCGCCAAAAAGTCGCCCAAACGCTCCAAACTCACCGCCACATCCCGCGCCGCCTGCCCCGACCCCGGATTGGCCGCCAGCAGCCCTTCGGCCACCGCCAAACTCCGCTCGTAATAACCGAGGGCGCGCGCCGCGTCCCCGGCCTGCCCGCGCCCCGCCAAAAAGTCGCCCAACTTTATCAAACTCACCGCCACA
>CAIYZC010000520.1 GCA_903930565.1 uncultured Pedosphaera sp.
CATAGGCGGCGTACAACATGCCCGCCGCCAGGGTGAGCGCGGGGCGTTCGCAGTGTTGCAGGGGGTTGAATTTGATGATACCGCCGACGCTGTCCACGCTGTTCCCGGGCACGCTGGGCGCCACGATCACCGGACTGCCCGGCCGCTCCGCGCCCGTGGTGATGTCCAGCGCATGGATGCGATGGTTGTAGGTCGCGCCGTCGTGGGTGAAGACATCCAAGTAGAGCGTGCCCGCCACGGGGTCGATCACCGGCGTGCTGGTGATGCCCATTTCGGGCACGAGGTCATGGTAGGGGCCATAACGATTGCCAAAATCGTTGTTGGGCATCACGGCGGAAACCCCCAGATTGGTGTGCCAGAGCAGGCCGCCGTTCGTCCCTTGGTTGCTGTCGGCATCAAACGCATAGACCGTGTCGTGCTCGGTGGCCGCGTAGACGACGTTGCGGATGCCCTGGCCGGGAATGGCCACATTGGTCATCACCAACGGGGCGGCGTACACATGGCCGTCGACGGGGTAGGTGAACAGCCGGCCGAAATTGTTGGTGTTGACGTTTTGCGGGGTGAGGATCAGTTCGTTGGTGTTCGCGCCCTGGCGGGTGTTGTCATTGTGGTAGGTCAGCAGGGCCACCGGCGGGGCGGCGGCGGGAGTGGTGAAGGAGCGCGAAGGCGCGCCCCAACCAATGCCGGCGTCATTCGTGGCGGTGGCGACGAAATAGTATTTGGTGTTGGGCGACAACCCCGTGACCGTCACATTGAAGGCCCCGGTTTGCGTCCCCAGGAACACGTTGTTGGACCACGCGCCCGGGGTGGTACCGCCGTCCCCGGGACCGTAGAAAATAGTCGCGGTGGGATTCTGCCCGCCCGTTGCGGCCACGGTCCCGGCCAGGGTGGCGGCGAATCCCGAGATATTGGTGGCGGGTTGCGTGCTGACGGTCGGAGCGACCGGGGCGGGCGTGGTGGTGAAAGATTGCGCGGTGGCGGCCCAAACCAAACCGCCGCTGTTGGTGGCTGTGGCCGTGTAATAATACACCGTGTTCGCCGTCAAACCGGTGACCAAATTGGAGAACGCGCCGGATTGGGCGCCCAAGCTGACCTGGTTGGACCAAGCCGCGGCGGAGGTGCCACCGTTGGCAGGACCATAATAAAGCGTCACGGAGGGGGTGATTCCGCCGGCGGAAACCACTTGGCCGTTGAGGACCGCGTGGCTGCCCGCCACCGCGGTGGCGGGGAGATTGACGATCTGCACGGGCGTGACGGAGCGCAAAACCAAAGCATTGAGATTGCCCAAGCCGCCAACCGGGAGTTGTTCAATGATGGTTTGATTGGTGGACAGGGCTGTGAACGTCCCGGTCACAGACACATTCGCGCCCATGATGAAGGTCGCGGAGGTATCAGTAGTCTGGGCGGGATCCTGAAAGTATGCGGTGCGGGTGGCGGCGGCGGTGTGGTCGTCCAAGGCGAACAACTGGGCGGAGTAACGGATGCCGGGGGTGAGGCCTTTAATGATAATGGTCTTGGGGCCACCGTCGCGGTTGGCCTGGGTCAAAACGGCGTCGAAAGCGGCGTTTCCCGTGGTCGCGCCGGCATGGTCCGCCGGGAAACAATTGTTGGTCAATCCCAGCCCGGTGGTGCCCGCCACGGAACCATCACCTTTGAAGTCGATCGTCATGCCATTGGTGAGCGTCACGATGGTTTCCGTTCCGCCGAAGACTTCCGCGCCGAGCAGGGTGCCCGATTGGTTGAGCACGGCATCGGCCGTGGTGATGGGTTGCGGGGCGGACCAAGTGATCAACCCGCCGGCTCCGGTGGCGTAAAGCTGCAGCATTTGCGCGGCGGTCAGGGAGTAATTGAACACCCCCACCTCGTCCATATACCCATTGAAGAGTCGGCCGGTGGGGTCCGCTTGGTCTCCGGCGATCCAAGTGATGCCGCCGTTGAAGGCCTCCGCCGTATGGGCAATGGCGTTCACCGCGGACGCCGAACCGGCGGCATTGTAAACATAAAGCGTCGCGCCCGCCGGGGTGATGACCAAGCCCACGAGCGACCATTGATTGGTGGGCAGGTAGAGGCCGGACGCAAAACCCCAAGTATTGCCGTTGTTCTGGTTCCAAGTATAAGCCAGTTCGTTGGCCGCCCCGCCGAACCCCAAGCCGGCGGCGTCGGTGCCGTTGCGGTTCATGAAAATCCCGGTCCAATTGGCCTGGTTGCCCACAGGAAAGACCCAGGCCGTGATGCTCACGGCGTTGGTATTCAGGTTGACCGGCGGCACGGAAACCTGGGAATTGGCCGTGCCGTTGAATGTTTGGAGGGCGGTATTGGTGCTCTCAAAGCCGGGAAACGCGGGGGGTTGCGGCCCGGTGACACTGTTATAGCCGTTCCGTGTGCCGGCCCCGTAAGTCCCATTGAAGCCGCCCACATATTCATGCGCCACCGCGGTGCCGCCCGCGGGATTGACCAGTTCGTTCAAGCGCCAATACGCCACCGGCCCGGCGGCGCCCACGGTGTTCTCGTAGGCCGAAGCGGATTGATTCACCACCAATTGCGCCAGGTTGGTGGCCGCGCCGGACGCGTTGGAGACGATCAGCGAGTAGGTGCCCGCGTTGGTCTGCACCAAGTTCGAAATCACCACGGAGAGCGTGTGCGTCCCGCTCAAGTTGCCGCCGTCGTTGAGCACGGTGCCGTTCTGCAGCCATTGCACCAACGTGGCGGGCGACCCGGAAATGGCGGCCGAAAACTGGGCGACGCTGTGCACATATTGGGTGACCGAGGCGGGCGATTGGGTGAAAAAAGGCGCCGCCGCGGGCAACACGGTGAGATGGTTGGTGAGACTTTTCGTCAACCCGTAAGCATTGGTGACCACCACGCTGTAATCCCCCGTGCTGGAGGGGGTCAACGAGGAGAGCGCCAAGGTCGAAGTGGTGGCGCCGGGGTAGTTGAAACCGTTGAGCAGCCATTGGTAATACAGCGGGGCGGCTCCGGTGGTGTTGGCGGTAAAGGTCACACTGGAACCCGCGTAAAGCGTGTTGGTTGGACTCGCCGTGGGTTGGCCGACGACCGGCGGGGAGTTCAATGCGGTCAGCCCCACGTCGCAGCTCGCGTCAAATTGGTGGCTGGCGCCGAATTTGATGGCGCCGCCCGCCGGCAGGAACAGGCCGATTTCGCCCCCGGCATAGGGCGAATTGGTGGCCACCCCGATGGCCTCCCAGCCGCCGCCCCCGTTCACTGTGCCGAACGACCAACCGTAGGTGGCGCCCGCATTCAAGGTCACGGACAGCCCGGTCCACTGCAACCAGTGCCCTTCGGTGTAGCCGACCGGGGCGTTGGTGTAGGTCGCCAGCGGGGTGGCGGAGCCGCCCGCAACACTATAGATATGCAGAAAATAGCTGATGGCGGCCCCGGGCGCGCCC
>CAIYZC010000521.1 GCA_903930565.1 uncultured Pedosphaera sp.
GATCAACGTGCCGTCGGGTTCCTTGGCGGATTCGCATTTTCCCGTGCGGTTGGTTTTGATCCGGCCCTGTTTGAAACTGGCTTCGGCGAATTCGCCCCCGCGATGGCTGCGCACGAGGAAATCCCGCGAAAGCGCGTTGACGGCCTTGGTACCCACGCCGTTGAGACCGACGCTGAACTGGAAGACGTCGTCGTTGTACTTCGCGCCCGTGTTGATTTGGGACACGCACTCCACCACCTTGCCCAGGGGGATGCCGCGGCCGTAATCGCGCACGGTCACGGTGCTGCCTTCCAAGGTGATCTGGACCTCCTTGCCATGGCCCATGATGAACTCATCAATGGCGTTATCGATAACTTCCTTCACCAAGACATAAATTCCATCATCCCCATTGGAGCCATCCCCAATGCGGCCGATGTACATGCCGGTGCGCAGCCGGATGTGCTCCAGCGAGGAGAGCGTCTTGATCTTGCTCTCGTCGTAAACGTGCTTCTTGCTGTCAGCCATACTTTTTCAAAGTGGCGTAATATTCAGTGAATCGCCCCGCTTGCCAATGGGGAAAATGCACCGGGAACCACGGATTTTTTAACCACTGAGAGTGCGGAGGGGCACGGACGGGGAGGAAAACCGGGCGGAAAGACCACGGATTTTAGCCGCGGAGGGGGCCGAGAACCGGCGGATTTACAAAGCGTCCGTGAATTCCTCGGGCGACACTCCCGCCATTTTCAAGGCACTGCGCAAGGTGCCAGGCGCAATCTCGGTGCATGGTGGGAACGCAACCTCGTTCGCCATGGGAGGTGATTTTCTTGAGGACCGCAGGGCTGCCGCGCTGGCGGTCCACGAAGAAGCCCAAGCGTTGCCGTGCTTTGACCGCCTCAGCCCCGGACACAATCGGCAGCTTAGGCATGCGCCAGCTCGAAGGAGTGGATCGCGGCCGGCCGTTTCAACGTTTGGGGGAGGGCTTCCAAATAGAGGTCGGTGGCTTCGCGCAAATTCGCCCGCGCCTCAGCTTCCGTGCGGCCTTGGCTGGCGGTGCCGATTTCCGGACACTCAGCCACCAGCCGGTCGGTTTCCGCATCTGGATAGATGATGGCCGTTAATTTCATACTTCCAATCTACGCTTTTGCGCTCGGAAAAGCAATGCGGGCGACGAACCCTGCGCCGCCCGGCCGTTTCACATGCCGGGCGCCCTCGTTCGCCCATCACCCGGCCAATCGTCAGGCAGACCTCCACCCCCACAACCCAAAGCGTTGCCGGGTGGGGCTTTCTCAGTGCTACCAGAACTGGCGGTCGGCCACGCGCTCGTCCGGCCCGCGGCGCTCGGTCGGAAAGTCGTCGGTTGGGCACTTCGCTCCGGTGGGTGCGCCCAGCCAGCGGGCCCTGTAATTCAATGGCAGTGGCCGACTGCAGTCCGCCTGCGGCGCGCTGGACAGCCCTGACGGTGCGGCTTAGGTTAAGGGGGCGGAGAGTTCCGCAAATTGTGCATCGCTTTTTTGCAAGAACCAACGGGGGCGGGATATGAGTTTGCTGGAGTACATGCTCCTGGCGGGGAGTTCGTTGTTTGTCATTGTGGATCCGTTGGCGGCGGTGCCCGCGTTTTTGGCGATGACGCCCCTGGACACCCCGGCGGAGCGGATTCGGATGGCGTGGTTGGCCAGTTGGGTGACGGGGGGGATTTTGGTGGTGTTCGCGTTTGCCGGGCAGTTTATTTTCCGGGTTTTGGGGATCACGATTCCGGCGTTTCAGTTGGCGGCGAGCATTTTGTTGTTGCTGGTGGCCTTGGACATGTTGCGCGCCCAACGCTCGCGGGTGCAGGAAACTCATGAGGAAACCCATGCGGGGGCGCAGAAGACGGACATTGCAGTCACGCCGTTGGCGGTGCCCATGCTGGCGGGACCGGGGGCGATCTCGACCGCCATTTTGTTGCGGCAACAGGCGCGGGATTGGATGCAGTGCCTGGGCCTGTGCGTGTGCATCGCGGCGGTGGCGGTGGTGACCTATTGGGTGCTGCGGCTTTCGGCGCAGGGCGCCAAGCGGCTCAGTCCCATCGCCATGAACATTGCGGTGCGCATCATGGGCATGTTGCTGGCGGCGGTGGCCATGCAGTTCCTGGTCAACGCGCTGAAGGCCTTGCGGTATGACTTTTTTGGCGGTGGCCCGGCCGCGGGATGAGCGCCGGGGAGCCAACTTCGGGAGCCACTTGAAGGGGCGTTTCAACGCGTCCACCCACCCCGGGCGAGGGGGCAAAGCCGACGTTCCGTCACCGCGTTTTCCCCAATATCCCGAGGCGGTCAGGGGTCGACTTGAACGGTGAAGGCGGCGGTTTGGACTTGGCCGGCGAGGCGGGTTTGGAGCCAGACCCGGTAAGTGCCGGGCAGGGGAAACGCGTAGGGGAACGACAAGGTCGCCGCCGCCGGGGAGCACAATAAATCCAAGGGTTGATTGGCCAAATAGCCGGCGTGTTCCCGTTCCGCAAAGCGTTTTTGGGCGGCCATGGAAATGGAGCCGAGCGGGTGCAGATGAGTGAATACGGTGCCGTCCGAACGTTCGATGATCAGGTGGCCGTACATTCCCAAATAAGGTTCGAGCGCCGCGGGC
>CAIYZC010000522.1 GCA_903930565.1 uncultured Pedosphaera sp.
GCCGCGGATCTTGATCCGGACTGGTACGTTTCCGCCGACCCCGCCGGTCCCGAACCCGTGCCTTGACGATTTGCTTCCGCGCAAAGGCTTGTGGCGGACGGTGTCGGTGGTCTAAAGTCTCCGCATAGCCGCCTGCGTCCGGTCGGGGCAACAGGTGCTCTTCCGCCCGTCGGTGCCGCTTGAACAAACATGATGCCGCCGCATGACCCACCCGCGCCCGGGAACGGCCAGCCATCTCCAGTTGGGGGCGGCGGTGTGGCTGGCATTGTCATCCCCGACCACAAACTCCTCCGCTGTATTGGCCGGGGCAGTTACGGCCAGGTCTGGATCGCCCGCAATTCCCTCGGTGTTTACCGGGCGGTGAAGATCATTTTCCGATCCGACTTTCAGGACGATGGCCCGTACCTGCGCGAGCTTTCCGGCATCCGGCAATTCGAGCCCATTTCGCGTTCCCATGAGGGCTTCGTGGACGTGCTCCAGGTGGGCATCAACGAAGCGGAGAAGTACTTTTACTACGTCATGGAGTTGGGGGATGACCTCACCACCGGGCAGGACATCCAACCGGAAACCTACGCCGCGAAGACCCTGCGGGATGTCCTCCTGCCGGGGCAACCGCTGCCCTTGGAGGAGTGCCTGCGGCTGGGGCTGGCCTTGAGTTTGGCGGTTTCCGAGTTGCACCGCCTCAATTTGGTGCATCGCGACATCAAGCCGTCCAACATCATCTTCGTCAACGGCGTGCCCAAGCTAGCGGATATCGGGCTGGTGACGGCGATCAAGGGCGCCCCGTCGTACGTGGGGACCGACGGATTTGTACCGCCGGAAGGTCCGGGCCGGCCGCAGGGGGACGTGTACGCGTTGGGAAAGGTGCTTTACGAGGTCAGTACCGGCAACGATCGCAACCAGTATCCCTCCCTGCCCGAGGCCTTCGAAAACCAAGGCAATCTCAACGAACTTCTGGAATTCAACGAGGTGGTGTTGCATGCCTGCGCGGCGGATCTGCGCGACCGCTACCAAACGGCGTGGGAAATGCACGCCCACTTGTTGGTGCTGGCCAACGGTAAATCGGTGCGGCGCCTGGTCAGTTTGGAGCGTAACTTGGTGCGGCTCAAGCGCGCCGCGGCGGCTGCGGCCGTGTTGGTGTTCATCGCTGCAGCGGTGGCCTACCCTATAGGGAGTGAATACCGCCGACGGATCGAAGAGCATCAACGCCATGTCGACGCCAACGTCGCCTCTGGCAACGCGGAGGTGGACAAGGGCAATCTGGCCGCCGCGTTGCCCTACTTCACCGAAGCCCTCAAAAAGGACGCCGGCAATCCGAAACTCGAGCCCTTGGACCGCTTGCGCGTGGGCGCGGTGCTGGACCAGTGTCCCCGGTTGACGGAGTTTTGGAAAACGGAGAGGGAAGCCCGCCAAGTGGCGGTGAGCCCTGATGCACGCTTTCTGTTGGTGGCGGCGCCCGATTTTCGGGTGCGAATGCACGCTCTGCCGGGCGGAGAAGCGGCGGTAGTGCCGGACTTGATTGGCGGCGGCTGGGGTGCCGTCGCCTTCAGTCCCGACCAGCGCTGGGCGGCGGCCGCAGGTTCCAACAATAATGTCTTGGTTTGGGGACTCCAATCCTCCAAGCGGATCGAGTTTCCCTTCACCAACCAAGTCCAATGTCTGAACTTCAGTCCGGATTCCCAGCAATTGTTGGCTGTTTGCCGCCAAGACCTGTGGGCGCTTGACCTTGTCACGGAAACGCCGCGGTTTTTTGGTTCCCATGCGGCGCAAGTGCAGTGGGCCGAATACAGTCACGACGGGCAAACCGTGGTCACGGCCAGTCGCGACGAAACTGCCAAGCTTTGGAGCGTGGATGGGGCGTTGAACCACACCTTGACCAACAGCGGCTGGGTAACCCATGCCTCCTTCAGCCCCGATGATCAAACCGTGATCACGTGTGGATTCGATCACAAGGCCTGGCTTTGGAGTGTCCCCACGGGCCGGCGCATCTCTTCCGGGCTGAAACACGACGCCGGGGTAAATTGGGCGGAGTTCAGCCCGGACGGCCGGATGATTGTCACCGCCAGTTGGGACCGCACGGTGCGGCTTTGGTCCGCCTACAGCTTGGACCCCTTGCGGGAAAACGTGCCGGTGTTGGATCACAACGCCAGTGTTCTGTGTGCGGTTTTCAGTTCCGACAGTCGGCAACTTTTCACCGGTACTGGTGATGGCGTCGTCCGCTGCTGGGATTTGGCGGGGTGCCGTCCCTTCCCCGAACCCGTTGCCAAACGGTTTTTTGCCCCGAATGGCGAACGCTACTTGCTGACGAACGGGCCGTGGATGGAGGTGCGGGCGACGACGGACGGTCGGTTGTTGGGCCAACTTCCTTGGGCTAAAAACACGAGTTTTCAATTCAATCGCAATGGCTCATTCGTGCTCAGTACCATTCCCGCGGCGCAATTGCCGGGGCAGTCGGTGCGCTCGGAGTGCCGGATTTGGGATGCGGTGGGCGGCGCCCAGCAGGGGCCGGTTATCTCAGTTGCGTCCTGGCTGGGCGTACTGGCTTTGAGCGACGATGGCCGACTGTTGGCGGACCGCGAACCGACGGTCGGACCCGGCCGCACCACCAACCAAGTGCAAGTTTGGGGCGTGCGGAATGGCCAGCCGCTCTGGTCGTGTCCGGCGGGTGATGAACATCACTTCGCGGCATTCAGCCCCACGGGGCGGGAATTGATTTTGGGCAGCAATTCCGTGGCCTTTATCCGCAACGCCACCAACGGAGAACCCGTCGGGGCGCCCTGCCCCCACCAAGTGGAGGGCTTATTGCCCTGGGTGGGTTTTATTGATTTTCACCCGGAAGGCGGGCGGTTCGTGACCTGTTGCTACGATGACGGGCCGACCAAATGCTACGCCCAAATGTGGGAGTTGGCCACCGGCCGCCCGGTGGGCCGGGAATTGCCCCAGGCGGATGGGGTGCTGTCAGCCAGCTTCGGAGCGAAAGGCCGGCGCCTGCTTACCTGCGGCGAAGATTTTGCGGCTTTTATTTGGGACGTCGACTCCTCCAAACATTTGGGCCGCGGGATGCGCCACCAAGACAAGATCCAAACCGCGGTCTTCGACCCGACGGAGGAGATGATCCTCACCGCGAGCGATGACGAAACCGTGCGGCTGTGGAATGCCAATGGGGATCCGCTGACCCCGCCGGTGCGGTTGGGGAATGATGTTTGGAGTGCCCAATTTCTGCCCGGGGGGAGACAAATTGCGACCGGCGGTCATCGCGGCTCAACGCTTTGGGACTTGCCGAAGGAGGTGCGCCCGGTGGGTGACTTGGTG
This sequence comes from uncultured Pedosphaera sp., assembly GCA_903930565.1. Lineage (GTDB taxonomy): Bacteria > Verrucomicrobiota > Verrucomicrobiia > Limisphaerales > Pedosphaeraceae > CAIXFN01. The sequence goes on from CAIYZC010000522.1 coordinate 3,313, forward strand.
GACTTGGCCCGGTTGCTGTCCTGCGATGCCGTGCTCCCGGACGGGGTGGAACCTGCCACCGTGCGCGGCCAACCTTTGGCGGCGGTTTGGCGTCGTCTCCGGGCCCTCTATCCCGCCCAATTCAGCGTTAACGACCGCGAAGCCACCGCTTGGCACTCCGCGCGCCTTGGTGAAGCGGTCAAGGAGCGGGATGATTTCGGGATGGCATTTCATGCGGAGTGGCTCCACCGAGCCAATCCAAACGAATTCAATATTCTCGAGCGCTGTAGCGTGGGGGCCTTGACCCGGTTGGCGGAACGGCACCCGGGCGATGTGGCCATCACCGCCGCTCTGGCCACCGCCCGGCGCTCACCCTGACGTCGCTCCCGGCGAAACCGGGATTTTCCCA
>CAIYZC010000523.1 GCA_903930565.1 uncultured Pedosphaera sp.
CGCCCAGGCCAAACTCCTCGCGCAGTCCAACGGCCCCGCCAATTGGCATCTGCTCGCCGTTTCCTTCGATCCCGAATACGACGCCCCCGATGTCCTCAAGGCCTACGCGGACCGTTTCAACTACGATCCCGCCCATTGGGACTTTGTCAGCGGCAACCTCCTCGAAATCACCGCCCTGGCCGATCAAGTGGGCGAGGCCTTCTGGCGCGAGGCCGGCAGCATCTCCCACAACCTCCGCACCGTGGTCGTGGACGCCCGCGGCCGCGTGCAAAAAATCTTCCCCGAAAACAAATGGACCAGCGACGAACTCGTCGCCGAACTCGTCAAAGCCGCCGCCGCCAAGTGAGGGGGCCGACGGACTTTTGTCCCGCATCTTCCCTTCCATCGTCGCAAAGCCTTCCAAACAACAGCTCAAAAAATTGCTTAATAATTTATTTGACATTACCACTTCCGAAGTTTACAGTGCTCTTATTCCAACATAAAGATTTGCCAGAATGAGCACATTTCTGGCCGGGCCGAATAGCATAGTAACGAAAACGGAACCAGTATTATGAGCAGATATGGCCAGTGGGGCGGGCTGGTGGGGCCGGTTGTGGGCATACTGGTCCTCGCCCTCGGAATAAACGTCAACTCCTACAGTCAATCACTCGGGGCTTCGGGAGCAGCGGCATCGCCGTCCTTGCAGAATAGTCCGCCAAACCTTCCGGTCAACCAACCGCTCCCCCGTTTGGTGGGCACCAATGCGGCGGTGCAAAAATTGGACCGTGATACCAACTACACGCGAATCACCCTCCCGGGATCCCTTTCCCGAACCCCTTCAACGCCGCCCACGGTCACCGAAATTGGCCCGAACCATCGGGTGTTGTCCGTGGCCCGACCCGCCCGGTCGGATGTGGCGGGCACGAACCAAAGCGCTTTCTCCCAGCGCGGCGGCAAGCAACATCATGTGACCGAGATGGCCACCGGGATGCATTACCGTGATCCCGCCACGGGGCAGTGGGCGGAGAGCGACCCGACATTTGACGCCGTGCCGGGCGGATTCATTGCCGAGCGCCTCCAACATCACGTTTATCTCAACGCCGAGTTGAATTCCAGCGCGGCGGTGACTGCCGTGAGCGGCGACCACCACGTTCTGCGCTCCACGCCCACCGCCATTGCCTTGTTCGATTCCGCCAGCGGCGTTACGCAAATCATCGCGCTCCTCACCAACGTCACCGGCGTCCAAACCGCTCCCGGCCAAATCATCTACGCGGACGCCTTCACCCCGGCTCCGGGCATCGCCGCCGGGGTGTGCGCCGATGTCATCTACTCACTGGACCGAGGTTCTTTGGAGCAAGATGTGCGTCTGACGGGTCGGATAAATCTCGCTGATTTCGGAACGCCGAGTTTTCAATTTCCCCCTGCGACGACCCGCCTGCAAATCCTCACGGAATTCTTCGCCCCCCCCGAGCCCGAACACTCGACGCGGGTTTTGCGGGTGGAAAAAGACCACCGTAAGCGCGCCAAAATGCATACCCCGGACTTGGTCGATGACCAGTTGGGCTTTGGCGAATTGGTGCTCGCCACCGGCCAGGCTCGGGGTGGCGAGGGTACGAACTCCTTCAGTGTTCCCGTCGCCAAAACCTACACCACCGACCCGGCCAGCGGCCGTACTTTCCTGGTGGAGTCCGTGGAATTTGCCGACGTCCAGTCCGCTCTCCTGGCCCTGCCTGTTTGCTCCGGCGGCTCCGCCCGTGCGGGGCGCGGCATCGGTGCGCCTGGTCTCCTGCGCAAGCATCAGGATCTCGTTGCCGCGCTGCCCAGCGCCCCGGCGGCGGCCCATTCCGCGTACGCGCTCGCTGGCGCGTCTGATGGCCCGCCGAATCCGCGGGCGAAACCCACGCCGACGCCTCCGCGGTCCGCTGCCGGGCCGACTCGCTTCGCCGCCGCCGCCGGATTGGCCGCGCGTGCCGGGGTCACCATTGATTACCAAGCCTTGGTTGGCCGCCTCAACTCAGCCACCGTGTTCGCCGGCGATACGACCTATTTCATCAGCGGGCCCGTGCTCTGCGTGGGCCCCGTGACCATTGAGGGCGGGGCTGTGTTCAAGTATCCCCCCACGGCCAGTTCCACCCCGGTGGGGCCGCTTTACACCCCCGGGATGCTCCGTATTTACAATTCGCTCACCTGCAAAACCACTCCTTACCGGCCCGCCATCTTCACCGCCACGGACGACGATTCGGTGGGGGAATCCTGCGAGGGCGCCACTTTGCATGGCGGCACGCTCGCCTACCACGGCCCGGTTCCGCCACCCCACTATTATTACGCGGCCCCCGCGCTGTGGCTCGCCTGCACCACCGTGGACTTGTCCAATCTCCGGTTCTGTTACGCCCAAGAAGCGGTTCATTGCGACTTGACCGTACTAACGTCGGCTTCGGTCACGGACTCGCAGTTCGTGCAGTGTCTCCGCGGCCTGACGATCACAGGTGCGGGCGGCGCTTGCAGTGCGAGCAGCTCTTGCGGTACCACGCTGGCCGTGAACAACAGCCTCTTCTCTCGCGTTACCACCAGTGTCTTGGCGCAATCGCCGGTCACGGTTTGCCTGACCCATTGCACGGTGGATCAAGCCACGGCGGCGTTTGTGGCGCAGTCTTCGGTTTGCAGCTTTGTGGCGACCAACAGCATCTTTGCCAATTGCCCGAGCATTATGACCGCTTCTTCCCCGTACCTTTATCCCTCTTTGAACGGTTGGGACAACGGATTTTGGGCCGCCCCGGTCTTTGGTGGACTCCCGCTCGTGGAAACTTGCGCGCCCTTTTTCCCCGGCAGTTACTTGGACAACAATGGCAACCCCGTTCCGATTATCTCCACCTACCAAGGGGGATATTATTTGCGCGAAGATTCCCCCTTCGCCGGGGCCGGGATTACGAATCTGGCGGCCGGCTTGATCGGGGATCTCGCCCGGCGCACCACGACGCCGCCGGAAATCATGGTGGCGGATGACCACGACGACAGCTTCACGCTCCAACAAGAACCCATCCGCGAAGGAATGCCGCCGGACTTGGGCTACCATTACGCGGCCGTCGATTATGTCATCGACGCCGTCACCGTTAACAACTGCACGCTGAGCATCGATCAAGGCACCGTGCTGGCGCTGACCAGCGCGCTTTCGACGGCACCGAACTACATCCCATTTTGGGGAATTCGGGTCAATCCCGGGGGCAGGCTCCGGGTTAATGGCGTCCCCACCAATCATGTCACCTTCACCCATGTGGATTGCGTCCAGGAAAGCCCGTGCTATTATTGGCAACCAGTGGTGAGTCCCATGATTACTTTCAAGGGACTCTGGCTGCAAAACGTCATCACCGGCAATCCGCCCCAGCCCACCCAGCCCTTGGCGGCGGCGGATCTTCACTTTGCGGATTTTCCTGTGCTGGACGGGGGCGCCGCCCATTTCAGCAATTTGTACGGGGATGGCTCAATCACCTACGATTTGGTCGGCGATTTAACTTTGGACAGCTGCCTGTTTCAGGGTGGGGAAGTGGACTATGCGGCGGGTTCGGCAATGAGTCGGACTTTCACGCTGCGGAACAATGTTTTCGAGCGCTGCGGGTTGGTTGTTGTGCCGGTGACATCAGACGCGGTGGTGGAGGAATCTTTCAGCGTCTTCAACAACCTGTTTTATTCCAACGACATTGCCCTGGTCCCCATTGCCGGCACCAATTGGACCTTCACCGACAACATTTTTCACGGTGCCTTCCTGGATACCGATGGCAATGGCAATCTCCTGAACGGACCGGTGCAAAACAACCATCACAACGCCTACGTCGGGATGCCCTTTCATCTTCAACCCGGGGCGCCTCCGGGAACGGACGTTACGCTTTCCACCCTGCCCTATGTGCGCGGTCCGCTGGGCAACTTCTACTTGCCCACGACCGCGGCCGCCTTGTTCCACAACGGTTCTCAACCCGCTGCCGCGGCCGGCTTGTATCACTTCACGTCATACATCACCAACGTCAAGGAAGCGGCCAACCCCGTCAACATGGGGCCGCACTATCTTGCCTTGGTCGGAAGCTTGCCTGCGGACACCGACGGGGACGGCATTCCGGATTTTATCGAGGATCGCAACGGCAACGGCATCGCCGACACGACGGAAACCGATTGGACCATTGCGAACACGGCGCCGAGCGCAATTCTTGGCCCGCCCGCCGGCACAGTGGTCACTGGCAATCTCGCCTTGGAAATCGGCTTGGATCCGCTGGCGACCATAATGGTTGAGATTGATCCTCAAGTGGACGGGCGTGGCTTCTCTGCGAACTGTGCCGTTTTCAATCCTGCAACGACAATGGCGAAGTTGGAAGTGGACACGCGGCAACTTCCAAACGGGCCGCATACCATTGGTGCACTGATTATCTATGCCACAAACTATTACGGAAATCCAATGACTTCCATAGTACCTGGGATCTCAATCATAGTGTCCAACGATGTGAGTTATCCTCTTTGGCAAGACCTGGTCGAAACGACGGTGGAAGTCCATATGGTGGTGCCCTCCACCACACCAGACTGCATTTTGAATTTGTACACTCAGGATTATCCTTATTCCTTGAGTCCTCCGGCTGTTGACTTGGAATTTGCTTCCGCGGATGCGAATGGTAGTTTGGATTTCTCCCAACCCATGGGCTTAGTGCCAGGAGTCGGACCGGGAGGGAAGGTTTACGCTTCGGTATTGCCATACTCCTCAGCAACTGCGACCAGCGGGGTTCCGCAGGCGTCAAGGCGAAACAAAGTGGATCTGCCTTGGCCGGCGGTGGGTCAATAGGTTCTCTCTTACGAGGATAGCATTGCCGACTATACCCCACCAAATTCGAATCAAAGTTCTCAACCAATTTATGACACAGTTGATATCTCAGGAACTCCATGGTATCATTCAAATGTGCTCGGCGATATGATTTCTGGCGCAACAATGGGGTCGGGTATTGCACCGCAAATCATTTATCCTTCAAACAGCCAAGGCGCCCAAACTTGGCCTGTAAGGGCGTTGGACAAAAAGCATAAGAATGCCGATGTAAAAGCCCTGCGTTCTCTGCTCGGAAATCCAAATAACCGTAACGTATGGGCTGATTTCCACGGAAGCCCTGAATCCTTTGCTGAAAGTTCTGTCCAGCAACTCAAATCAGCAATTAAACAAAGGTATCGATTCGCCTTTCTGGACGGCTGCGACACTGCACATGGCCCGTTGCGCGCATTTGGTTTGCTGGACTGGGAGATGCGTTACACGCACCCTTCTTGGGCGAATCCCGATCCCCGCGTTTGGTATTGTTGGCCTCAGAATACCTTTCCCGGTGATGTTTCGGTTCCCGATCCCGACATTACGCCCTATTTTAGCCATAATGTCCGGCCTGCTGCCTTCATTGGCTGGAATATGGTTACTCCGATGTGCGTTCCTTGTGAGCGCACCGTCGACAGCAGAACTGGTTTGACTTGTAATCAAAAGCAAGATTCCTCTCTTTGCAATTGGAGATGCCAATTTATTTTCGCGTGGACCTTTCAGGATTGCACACTTTTTGAAGCCATCGTGCAAGCGGATTTATTGGCTATGCCAAATAACAAGGCATATCCACTCGCCGATCCAGAAGTCATTGCATTTGGCTATAATATCGCAACTACAAGCTTTACCACCCGGAATGCGATTGAGGTGTTCGGATTTGGTGGAATGTATATAAATCAGTACAACCAAGAATCATATAGTTTCCCGTAATCAAACTAGTTATACTCGACTATTGCCTTGGATTAAGTTATTTCTGGACTGATAGATGGAAATCGAATCGATGTAAGCGCTTCTAAGGGTGCCAGAAGTAATCTCGATCCGTGGTAGTAGGAACATTATTCGTATGCTCGACACCAACGCCCTCCTCAGCATCAGCTTCGCGCTGATCGCGAATTTTGCCAGCGTGGTGCGGATCCCGCCGGATTCAGTTCCCGCCGGCACCGCGGATTTGCAGCGGCTCGTCGTGGGCAGCCCGCGCTCGCCGATCGACGTGCATTGTGTCCATCGGCGCGCCACTCTGTTTTGGATAGAGGATGGGGCGGTGATCGGCTACCGCAGCCCGGGATCTTTCTGGGCCGTGCAAGAGCTGGAACAGCTCACCAATTTTCATGGCGTGGCCACGTTGTCCACCAACGAGGTCTTGGCGCTGGCGGAAAGGACCGCCCGCGGC
>CAIYZC010000524.1 GCA_903930565.1 uncultured Pedosphaera sp.
CCGAGCTGCAGGACGAACTCCTCGCCCAGCTCCATGCCCGGCCCTGGCTGCTCATCCTCGATGGACTCGAGCGCATCCTCGTCGCCTACCACCGCATTGAAGCCGCCGAAGTCCCCGACGAGGAGGCGAACATCCCCACCGACAAAATCGTCAACCGCAACCCCTGCGACGCCATCCGCGACGAGGACCACGACCTCCTCCGCGCCCTTGCCGCCGCCGCCCCGTCGAAGCTGCTGGTCAGCTCCCGCCTCACCCCGCGCGTCCTGCTGAATCCCTCCGGCCAGCCCATCCCCGGCGCGAAGCGCATCACCCTCCCCGGCCTGCGTCCGCCGGATGCCGAGGCCCTCTTGCGCTCCTGCGAGATCGAGGGGAACAGCGCCGCCATCCAGGGCTACCTCACCGCCAACTGCGACAACCACCCGCTCGTCATCGGCATCCTCGGCGGCCTCATCGCGAACTACCTTCCCGCGCGCGGCGACTTTGACGCCTGGTCCGCCGCCCCCGACGGCGGAGCCGCGCTCGACCTGGCCAGCCTCGACCTCATCCAGCGCCGCAACCACATCCTTGAGGCTGCGATCCAAAAGCTGCCCGACGCCGGCCGCCAGCTCCTCTCCACCCTCGCCCTGCTCACCGACTCCGTGGACTACGAGACGCTCAAAGCCTTCAATCCCCACCTGCCACCGGAGCCGGAGAAGGTGGAACAGCCGACGCCGCCGGAGAAGCGAGGCACTCATCGTGTTGATGGAAAATGGATGCGCTGGGAGCAAATGTCCGACGAACAGAAGGCCGAGCCGCAGAAGCAATACAAAGCCGCCCTCGCGCACTGGCAGGATTATGAAAAGGCGGTGCAAGCCCGGCTGGCCTCGGCGGAGTTCCTCTCGGCCCCGAAGCTGCAAGCGACCGTCAGAGACCTGGAGCAACGGGGCCTGCTGCAATGGGATGGCCGCACGCGGAAGTATGACCTCCACCCCGTCGTCCGCGGCGTCGCCTCGGGCGCGATGGCGGCGGCGGACCGCGAACGCCACGGCCGGCGCGTGGTGGACCACTTCACCGCCCAGCCCCACCGCCCCTACGACGATGCCGAGACGCTGGAGGACGTGCGCAGCGGCCTGCGCGTCGTCCGCACCCTGCTGAAGCTCGGCCACTACCAGCAGGCGGCGGATGCCTATAGCGGTGATTTGTCGAATGCGCTCTTTTTCAACCTCAATGCCTATGCCGAAACCTTGTCCTTGCTGAAGCCCTTCTTCCCCAACGGCTGGGGCGAACTGCCGAAGGAGGTGATTGCCAGGCACAGTTCGTATCTGGCGAATGAAGCAGCAATCACCTTGGACTCTTGCGGTGAACTGGCTGCTGCCTTCGCCTCTTACGGCACGGCCCTACGAGTTGACTTGGAAGCCGAAGACTGGACCAACACGGCGATTGATCTCCGCAACATCTCAAGCAATCTGACCGCCCAGAATCGGCTCGCCCCAGCGCTCCGCACCGCTTCCCTCGGCTTGGAGGTCGCCACCTTGAGCGAAGCCAAGGGAAATCTTTTCAGGGGCCGCCTCAACCTTTTCGCCGACCAGTCGAGGCTGGGCCAGTGGGCGGAGGCCGCCGCCACCTGGAGCCTGCTCGACCCCATGGGCCGCGATTGGGACCGCGCCGTCTATCGGCACGGAATGGCTGAACAGCGTTACGCCGAGTTTCACTTCTGGCAGGGTAGCTTGCAGGAGGCTCACCTGGCCGAGGCCGAGCGCCTGGCGGCCCAGGGCAAAGACCGCACCATCATCCGCTCTCTCCACCGCCTGCGCGGCGACTGGCGTCTCACGCAAGGCGAGTGGGCGCAGGCGGCGCCGACCTACCAGGAGGCCGTGCGCCTGGCCCGCGACACCCGGTCGGTCATTGATGCCGGCTCCGAGACCGGCCTCGCCCTGGCCAAGCACCACCTCGGCCAACTCGCCAATCCCCGCGAGGAAGCCGAGCGCCTGGCCCAAGTCCGCGACCCCGCGCATCGCCTCCTCGCCCAGCTCTGGCTCGCCCTCGGCGACCCCGCGCAGGCAAAGCACCACGCCCTCGCCGCCTACAAATGGGCCTGGGCCGACGGTGAGCCGTATGTGTGGCGTTACGAACTTACGAAGACCACCGAACTGCTCCAGCAGATGAACGTCCCCATCCCCAACCTCCCGCCCTACGACCCCGCCAAGGACGGGAAGCTGCCGTGGGAAGATGAGGTGCGCGCCGCCATCGAAAAACTCCGCGCCGAGAAAGCAGCCAGGAAGGGCAAGGCAGAGTGAACCTTGCCAGTTTTCCGAGCAGCAGAATTTGACCCACGCTGGTCGTGCGCCTGCATCACCGCGACGCGTTCGCGCAGGATGAGCGGTGGCGTTATGCCGCCGATTTCAAGACGAACGCCGGGAAGCGGCTTGGCATCAAGCTGACGCGGCGGGCGCCGGGCGTGGGCGATCTGGAGGTGTCTTTCGACAAGGACCTCGCGATGGAGGAGAAGATCATCTTCAGCAAACATTTTTCCCTTTTAAATTGGCTCGCATTCCATAATCATCTGCCATGCCCGACGGCTTCCAATACGACGTCTTCCTCAGCCACAGCGCGAAGGACAAGGCCGTGGTGCGCCCGCTCGCGGAGCGCTCGCGCGTGCTGGTGTTTTGCATGTCGACAAATGCGTGCGGCTCGGAATGGGGCGCAGTTGGAGTCCGGCACGTTCGCTTTCTCGCCCCGGCTTGCTTGCCGGGCCGGTTGTGGTAGCCTGTGCTCATGCAACAATTCAAGGCGATCGTTCATCGCCGCGAACCGGCGGAAGGCGGATTCTGGTCAACCTGCCTGGAAGTTCCCGGGGCCAACGGACAGGGGGAAACTCGGGAAGAATGCCTCGATAACCTCGCGGCCGCGCTTCGCCTCTTGCTGGACGCGGAGCGCGCGGAAGTCTTCCGGCTCGATCCGCAAGCGGAAGCAATGGAACTTCTGCTCCCGTGAAGCGCCAGGATTTACTCGCCCATCCGCAGGAGCATGGCTGCGAATCAGTCCGGGAGGAGGGCAGCCATTCGATCTGGTGCAACCCGCAAACTGGACGCAAGGAGGCCATGCCCCGCCACAACGAAATCAAGAAGTTCTTGGCGCGTTCGATTTGCCGTAACCTTTCGGTCCCCATTCCTTCGGGAGGGTGAATTCCATGAAAACCTGAGTTTTTGTAACCCGAATGAAGCCAAGACTTGCCTGGCAAACCCAGCCGAGACCAACCTGCGCTGCTCGTGGTTTGAAAACCGGGCAACCTCCCAGCTACCAATTCCACCCTCGTCTCACGCCGTATACCGCGTCCGGGGGGCGCGTGACCACCAAGGAATCGCGCTTCCTCCCGGTCCCCCGATGACCTGGCTTTCGTGCTGAAATGGTATGCTCAGCAGCATGGATTCAACGAGTGCTCCGTGGGAATTTGCGACTGAGTTGTGCCGCTTTCACGCCTTCTTCTTCGGTGGTGTCCTCTTGGCTCTTTGCTGCGGCCTCGGTTGGATTGCCCGGTGCCGCAAAGGTCGGCTCAAGTTGTTGGCGGCTTATTTTGCCTTGGTTTTTGTGGTGGTCATTGTTCATTTGGTGGTGACTTGGAAGTTGGCTGCGTTTGACTCCCGCCTTTCTGATGAAGATGACTCCGCTGCGCAAAAAAGCTTCTATCGGCTGAGAGATTCGCTCTCTCAGCGTGAGATTTTGAACGGCATCAGGGGCCGTGCTTGCAGCGAGAACACGCGGTTCTATCTTTGCCTTGCCCTTCGGGATCGGTGGCGCCCCCCAAATGAGCTTCCGGAATCCATTTGGACCGAATTGCGGCGCTCCCCGCCCATCCGGCCTGGTTTTTTCAGCGCAAATCATTTGAACGCCCCCTATCTCCAAAGGGCAATTCGTGGCCCGGCCTTCGAGGCCGTCGAGTTGGTCACCGCCCCCTGAACGACTGCTCCTTGCCGAGTGCCGCCCGCCGGGCGGCCGGACTGACCCGCGCAACCCGGAGGGTTGTTGGCCATTAGCCCGGCGTAACCCGCCGGGTAGGCGCGTTCTTATTGCGCACCGCCCCGGAGGCGGCGGGGGAAAACACACGGTAACCGACGCGCATTGTCCCCGAATTCGGCCGGCGGCATGGCACCCCCTCAGCCCGGCGGTTCACGGACCTGAGACCGCACGCCGGCGTTGTGGAGTGCGGAAGGAAGATCCGCTTCCCGGACTCAGGCCCCTGCAGCGGTTCATTGGCGCTACGGCGTGCCGAGAATGCTCAACACCTCCGCCCCGAATTGCGCATAGTGGCGCGTATTCCAAGTGAAGAGGGCTTTCGCCTTGGCCTTCCGGGCGCAGGCGGCCAGCAGGGCGTCATAAATGGTTCCGCCAACGATGCCAAGCGACGTGAATGTTTGGAGCATGTCGCCATATTCGTCGGCGGTCAGCGCCACCACGGTCAGGCGTTCGCGAATGTCGCTGATGAAGAGCATCCCTTGTTCACTGCTGATGCGATGCTTGCCCGGCATGCGGGTCAGGGTGGCGTACACTTCGAGGAGGCTGTGCGCCCCGCAGCCAATTTCCTTTTTGGGAAAGCGGGTGAACAGGTCCAAACTGGCGGCATGATGTTGGTGGTCGCCGTAGAAGACCGGCACGAGGACCGAGGTATCCAAAAACGCTTTCATTCGCCAGGCGCGAGGTTCTGGTGGTCGCGCTGTTCCCGAATCTGCTGCAACAGCTCATCGGTCACGGAAGCGGCCAACGGTTGGCCGGTGCGGAAAACCCAGACGCCTTTTTCCTTGGTGAGCGGTGTGCTGCCGCGTAGCGGCCGCAGGGTGATGCGCTCGCCCTTGCTCTCCAGCTCCAGGCTGTCTCCGGGCCCAAGGTCCAATTCCTTCCGGAGCGGCTTGGGCAGGACAATCCGACCGGCGCTATCAATGGTCAATCGCGTTGTCATAAATGGCATAATATCATGGGTGGCCCCATTTATCAATGCCATCATAACCCGGGCCGCCGCGAGGCTGGTCGAACCGAATGCCCGATTCAACCGGCGGGGTGGGGGGCTGCCTCACGAACCCCACCCCCCAAGTCCATCGAGTCCACCAAGTCCATCAAGTCCATCCGCCCCCGCCTGCTCCCCACCCCAAACCCACCGCCCCCTTTCCGTCCGTTCGCATCGCCATCATCCCTCACGCCATGCGGCTTGTTCCGGGGGTGCTTTCATGCTACCTTGCCCGCGATGAAGCTAAATCTTTTGCGGATCGGACTCTGGCTGGCCTTGGGGTTGGCCCTGTCCGGCCCGGCACGGGCGGCGGATTCAGTGGCCGCGATGGCGGCCGCGGGAAAGGGAGGCACTAACTCCCTGGAATGGAGCGCCGATCACACCCTGCTGACCGCCCGGATCGAGTCCTGGCCGCTTCTGGCCCTGCTGGAAAACGTCGCCCAGACCACCGGTTGGCAGGTGTTCGTGGAGCCGGGCCTCTCGCGCAATATCGCCGCCAAATTTTCCGATGTCCCCCTCGGCCAGGCCTTGGGCCGGATGCTCGGTGACATCAATTTTACCATCCTCCCGGATGACGCCAACCCGGGCGCCCGCCGCCTCTTTGTTTTCCGCAATTCCCGCGATCGCGCCACCCAGACCATCAAGTCCCGCCCCAAAGTATCCGGTTCCGCCGTTCCCATTCCCAACGAATTGGTCGTCAAGCTGAAGCCGGGTTCCAAGGTCAAAATCGACGAGCTGGCGCGTTCCCTTGGCGCCAAGGTGGTCGGGCGCATGGATGAACAGGGCGCCTACCGGCTCCAATTCGGCGACGCCGCCGCCGCCCAGTCGGCACGGACGGAACTCGCGCAAAACCCGGACGTGCAGGCGGTGGAATCCAATTTCAACATCGATCCGCCCCCGCAGTTGAACCTCTCGGGCGGCGGTGGCTCGGCCGAACCGCAGCTCAACCCCGCAACCAACAACCACAATTGCCAGCTGGTTGTGGGCCTGATCGATACCGCCATCCAGCCGCTCAGCCCCGGTCTGGCCCCGTTTTTCAAAACCCCGATCCAAGTCGCCGGCGATTACACACCCGATCCCGCCACCATGACCCACGGCACCGCCATGGCCACGGCGATCCTGCAAATGCTCCAGCAACGCACCGGCGGCACCACGAGCGTGCGGGTGCAACCGGTGGATGTTTACGGCCAAAATGCCACCACTACCACGTTTGATGTGGCCAACGGCATCATTCAGGCGGTCAACAAGGGCGCCAACATCCTCAACCTGAGTTTGGGCAGCAGCGGCGACAGCCAGTTCCTCCATGACACGATTGATCAGGTCGTGGCGCGGGGCATCCCCGTGTACGCCGCCGCCGGCAACGAACCCGTCACCACTGCGACCTACCCCGCCGCGTATCCCGGCGTGATCGCCGTGACCGCCTCCGACCCGAACGGCCAAATCGCCAGCTACGCCAATCGCGGCAGCTTCGTGGACCTGATGGCGCCCGGCACGGACATCGTGCCTTTCAACGGTCAAAGCTTTATGGTCCAGGGCACCTCCACGGCCACCGCCTTTGCCTCCGGCATGGCCGCCGGGATTGCCGATGCTTCCCACGCCTGCGCCGATCAAGCCAACGCCCTTCTCGTCAAAAACCTGAAAACCGCCCCCAAACCGGGCCAATAAACCAACCTCCGCCACCCTCTGCCATCCTCCGCATCATGAACGAAACCTTGGATTTTCATGCTTTGTCGCCTGCCACCACTCCCGGTGTGCAATTCGAAAACGGCGAGGGTGGTTTGCCCCGGCTCCTGGTCACCAGCCCGCAGGGCGATGCCGCCGAGATCTACCTTCACGGCGCGCACGTGACCCGTTACCAGGCGGCGGGGCAAAGGCCGTTGCTTTTCATGAGCGCCGCCAGCCGCTTTGAAGCGGGCAAGCCGATCCGTGGTGGCATCCCGCTCATTTTCCCTTGGTTCGGTCCCCGTGAAGGACTGCCGGCCCATGGCGTCGCTCGGACGCAAACCTGGACTTTGGGGGCGAACACGTTCCCGCCCGCCGCCGGTTCGGTGCGCGTCACCCTGCATTTGGACTGCCCCGCCGCCGCGGGCTTCCCGGCCTTCGCCGCGGATTACACCATCACGGTGGGCGCCACCCTTGGCTTGGAGTTGGCCGTGACCAACCGCGCTCCGGCCGGGGAATTGATCTTCGAAGATTGTCTCCACACTTATTTCCTCATCAGCGATATCGACCAAATTGCCATCCAAGGACTGTCCGGCGGGGAGTACCTGGACAAGGTCGGCGGCGCGGTCCTCCGCCGCGAAAATGAACCCGCGATCCGGATTGCCAGCGAAGTGGACCGGGTGTATTTGGACACGACCGGGACGGTGACCATTCGCGACGCCGCGTGGCGCCGAACCATCCGCGTGGCGAAAACCGGTTCGGCCAGCACCGTGGTCTGGAATCCTTGGATCGCCAAGTCCCGGCAAATGGCGGATTTCGGGGACATGGAATACCCCGGCATGGTCTGCGTGGAATCCGGCAACGTCGGCCGCAACCAACACCGCCTCGCCCCGGGCGCCACCAGCCATCTCCAAGTCCAACTCAGCGCCGAACCGCTCGCGGACTGAACCGTCGGCGGGCGCCGGCGCCCGGTGTCCCGGATGGCTGGGGGTGCCGCTTTGGCCCGTTTTCTCCGGCGCGCAGGGTCCCGCCCCGCCGTTGACACCCCGGCGCCCGTGCATAATCATCACGCGATGTTGGCATTTGGCCGTTGGTTGGGGTTGGCGGTCCGCTTGGTGTTGGGAGCCGCCGGGTTGGTGGTCGCTTCCGCCCGGGCGGAGGCTCCTTTCTCCTTCGACGGCACGCCGGGGCAGTTGCCCAAAACCGTGGTTCCCCACCATTACGCGATCCGGTTGGAAACCGATCTCTCCAATTCTGCGGACCGGACCAACTTCACCACCCGCGGCACGGTCACCGTCGCCCTCGAAGTCCGCTCTCCCGTTCGCGAAATCCTGTTCAATGCCCTCGATTTAACCGTCACCAAGGCGGTCCTCCGGTCGCCCGCCCCCCGCCAACTCACCCCCGAAGCCGTGGAGGGCAAACAAGTGGTCCGGCTGGCCTTGGACACGGAACTCGCCCCCGGCCGCTACGAACTGGCGCTGGAGTTCACCGGCAAAATCACCGAGCAGGCCCAGGGTCTCTTCTACGTGCGCTACGCCACCCCCGGCGGCAAGAAAGTGATGCTCGGCACCCAAATGGAACCCACGGACGCCCGCCGGATGATCCCGTGCTGGGATGAACCGGTCTTCCGCGCCACGTTCGACCTGGCCGTGGTGGTCCCCGCCGCCCATCGCGCGTTCTCCAACCTGCCCATCACCAGCGAGATCAACTTGCCCGGCGGGCTCAAGGAGGTCCGTTTCGCGCGCACCCCGGCCATGGCGAGTTATCTGCTCGCCTTCGTCTCCGGCGAATTGGAGACCATCGAAGACCAGGCCGAGGGCGTGCAAATCCGAGTGGTGACCACCGCGGGCAAACGGGAGCAGGGACGCTATGCCTTGGAATCCACCAAACAATTGCTCGCCTATTACAACCGGTATTTCGGAATCCGTTACCCATTGCCCAAACTGGACCAAATCGCCATCCCCGGCGGCTTCAGCGGCGCGATGGAGAATTGGGGCGCCATCACCTACAACGAATCCCTCCTGCTCCTCAATCCCCAGACCAGCTCCCAGCACACCCGGCAGGAACTTTTCACCACCGTCGCCCACGAAATGGCCCACCAATGGTTCGGTGATTTGGTCACGACCGCTTGGTGGGACAATCTCTGGCTCAACGAGGGTTTCGCCACCTGGATGGAGTCCAAGGCCGCGGATCATTTCAATCCCGAATGGCAAATGTGGCTCGCCGCGGGGACCGACAAAGCCGGGGTCATGAGCGCCGACGCCCGGGGCACGACCCATCCCATACAGCAGGCCGTCGCCAACGAAAGCCAGGCCAACGACGCTTTCGACTCGATCACGTATCAAAAGGGCGGCGCGCTCTTGCGCATGTTGGAGACCTACCTCGGTGAGGAGGTGTTTCGCCAGGGGGTGCAGGCCTACCTGTCGAACCACCTCAACGGCAACGCCACCACCGCCGATCTCTGGAACGCTTTGGAAGGCGCCTCCCACCAGCCCATCGGCCGCCTGTGCGCCGGTTGGACGGAGCAACCCGGACTGCCCCTCGTGCGCCTCCAAACCTTCACGACCAACGGCCTGCATTTCCTCCGTCTGGCGCAGGAACGCTTTGTCATCCAGGACCCCGCCGCCACCCCGTTGCAATGGAGCATTCCGGTGGCCCTCACCGACCTGGCCCATCCGCACGCCGGCACCCGTTTCGTGCTGCTCGACACCGCGGAAAAAACCGTCCCCTTCGGGGACGCCCGCAGCGTGATCAAGGCCAATGCGGGGGATGTCGGCTATTACCGCGTCGCTTACGACCCGGCCGTGTTGGCCCGGCTGCGCCAAAGCTACCCCAAACTTCCCGCCGCCGATCGCCTCAACCTGCTGGGCGACGCCTGGGCCGCGGTCGAAGCCGGCCGCGGTCACGCGCCCGATTACCTCGCCTTGCTGCCGTCCCTTGCCGGGGAAAAAACCTACGCCATTTGGGACCAAGTTCTGGGCAATTTGGAATTCCTCGACGCCTTGGAACGCGGCCGCCCCGGCCGCGCCGCCTGGCAGGCCTGGGCGGTCGGCTGCCTCCAACCGCAACTCCGCCGCCTGGGCTGGGAAAAACACCGCGGCGAACATCCGAACACCGGCCTGCTCCGCACCCGGCTCATCACCACGCTGGGTGCCTTCGGCGACGCCGCCGTTCGCCGCGAAGCCTTGGCGCGGTTTGCGCGGTTCATCACCCGGCCCGACTCCCTCCCCGCCGACCTGCGCCCGGCGGTGATCCATCTCGCGGGCCGCTATGGCGACGCCGCGGTGCATGCCCAAATCCATGCCCTCGCCCGCGCCGCGGAAGGCTCCGAGGACCGGCAGCTCTACTACGCGGGCCTCGCCTCCACCGTGGATCCGGTCCTGGCGCGCCGCACCTTGGAAATTTCCCTGACCTCCGAAACGGTGCCCCAGGAGGCCACCAGTCTGGTGATCAGCGTGGCCCAACTGGGGGAACAGCCGGAACTCGCCTGGGAATTCGCCCGCGCGAACATGACCGCGCTCCTGGCCAAGCTGGAGTCCTTCGATCGCAACAACTACGTGCCTTCCATCATGCGCGCCTTCGCCACCACGGAACGGGCCGACGAACTGGAAGCGTACGTCAAAGCCAATGTCGCCGAGGATGCCGTCGGCAAGGCTCACGAGGCCGCCGCCGTCATCCGGCTCAAAGCCGCCCTCGCGGAGCGCGAACTCCCGGGCTTGGACGCCTGGATCGCCACCCGCAAAAGCCAATTTTAGTTTGGTAACAACTCCAACCCCGCCCCCTGCAACCGACCCCCGACCCTGGACCATGAAAATCGAAAAACTCACTGCCGGCTCCGGCCCGAAACCCCAAACCGGCGACACCGTCACCGTTCACTACACCGGCTGGCTCACTGACGGCACGAAGTTCGACAGCTCCGTGGACCGCAACGAACCCTTCCAATTTGCCTTGGGCACCGGCCAGGTCATCGCCGGCTGGGATGAAGGTGTGGCCGCCATGCAACAAGGCGATAAAGTTCGCCTCACCATCCCGCATCAAAAAGCCTATGGCGAACACGGTTACCCCGGTGCCATCCCGCCCCGGGCCACTCTCATCTTCGAGGTCGAACTCCTGGCCATCAACTGACCCCGTCCTTTCGCCCGCCGGTCCCCTTCGCCGGGGCCCGGCGGGCTTTTTCCCGCTTCGCCCCGATTGCATGACCCCTTCTGTCGCCCTCGCCTGCCAGGCCATGGCCACCCGGTTCGAGATCGTCCTGCCGGGCGACGACGCGGTGCGGCTCCGGGCCGCGGGGGAGGAAGCCCTCGCCGAAGTTGAGCGCCTGGAAGCCCGCCTCAGCCTCTACCAACCCGCCAGCGAAATCGCCCGCGTCAACGCCCGCGCCGCCTTGGGCGCCGTGCGGGTCAGTCCGGAAGTTTTCCGCCTGCTCGCCGACGCCCGTCGCTTGCATGAGGAAACCCGCGGCGCCTTCGACATCACCGTGGCCCCGCTCGTCCGTTGTTGGGGTTTCATGGGCGGCACCGGCCGGCTGCCCGCCCCCGAAGACCTTGCCGCCGCGCACGCCTGTGTCGGTGGTCACTTGGTGGAGCTCGACACCGAAGCCCTGACCGTCCGCTTCACCCGTCCCGGCGTCATGATCGACCTGGGCGCCATCGGCAAAGGCTACGCCCTCGGTTGCGCGGTGGAACTGCTGCGCGAAGCCGGGATTACTTCCGCCCTGCTCCACGGCGGCACGAGCACGGTCTATGCCCTGGGCCGGCCGCCCGGGCAGGAATTTTGGGAAGTGGCCGTGGAATACCCGAACCCCGAAAAACGACCCTCCCCCCCGTTGCTCACCCGCATCCCCTTGCGTGACGAAGCGCTCTCCGTCTCCGCCGTGTGGGGCCGTGCTTTTGAAGCCGAAGGCCGGCTCCTCGGCCACGTGTTGGATCCGCGCACCGGTCATCCGGTCGCCGGCGCCTGGCTTTCCGCCGTCGTCCTGCCCGACGCCATGGCGACCGACGCCCTTTCCACCGGCATGTTGGTCCTCGGCGAATCCGCCCACGACCTCCTCGCCGCCGCCCACCCCGGCATCCGCACCCTGCTCCTGCGCTCCGCGGACGCCGGCCCCGGCTGCCATGCCACCACTCGTGGTCTCGCGATTCTGCCGCCCCCGGAACCGATTACAAATTAACGCCCGCCCCGGGGACTCAGGGCCGTGCCGGCGCGGGCAGGTTGGCGTGGTGGAGGGATTGTCCGCGGTAATAATCCAATCGCAATGCCGATCCCCGGGGTGCCTTTTCCGCTTGTTGCAGCAGGCCCGCAATGTTGGCGCAGCCCGCCCCGTTGACCCCCACCAACACGTCGCTCCCTTTCATTCCCGCCCGCGCCAACGGGGAACCCTCCGGCAGTTTGAACACCAGCACGCCGTTCGCCGCCGGCAGGCCGTACGCCGAACGCTCATCCTCCGTTGTGATGTCCCGCAGCGTCGCGCCCAGCCAATCCCGGGTGGCCGCCGGGGGCGCCCCGGCGCTTTCCGCCACCACCACCGCCTCCGGCAACACCGGCTTCCGCGCCTTCAACCGCAACGCCGCCTTCCGCACGCCGAATTGGTCCATGGGGAAATTCACAAATCCCAGCGCCAACGCCGGCGAATCCGGGCGCACTCGGTAATCCCCCCGCGCGGGGTTTGTGAACTGCGCGTCCCCGGTGAGTGAACGGGCGTCCCGCCCGCTCTGTTCCTGCAGCCGTTTCGCGGGCCGCGTGGTCGCCCCGGCCCGGTGGAAAAAATTGTTGTCCATCTCCCCGCCCCACGGCGGCGGCGGCATCACCGCCGGCCGGTATTCGTCCTCCACAATGTTGTGCGCGAACACGTCGCCGCCCGCTTCCAGCCACACATGCGGGTGCAATCCCGACCCGATCATGATGTTGTTCTCCACCCGGCGGCCGTAACCCTCCCGGTTCTTGATCCCGCCGTGCAGGCAGAGGTTGTTCGTGATGATGTAGTATGAGGAACCGTCGTCCAAATCGATGTCCCAGCCGTGGTCGCAGCGCCAGCGCGAATTGCGCAGGATCGTCGGCTCCACCGCGTCCAGCTTCGGCAGGCCCGGCTCCTGCCGAATCCAGGCGTTGATCTCCCGGGTATTGGGCCGCCAATACCGGTCGCGCCCCCACGAGTTGAACGAACCGTGGTCCCCGGTTTCCTTCACCGTGTCGAACACATCGCAAAACTCCACCACGTGCCCGCCCCAGCAGCCGTCCCCGATGTTGATCCCCGCGCGCGGCATGTCGTAGATCGAGCAGTGGCGCACCGTGATCCGTCGCGACAAATCAATGTTCACTCCCGCCGTTTGCTTCTCCACCCGGCCCGTCAAATAGATGAGGCAGTCCTCGATCAGGCAATCCGCCGGGTAATTTTCCGTCCGCGGCCCGGGCGTGCGGTCCAGCGCCTCCAAGGGGTTGACCTGGTCGTAATGGAAGAGCGGATTCCGCGCCGCCTGCGGATCGCCCACCAGGCAAATCCCGCTCGCCCCCGCCCGTGCGATCTCGCAACCGCGCACCGTCACCCGCCGATTGTAGTGGTTCAGGAACACCGCATTCCCGCCCAACTGATCCAGCCGGCTGTCCTCCAAGGCGCAATCTTCCGTTCCTTCCAGGAAAATCGCCCCGCCGCGGTAAATCGCCCAATCCGTCCGCAACAACGGCTCCCGCGTGTCCATCACCGTCCGCGCCGCGTGCCGGAATTCCAACCCCCGCAGCGCAATATGATGCACCGGGGCCCCGGTTTGCCCGCGGAACTCCACCAGGCTCCGCAACCGCGTGGCCTCCACTTTCGCGCGGTTCAGTTCCAAGCCCGCCGGCGGATAAAAGTACAGCGTGTGCGTCGCGTTATTGAGGAACCATTCCCGGGGGGCGTCCAATTCTTCAAATATGTTCTCCACAAACCGGATGGTCCGGTGCACCGCCCCGCCGCGGTTGTTCTGCCAACCCCCTTCCTTCAGCACCTCGTTGTTTGTCCCCTTGCCCGTGATGCGCCAGGTGAAATCACCCCATAACGCCGGGTGCATGGCGTGAAAATAGCCGCCCGTTGGGTCCGCCCACCGCGCCGCCCGCTCCGGGGCGATCGCGTCCGCCGCGAACCCGTCGAAGTATTTCGCCGTCGGGTCGAAATTCGGATACCGCGCCAAAACCTGGCGCTCTCCGTTCACAAAAATCTCCTCCGTCCGCAAGTCCGCCGGCACCGGCGTGGACCAAACTCCCTTCGCCCCCTCGCGCCACGCCAGATTCTCCAACTTCACCCCGCCGCTGATGACGGCCGTCTCACCCGCCTGGGTGGTCCAGACGTTCGGCAAGGCCGCCGTGCCCGAGTCCGCCGCCGTGAACACCAGCGGCGCCGCGAGATAATACGTGCCGCCCCGCAAAAACACCGTGCCCGGATGCTCCCGCAGCGCCTGTTGCGCCCGCGGCAAAGTGGCAAACGGCCGCTCCGCGGTGCCCGCATTGGCATCGTCCCCGCCCGGCGCCACATAAAACGGTTGGGCCGACGCTTGGCCGGCCAGCACCAGCACCAGTCCGGCCCACCCGCCGGCCGGCTTCCGAAAATGAATCTTTATTTGCATTGGAAAATCTTCGTTACCACACCCGGGGGCGTTGCGCTTCCGGCCGCCACATCGGTTGGTTCGTGCGCACGTTGAACGCCGCGTGGAAATCCGGCAGGTTGGCCAGGGGCCCCAGCACGCGCCACTTCGGCGGTGCGTGCACGTCGCTCAGCAGGCGCTGCCGCAGGCTTTCCTCCCGTTGCTGCGCCAGCCAGCCCAGGGCGTACCCGAGGAAGAACCGCTGCATCGGCGTGAATCCCGCCACCGGTTTCCCCTCCTTGTATTGGGCCGTGAGTTTGAACGCGTCCAAGCCCAGCAGCAGGCCGCCGTAGTCCGCGAGATTCTCGCCCAGGCTCGCCTGCCCGTTGATGTGCAGCCCGGGCAGGGGTTCGAACGCGTTGAACTGCGCCACCATCAGCTCCGCCCGCTTTTGAAACTGCTCCGCATCCGCCGGCGTCCACCAGTCCTTCAGGTTGCCGGCCGCGTCGAACTTCCGCCCTTCATCGTCAAAACCGTGCGTGATCTCGTGCCCGATCGTCGAAGCCGCCGCGTAACCGTACACCACCGCGTCGTCGAGTTCGTCGTCGCGACGGCCCGGCACCAGGAACATCGCCGCCGGCAGGACGATCTCGTTATTCTGCGACTGGTAGTAAGCGTTGTAGGTCTGCGGCGTCATTTCCCATTCCGTCCGGTCCACCGGTTTGCCCAGCTTGGCCACTTGGTCCCGCCACCGCCACCGCGCCGCCTCCATCAAGTTTTCGCAATACGAATTTGTCCCCACCACCAACCCCGAATAATCCTTCCAATGATCCGGGTAACCCACCTTCGAGTGCATGGCGTCCAGCTTTTCCCGCGCCCGCGCCTTGGTCGCCGCGCTCATCCAGTCCAACTTCTCAATCCGTTCCCGGTACGCCCCCCGGATGGCCTCCACCAGCGCCACATAGCGCCGCTTGGTTTTCTCGGGGAAGTAATCCCGCACGAACAGTTTCCCCAGCACCATCCCCATCGCCCCCTCCTGCGCCCCCAAAACGAGTTTCCAGCGCGGCCGCGGCTGCTTTTGGCCGCTCAACACCCGGTGGTAAAAGTAAAAATCCTCCGCCGCCAACTTCCCGTCCAGGCTCTCCGCAAAGGCGTCCACCAAGTGTGCGCGCAGATAATCCTGGAGCACCGGCACCGGTGTGTCCTTCACCAACCCGGCCAGCGCCGTGACAAACTCCGGCTGCCCCACGATCACGTTGGTCGTGACCAGGCTCAATTCCGCCAGCCGCGTCCCCCAGGGGATTTCGGGGCTGAGCTCCGCGGTCAACGCCCCCACGCTCAGGTCGTGGTAGTTCTTCTCCGGATCGCGCAAATCCTCCAGCTTGCGCGAGGCTTTCGCCAGCGCCGTCTCAAAGGCCATGACGTTGGTCGCCGCCGTCCGCGCCGCCGCCGGTTCCCGACCCAACCGCACCAGCACCCGCCCCAAGTGCGCCACGTATTCCCGCCGGATGTTCGCCACCCCCGCCTCCGCGTTGAAATAGAAATCCCGCTCCGGCAATCCCAGCCCGCCCTGGCTCAAATGCACCGCCATCCGTTCGCTGTGCTTCTCATCCTGGCTCACCCCCAACCCGAAGAACACCCCCACGCCCAGCGGTTGCCACGCGCACCCCAGGGCCAGCGCCTCCGCCCCGCTCCGCACCGCGTCCACCCGCGCCAGTTCCGGCGCCAGCGGTTGCCGCCCCAGCCGGTCCGCCTTCCGCTCGTCCATGGCTGTGGTCCAAAAATCCCCGATTTGCTGCTGCTCCCGTTCCCGGTTCGGCGCTTGCGCTTCCGCCGCCGCATGCTCATTGATCGCCCGCAGTTTTACGAACACCTCCTCCTGCACCACGTTCGCAATCCCCCACGCCGCCTCCGTCCGCGGAATCGGATGCCGCCGCAGCCAACCCCCATTGGCGTACGCGAAAAAGTCCACCCCGGGATCCGCCGCCGGATTCAGGTTCGCCCGCACCACATCCCCGTCCGGCTTGGCCTCCTGAAGGGTCGTGCAACAGGAAGTGAGTCCCGCCAGCAGCAACGGGAGGAGCCGGGGACGAAACGAGGGGCGGTTCGGGTGGGGGTTCATGCAATGGTTTTTTGTGGCGTCGCGGGCGGCCGCGTCCGTTTGCCGTTCAGCAGCGTGCCGATCCACGTATAGCGCACCAGTCGGTCGTACGCCAGCAACAACAAACCCGTGGGTGCGGCCGTAACCAGCATCCATTTCAAGCCGGCGGGGAGCGGCCAATCACGGACCGCCGCCTGCGCCAGAACAATCAGCGGCAGGTGGGTGAGGTAGAGCCAATAGGAGGCATCGGAAAGGTACCGCCACCACCGGCTCTCGCGGGTGAGCAGCGCGCGGAACGCGCCCATGCAACCAAACGTCATCAGCCAGGCGTAAAGGGCTTGGAACACCACGCTCGCGAGGTGTTGCGCGCCCGCGGGCAGGAGTCGGTCGCGCCAGCCGAATTTGCCGGTGTTCAATTCCAACCCCAGGGGCAACAGCACCAGCAACGCCAGCGGCAACGTCCACCGCCAGCCCGCGCCCACGCGCCCGGTGGTGTCCCGCGCGTCGAAGTAGCGCGCCCCGAAAGCGAAGAACAGCGCATAATACGCGAACACATGGGGGTAGGGGAGCACTCCCATCGGCGTGTCCGGGCCGAATTCCGAACCCATCAGGGCTTGGAGCAGAATCGTGGGCGGGAGCCACCACAGCAACCGTGTGGGGGCGAGCATCTCCGTCCGCACTCGCGGCGGCCCTCCCCGGCGTTGGGCCCGCCAGGCGAACAGCGCAAAACCCAGCACCAACCACCACAGCACCCACAAAAACCACAGATAGGAGAACAGTGGCGCCGTCAGCAACCATCCCATCGCCCCACCCCAATCCAGCCCCGCCGGCCGTGCCCCCTTCGCTTGCAATTGGGCGATGATTTGCCGGCGCCCCGCCTCCACGGTCTTACGTTCCAAGGGCAGCCCCGCCGACGCGACGTAGCCCTCGACCCAGGCATAATCCACGCCGGCCAAGTCCAAAGGCGTTTGTTTGTTGCCGTTGGTGGCGTTCACGTCCGCGCCCCCGGCCAATAACAACTCGGCCACCCCCGCCCGGCCAAAGAATGCCGCCGTGTGCAATGGTGTGCCCCCATCCTTGCCCTGGGCATTGACCTGCGCCCCCGCCGCCAGCAACTGTTCCACCACCTCCCGCCAGTCCCAGGCGGCGGCCGCCATCAAGGGCGTCGCTCCCAAAATCGGGTGCGGCGCATTCAGTTCCGCGCCCGCCGGCGGGTGGGCACGCGCCGCCGCCGCATCCCCCTGGCGGATGGCGGACCAGAAATCCGCCGCCGGCACCGCTGACGCGACTGGCTTCGCGGGGGCCGGTGTCGGTGCGGCTGCGGCCGCGCCGCGCCGCACCGCCCAGCCCGCCGCCCAATTCATCACCGGCAGCACCGTCACCAACCCCAGCAGGAAGGGGAGCAGCACTCGGCGAAACCGATGCTTCAGCAACGCCCGCAAGCCCTTGCTCCGCCACAGCATCGTCGTGAAAAACCCGCTCACCAAAAAGAACAGCGGCATGCGGAACCCGTGCACCGCCGCTTGAAACAAGAAAAACCCCCGGTTCGCCTCCCGATCCGATACCAACCACGGCAGGCCCAGCGCCAGCGACAAAGCCGCATGATACGCAATCCCCAGCAGCATGGCCGAGCCCCGCAGGGCGTCCAAGTCATGCCGTCGGTTGTCCGGTGCGGGCCGTTCTTGATTTGTCATAGTCAGCGGGTGGAACCGGAACCACCATCCCAACAAGCTTCCCCACCCGCAAGCCGTTTCCCGCGTTTCCGAGGCGCAGATGGCCAAAACTAGGGTCTGACTCTCCTAGGGGGTCAGCCCTTAGTTTGTCCCTTTTTTCCCCTTACCCCCTCCCGGCGGGCCGCTGCCCGGTGGTAACTGGACCCCTGAAACGGAGCTTTCGTCCCACCCCGCGCCTTGCCGGGCGGTCACCGGTGCAATTTGCTGCTGGAATTCGCCGCAAGGCCGATTAGGTTCTCGGCAACTTATGAAGAAATGGCTCAATTCGGTCGAATCCGTGGTGGCCGACCTGCGGAAAGGCCGGATGGTGATCGTCGTGGACGACGCCGACCGCGAAAATGAAGGCGACCTCATCATGGCCGCCCAATGGGCCACCCCCGAGGCCATCAATTTCATGGCCCGCTTCGGTCGCGGCCTCATTTGCGTCGCCACCACCGGCGAGCGCCTGAAGCAATTGGGCATCGAGCAAATGGTCGCCCGCAACCGGGAGAGCTTCAAAACCGATTTCCAAGTCAGCGTCGACGCCGCCTCCGGCATCTCCACCGGCATCAGCGCCGCCGACCGCGCCCGCACCATCCAAATCATGGCGGACCCCACCGCCGTGCCCAACGATCTCGTCGCCCCCGGCCACGTCTTCCCCCTCCGCGCCAAACCCGGCGGCGTCCTCCAGCGCTCCGGTCACACCGAGGCGGTGGTGGACCTCGTCCAACTCGCCGAGTGCCGCCCCATCGGCGTCCTGTGCGAGATCATGAACGACGACGGCACCATGGCCCGGCTGCCGGAACTGATCAAATTCGCCCGCAAACACAAGCTCAAGATTTGCTCCATCGAGGCCCTCATCCAGCACCGCCGCTCCATCGAGAAGCTCATCGAACGCGTGGAAGTGGTCAAAATGCCCACCGATTATGGTGATTTTGACCTGTATCTCTACCGTTCCAAGCTCGACGACCAGCACCACCTCGCCCTCGTCCGCGGGGATGTCGCCACCCAGGACCAAGTCCTCGTCCGCGTCCACAGCGAATGCCTCACCGGCGACGTCTTCGGCTCCCGCCGCTGCGATTGCGGCCCCCAACTCCATTCCGCCATGCGCCAAATCGCCGATGCCGGCCACGGCGTCATTGTCTATATGCGCCAGGAGGGCCGGGGCATCGGTCTCGCCCCCAAAATCAAGGCCTATAAACTCCAGGAACAGGGCTACGACACTGTCGAAGCCAACAAAAAGCTCGGTTACGGCATGGACCTCCGCGAATACGGCCTCGGCGCCCAAATCCTCACCGACCTGGGCCTCAAACGCATCCGGCTCCTCACGAACAACCCCAAAAAGGTCGTCGGCCTCGAAGGCTACGGCTTGGAAATCGTCGAACAAGTGCCCATCAAAATCCGTCCGAACATCCACAACGCCCTGTATTTGAAAACCAAACGGGAAAAACTCGGCCACCTGCTCTAATCGCGCGCCGGCTTCTCTTCCCCCCAACCCTCCCCCGCCATGCTTAAACCCGTTCCCGCCAAAGGGGCGCTCAAAACCCTGGCCAAAGCCCCCGGCCCCCTCGTCGGCCACTTCGCCATCGTCGCTTCCCAGTACAACGCCGAATTCGTGGACGCCATGCTCGCCGAAGCCCACGCCGAACTCCGCGCCGCCGGCCGCGTCGGGGTCGTCGTGGTGCGCGTCCCCGGCGCCTTCGAAATCCCCGTCGCCGCCGCCCAGCTCGCCGCCCAAACCAATCCGCCCCTCAACGCCATCATTTGCCTGGGCGTCATCCTGCGCGGTAAAACCGCCCACGCGGACCTCATCGGCGAAGCCGTCACCAGCGCCTTGATGAACCTGCAGGTCGCCCACCGCCTGCCCGTCGTCCACGAAGTCCTCCTGCTCAAAAACGAAAAGCAGGCCCGCGAACGCTGCCTGCCCGGCAAATACAACCGCGGCCGCGAAGCCGCCCAAACCGCCCTCGCCATGGCCGCCGTCATGCGCGATCTCGCCGGCCCCCGCCCGGCTTGAATTCGCCCCGCTGCCCCCGCGTCCAACTTCCGACTGGGCGGCTTGTGAAATCTTTCACAAATGCCCTTGCTTACCGGCAGCCCGCGGGCTAGAGTTGGCTCGCATCCGGGCAAACGGTGCGGTTTTAATCATATGAAAATGAATTCTCGGTTCTTTTTGGTGCCGGCTCTTTTGGCTGGTTTGCAAGCCGCTACGGCGGGCGATATCACGGGCAAGGTGACCCTTAACGGCAATCCTCCCCCCGACGCGTTCAACGATGCGATCAAGGCCAATGAAGCCTGCGGCGCCCTGCACAAGGAACCCGTCAAGGTTCAATTCTACGTCGTCGACGCCAACAAGGGCCTCAAGGACACCATCATCACCCTCAAGGGTGTCGCCGCCAAGTCCACCGGCGAAAGCGCCGCCCCCGTCGTCCTCGACCAGGCCGGTTGCCTTTACAACCCCACCATCGTCGCCGTCCAGACCGGTCAAAAGCTCGTGGTGAAGAATCCCGATCCCGTCCTGCACAACGTGCATCCTACGCCCAGCCCCGACAGCGGCAACAAGGAAGCCAACAAGGCCCAAATGCCCGGCGGCGCCGATCTCAGCTTCAGCTTCGCCAATCCCGAACGCTTCCTGAAGGTCAAGTGCGACGTGCATCCTTGGATGTTCGCCTGGGTCACCGTGGTGGATAACCCCTATTTCGCCGTCACCGGCGCGGATGGCAGCTTCAAGATCGCCAACGTTCCCCCCGGCAAATACACTCTCGAAGCCACCCACCGCAAAGCCAGCGGCGGCAAGCCCGTCACCAAGGAAATCGAAGTGACCGCCTCCGGTGCCATGGTTGATTTCACCCTCGACGGCCCGAAATAAGCTGTCGCAGTCAAGCTCACAGCCGCTGCGACCCTTCCGAGTCGCAGCGGCTGCTCCATTTCCATGCCCCCCGTCCCTCCCATTCCCGCCCCCCGCTCCAGCGCCGCTTTGCCGCGGTTCGCCTGCGTGACCGCCGCCTTCACCCTCGCCTTGATCGGCCTGGGCGGGCTGGTCACCAGCCACGGGGTGGGCATGGCCGTGCCCGATTGGCCGACCACCTACGGGTACAACATGTTCTTTTTCCCCATCTCCCAATGGGTGGGGGGCATTTTCTATGAGCACACCCACCGGTTGCTGGCTTCCGGCGTCGGTCTGCTCATGGCCATCCTCGCCCTGTGGGTGCGGGGTGTGAAGGCGCGCCCGCTCTTGCGCTGGGGTGGGGGAGTGCTGCTCCTGGCTGCCGCCACCCGTCCTTGGTGGCTCCCCGCCGACCGCCATCAAACCAGTCTCAGCCTCGGGCTGGTGGGGGCCGTGGCCTTGGCCGCCGGTTTCGTCTGGCCCCGGTGCGCGCCCGCTTCCCGCGGCGTCCGTTGGCTTGGGGTGGCCGCCTTCTTCGGGGTGGTTTTGCAGGGCGTGCTCGGCGGGTTGCGCGTCGTGCTGTTCAAGGACCAAATTGGCATTGTCCACGCCGCCTTGGCCCAGTTGTTCCTGGTCGCTGTCACCTTGCTGGCTGTTTTCCTCAGTCCGCGGTGGGAAAACTGGCTCGCCGGCGGCGTCCGCTGGTCCAGCCCCCGGGCGGCTTACCTCCGTCGCCTGTTCCCGGTCATTACCGGTTTGATTTTTCTGCAATTGGTCGTCGGCGCCACCATGCGCCACGAGCACGCCGGCCTCGCCATCCCCGATTTCCCGCTCGCTTACCACCAGCTCTGGCCCGCCCTCGATTCCGCCTCGATCGCCGGTTACAACGCCAACCGCGTGGAGATCGTCGCGCTGAACCCCATCACCGCGAACCAAATCCTCCTCCAGTTGCTCCACCGTTTCCTGGCCGTCACCATTTTTGTCCTGATCGTCCACGCCGCCCTCCGCACCCGGCACCTCGGGGCCGGCCACCCGCTCCGTCGCCTGGCCCGGTTCTGGCTGGTGCTCGTGCACCTGCAATTCGCCCTCGGTGCCTTCACCATTTGGTCGAACAAAGCCGCCGACGTCGCCACCGCCCACGTGGTGGTGGGCGCCCTTTGCCTCGTTACCGGTGCGTTGTTGACCACGTTGGCGTTCCGGGGTTTAATCCCCGTGCGTGTGGCGGCCCGGTCCGCTGCCGCGGGGCCCGTGGCGGCCGGCCCGGCCGTGGCCTCCAACCCCAATTGATTTGAAATCGTTAACGCCCCAGCCCAACCCGAGCGGACCATGCCTGAATCGCCCATGAAGGCCGCCGCCGACTCCCTCCCCGCCGCCGCCGCGCTGCCCGCACCCCTGCTGGTGGAGAAATCCCGCTTCGCCCTGCTGGCCGACCTGTTCAAGCTCCGCCTCACCTTCCTGGTCCTCCTGACCACGTTGGTTGGGTTTTACGTCGGTTTTCCCGGCCCCGTGAACTGGCTGCTCCTGTTCCACACGATGCTCGGCACCGCCCTGCTGGCCGGGGGCGCCGCCGCCCTCAACCAATTTCTTGAGCGCGAGCACGACGCCAAAATGCGCCGCACCCTCAACCGCCCCCTGCCTTCCGGTCGCATGGCCCCCGCCACCGCCCTGTGGGTCGGCGGCCTCTGCGGCATCCTCGGTTTGGTTTACCTCTTCCTGGCGGTCAATCAATTGACCAGCCTCCTCGGCGCCCTCACCCTCGCCAGCTACCTCTTCGTTTACACCCCCCTCAAGCGCGTCACCACGCTGAACACCATCATCGGCGCCATTCCCGGCGCGCTCCCCCCGCTCATGGGTTGGACCGCCGCCCGCAACGAAATCAGCGGCGGCGGCTGGGCCTTGTTCGCCATCCTTTTCTTCTGGCAATTGCCCCATTTCCTCGCCATCGCCTGGATGTACCGCGAGGATTACGCCAAGGCCGGGTTCAAAATGCTCCCCGTGGTGGACGTCCTGGGCCGCCGCACCGGTTCCCAAGCCGTCAGTCACACCCTCGGCCTCCTCCCCGTCAGCCTTTCCCCCTTCGTTTTGCACCTCGCCGGGGCCTGGTACCTCTTCGGCGCCCTGGCGCTGGGGTTGGCCTACCTCTGGTACGCCGTCCAATTTTCGCGCGCCCTCACGATTCCCAGCGCCCGCCGCCTCTTTTTCGTGTCCATTCTGTACCTGCCCCTTTTGTTGGGGTTGTTGGTCTTGGACAAAATACGCTAATCTTTTTTTGGCGATTACGCGTTGACACCAGCAAAATAATACCGCTAATTTCACCCGCTTTTTAGAATTGGCGCGGCCGCCGGTTAACCGGCACCGTCCCGATCAACAGCCACCAAATCCATGAGTACGCAGGCATCCAGTCACGCTCTCCCGCACGCCGCCCACGCGGCCGGCCACCATGACGCCCACCACGAAGAATTGGGCTTCTGGCGGAAGTACGTCTTCTCCACCGACCACAAGGTCATTGGCATCCAGTACGGCATCACTTCCCTCCTCTTCCTGCTGTTCGGCTTCTCCCTCATGATGATGATGCGCTGGTCCATCGCGCGTCCGGGCGAGCCCGTCCCCCTCTTTGGCCCCCTCTTGGAGAAGCTCTTTGGTGACGTCGCCGCCAAGGGCGTCATCAGCGCCGATCTTTACAATCAATTCGGCGCCCTGCACGGCACCATCATGGTGTTCCTCGGCGTCGTGCCCCTGGCCTTTGCCGCCTTCGGCAATTACGTCGTCCCCCTCCAGATCGGCGCCATCGACATGGCCTTCCCCCGCATCAACATGGCCAGTTACCATGTTTATTTCTGGGGTGGCGTTGTCATGCTCGTCAGCTTTTTCGTTCCCGGCGGCGCCGCGCAGGCCGGTTGGACCTCCTATTCACCGCTTTCCACCGCCATTCAGACCAACGGCCAGGCTTACCTCCTCGTCGGTTTGGTGCTGCTGATCACCTCCTCCCTCCTCGGCGCGGTCAACTTCCTCGCCACCATCATCCAATTGCGCGCCCCCGGCATGACCTGGATGCGTCTGCCCTTCTTCGTCTGGGCCCAGTTCGTCACCGGCTTCCTCCTCCTCCTCGCCTTTCCCCCGCTCGAAGCCGCCGGCATCATGCAGTTGATGGACAAGCTCGCGCACACCAGCTTCTTCCTCCCCACCGGCCTCTCCATCGGCGGCGGGCACATCAGCGGCGGCGGCAGCCCGCTCCTCTGGCAGCATTTGTTCTGGTTCCTCGGCCATCCGGAAGTGTACGTCCTCATCCTCCCGGCCATGGGCATCGTTTGCGAGATCATCGCCAACAACACCCGCAAGCCGATCTGGGGCTACAAATCCCTCGTTTACTCCTCCATGGTCATCGGGTTCGTCTCCTTCATCGTCTGGGCGCACCATATGTATATGACCGGCATGGGCACCAAGATCTCCACGTTCTTCCAGACCACCACGATGATCATCTCCATCCCCTCGGTGATCATTCTCACCTGTATGTTCCTCTCCCTCTGGGGCGGTTCGATTCGGTTTAACACCCCCATGCTGTTCGTCCTGGCCTTCCTCCCCATGTTCGGCATCGGCGGTCTCACCGGTCTGCCCCTGGGCTTCAATTTCAGTGATTTGCACCTCCACGACACCTACTACGTCATCGCCCATTTCCACTACGTCGTGGCCCCCGGCACCATCTTCGCCCTCTTCGGCGGCGTTTATTATTGGTTCCCCAAGATGACCGGCCGCTTCATGAGCGAATTCTGGGGCAAAGTCCATTTCGTCGGCTCCATCATCTTCATGAATCTGATTTTCATGCCGATGTTCGTCCAGGGTATGGCCGGCATGTTGCGCCGTATGTCCGATGGTGGCATCAATTACTCCGCCGCCAAGGTCCCCAACGCCATCGGCGGTCTTTCCGACCATGTCATCTACCTGAACACCTTTGTCTCCTTCGCCGCCCTCGGCCTCTTCCTCGCCCAGCTCCCGTTCATCTTCAACTTCTTCTGGAGCATCCGCAACGGCAAGAAGGTGACCTCCGACAATCCTTGGGACGCCACCACCTTGGAATGGCAGACCCCGACCCCGCCGCCCCACGGCAACTTCACCAAGGAAATCCGGGTTTACCGCGGTCCGTACGAATACAGCGTGCCGGGCGCCAAAGCCGATTTCACGCCCCAAACCCAAGCCTGATCGCCCACCCGCAACCCTATTAGTTTCATGGAAATCCCTTACACAACGGAACCCCGCAAGGACACCGGCTTGTTCAATGCCAAGCTGGGCATCTGGCTCTTCCTGGCTTCCGAAGTCATGCTCTTCGGCGCGTTGTTCTCCTCCTATATCCTGCTGCGGATCGGCGCTGAACCCGGCGCCTGGCCCCACGGCCTCCTGAACGTCCCGCTCGGCACCGTCAACACCATCGTCCTGATCGTCTCCAGCATCACCGTCGTGATGGCTTGGGCGTCGCTCAAGATGAAGAACTTCGGCAACTTCCGCAAATACCAAGCGGTCACGCTGGTGTGCTCCCTCTGCTTCCTCGGCATCAAGTCCTACGAATACAACGACAAGTTCTCCCACTACGAAGTCCAGTTGAACGACGGCCGGGTCGTGGACGGCCACATGGTGGAGAAATCCGCCGACGGCTTCACCATTCACGGCCACTACGTGGACAAGGCCGAAGCCGCCAAGGTCACCCACGCCTGGCAGGAGCACGAGATCAAGCACGAGGAAATCAAGATCAAGAATTCCGACGTCAAGTACAAGGAAAACTATGGCCCGTGGCACAACACCTACATGGCCATCTATTTCACCCTCACCGGCCTCCACGCTCTGCACGTCATCGGCGGCGCGCTGGTGATCGCCTTCCTCTGGGGCCCCGGCGCTTCCATGTGGAAGACCGACCCCGAACGCTACACCAACCGCATCGAAGTCTCCGGCCTCTTCTGGCACTTCGTTGACTTGGTTTGGATCTTCTTGTTCCCCGTTCTTTACCTCCTGTAAACCCCTTATATGAGCCACTCCAGCCACTCCCACAGTCACGGCGGCCACGACCATGGCGGTCATGATGATCATGACGTGCAATCCCACGTCCGCCGCTACCTCATGGTCTTCGGGGCGCTGATCGTCGGCACCGCGCTCACCGTCGGGGCTTCCTATCTGCCCATCGAGAGCGTCGCCCTCACCGTAGCCATCGCCCTGTTCATCGCCTCCATCAAGGGCTTCCTGGTCGCCGGTTATTTCATGCATTTGATCTCCGAGAAGAAGATGATTTACGCGATTCTCATCGCCACCGCCTTCTTCGTCACCGGCCTCATGTATCTGACCATCTGGTCCATGCAGCCCAGCAGCGCCATCCACCTTTAATCCCCACCCCTGCCATGTCCCTCAAAGCGTTCCACTTCGTGTTCATCGTGGCCTCCATTCTGATGGCCTGCGGGTTCGCCGTGTGGTCGTTCCAGAATTACGCCGCCCCGGGCGGCGTGCGTTCGGACTTGGTGGCGGGCATTGTCGCCGCCTTGGCCGCCGGCGGCCTCGTGGCGTATGAATGCTACTTTCTGCGCAAATTCAAAAACGTCAGTTTTATATGAAAACCCCCTTGGTAACGCGGACGTTGCTTGCCGGCCTCGTGGCCGCTTCGACCCTGTCGGCGCAGCCCTTGTTTGCCTGCGCCGCCTGCTTTGGCAAGAGTGATTCGCGCCTCGCCCTCGGCATGAACTACGGCATCTTCGTTTTGCTGGGGGTGGTCTTTGTGGTCCTGAGCGGAGTCGCCGGGTTTGGTTTTTATCTCGTCAAAAAGTCGGCGGAAGTCGCCGCCGCGGAGGCCGCCTTGTCCGAGTCCGCGAGTTCAACGGAAAAAGTCTGATTCTTTTATGGAGAAAATTTTAGGTTTGCCGGTTCTGGCGTCCAAGCACGGCGCGGACGTTGACAAGCTCGTCATCTACGTTCATTACCTCATGGGGGCGTTGTTCGTGGGCTGGTTGATTTACTTCCTCCTCGCCCTCCTCAAGTTCAATCAACGCGCCAATCCCAAGGCCGATTACGTCGGCATCAAGAGCCACGCCTCCAGTTGGATCGAAGGCGCCGTCGTCCTCGCCGAGGCCGTCCTCCTCGTCGGCTTCGCCGTTCCCCTCTGGGGCCACGCCGCCGACAACTTCCCCAAACGCTCCGAGTCCACCGTCGTCAAGGTCATCGCCCAGCAGTTCAACTGGAACGTGTTCTACCCCGGCCCGGACGGCGAATTCGGCAAGCGCGATTTCAGCCTCGTCACCACCGACAATCCTTGGGGCCTCGACAAAACCGACCCCAAGGGCAAGGATGACCTCGCCCCCATGCTCGGCGAAATCCACGTCCCTGTCGACAAACCCGTCCTCATCGAGCTCAGCTCCAAGGACGTCATCCACTCCTTCAAGATCATCGCCATGCGCGTCACTCAGGACGCCATCCCCGGCCTCATGATCCCCGTGCAATTCGTCCCCACCAAAACGGGGATTTATCAAATCAACTGCGCCCAATTGTGCGGCAACGGCCACGCCTCCATGGCTTCCGGTCGTTTGATCGTGCAAACCCAGGCCGAATTTGATGCGTGGCTCAAGGAAAAGGCCAACGCCAAGCCCGCCGCCAGCTTTGAGTAATTCCCGCCCAGCCGGGGTGCGGGGGTTGTGAATAATCAGCCTCCGCACCGCTCCGCTCCGCCCGACACCGCTTGGTTGGTGTGGGTGGGCTTGGTGCTCACGATGGTCCTGATCGTGGGCATTTTCCTCGCGAACCGCTATCGCCGCATCCCGCTCGAACTTCCCGTTCTCGGCCGGCTCTCCGACTTCCACCTCACCAACCAGTTGGGCGCCCCCGTCGCCTTGGCGGATTTACGTGGCCAGGTTTGGTTGGCCGAAGTCATCTTCACCCGCTGCCCCGGACCCTGCGTCCGCATGACCCGTCAATGGGCCTTCCTGCAGCGCGAATGGCCCGCCGAAGTTCCCGTCCGCTTGGTCTCCCTCACCAGCGACCCCGTGTTTGACACCCCGGCCGTCCTCCAACGCTACGCCGACAAGTACCAGGCCAATTCCAACCGTTGGTGGTTCCTCACCGGGCCGAAAGAGGACATCCGGCATCTTGAAATCAACGATTTCAAATTCATCAGCACCGACAAACCCATTGCCGAGCGCGAATCCGCCGATGACCTGTTCATCCACAGCACCTATTACGTGTTGGTCGATCAGTTGGGCCAAATCCGCGGCTCCATCGGCCGCGACCGCCGCCTCCACGCCTATTTCGATTCCGAAGACCCGGATGACATTACCCGCGCCATCAAAGCCATCCGCCAACTTTTAGCCGCCCCCGC
>CAIYZC010000525.1 GCA_903930565.1 uncultured Pedosphaera sp.
ACACCTGGCCGCAATTTCTCCGGGGTTGCCCACAATGCCTTAACCTGAAGAATTTCCTGGCGTCCAGAATCTGCCCGCGATTCTGCAAATATTCAGAGGTTTTCAATCTTGACGCCCCAGCATGAACCCCGCACTGTCCAGTTATTAAGCCGCGCGAAGCGGCTAGGCGGCTACGGAAAAAACATCCATCAATTGATTCCGAATGGGACTTTTCACATTGCCCTCCAAAGGAAACAAGCGAGTGCTTATTTTGGGAATACGCGCGGGAAATTCCATCCATCAGGCAGTGGGTTAAGATGCTTCGCTCCTCGTGTGATGAGCCGACATTTGATGGTTTCTATCGGGCTTACCATTCGCAGACAATAGGTATGTGGGATCTTAACAAACTACCGAGGGTGTTCGCCGGAAAGTTCTATTTTGCTCCCGAATGGCCTGCCGCCTCATACCTATCTACTGACTCAAATGAGCGACGGCGAAGGTTGAATAATTCAAACACCGCTGGAAAAGTCTCAAATGGCGTCCACCAAGACCTCCTCCAAGCTTGGCCAGTATTTGCGAAACACTACCTCGAAAGGGATTTTTTTGAGGCTCTTGAACGTGTAATTCGGGAGACGGGCAAGGCAACAATCCACTACGGCACAGGTTCGACAGATGCGATTTTTAGCATTCCTTGGCATTGTTCAGACATCATTCTTAAAAAAGAGTTTGCAGACTGGTTAAAGAAAAATCGTCCCAAAGGAATACCGGCCACTCGCCGGGGAGAAGGTCAAAGCACGGTTAAGAAGCACCAAACCGCATTGCGACACTTGGCAGCATGGCGTCTTTTGGTAAAACACCGTCTTGATTGGGCGACTGCCGAGGAATTAACCCGCAGCGGTAAGAAAGGCGAACCGCTTTACAGTGGGCAGGATAATTGGCTTGCCGCCAAACGCGATGCCGAAAATAGGCTGCAAGGCATGGCCAATTTTGCGGCAGGCCGATAGCCGTAGTCTCTCCGGTTCTGAACAAATTGTTCAGAAGCCGCAGACTTGTCCAACGAGGTTTTGGGAAGATCGGCGCACGATGAAAAAAATCAGTGCGCCAGACACCGGCGATAAAAATGGTATCCCGCCAAGCAATGCGGCGGCGAGCGCGTTGCAAATTTCACCGGCCTTCACTCGCTTCCCGCGACCCGGCCAGCGCGAACCGTTCAGCGGCTTGTGCCGTTCACAACTGTTTGCGCTGATTAAATCGGGGCGTGTCAAAAGCCACTCGCTCAAGATGCCCGGCGCAACTCGCGGCGTGAGGCTCATTTGCTGCGCCAGTCTCCGGGCTGCCATCGAAAGTTTTGGCGACGGCCAGCAAGAGGGAGTCGCGCAATGAAAACGGCAGACCCCAAGACCGCGCGCCCCGGCAATCCGAACCCAGCCCGCCAATGCCCACGGTTTGACCGATGCAGCGTGAACAACTGCCCGCTGACTGTCGGCTATCCCGGTCACTTCACGCATCCAACCGACAAGGAGCGGCGCTGCCCGGTGGCAAAAGCCGTGCGCGTCCGCATTGCAGCCACCGCCCCCGGCTTGCTGCCGATGTCAGGCTTAACGGTCGCAGAATCCGCTGCAAAGAGGCTTTTTGAATCAAAACCCGTTGCGGACAAGATCAAGTTCGCACGGCAGGGCAAAGACGCATTGAACACTTTACGCGCCTAGAAAATGAGCGAAACCGGTAATGCCAAAAGCGAACGACCGGCCAAGCGGCTTCACTTGGGAGCGCAGCCGGACGCCGGGGCAAATCCACTGGCGTTTCTGTCATGGCAGTCACAACGCGCCGACGCGGTTTGGACGCGGAGCGAATGGATTGCACTTTGCGAGCATCTTCACAATGGCAACGGCGCACTTCATTACGTTATGGGCTGGCGCAATGTGGACGGTTGCAAAAAATACGCCAGAGCCAAACGTGTGCCGGTGCAACGGGCATTTTCTTGGGCGTGGCAAAGCATCACGACTCCGCAAAAATTGCAAAAACTCGCGTTTGTCCCCTATTCTACCAACGACCAGCAACAATCACGCTGGGGCGGCTTGGATTTTGACGCACACCAACCCGGACAGGCAGACCGGGCGCGTGAACTGGCACTTGCAGCGTTTCGGTTGCTGCTGAACGTCCCCGGCTTGGCCGTGATTCTGGAAACGTCTGGCAGCGGCGGCTGGCACGTCTGGGCAATCTCGCCAGACTTTCACCCGACCGGCGAATGGATTCGGCTGCTGAAATCCGTTGCTGGTAAAATCGGCGTGCCGATTGCCTCCGGTGTCTGTGAAATCTTCCCGCCTGATTCTCTGCCGTCACGTTTTGGAATAGGTATGCGTGCGCCCGGTTGCTGGAATCCCGGCACGGACAAGCACAATGAAATCGTATGGGAAAACTGCCGCACTTCCCTTGAATCCGTCCTATCGGGGAAGTCAAAAACCGCCGCCTTGAATGGCAACGGTTTAGAAAGTCACTTCCCCGATAAGAGAAAGAAGCTTCTTTCTCTTTCATTTCTTTACCGTGCAGCGGAGTTGCTTCAAAAGCTGGGAATCA
>CAIYZC010000526.1 GCA_903930565.1 uncultured Pedosphaera sp.
GATGGCTTGCTGCTGATTCAATTTGAGTTGATACATCCGCCAGCGTGCTCGCTTTTCGAGCCCACCGGCCAATTATCTCATCCTCAAACTGGCTGGTTTTGATTCGACCCCAAGTGGCTGGTTTTGACCGTCCCCTGACAGTTGGGCAAAGCCACGAACTGGGGCCGATCCGTTGGGGGCGGCGCGGAAGACTGCCGGCGCCATTGGTTGAGCGTGGCCACACTGATGCCGACTTGGGTGGCGAACTCCCGCTGGCTCAGAGGAGTGTGGCGATAAGCTTGCAGAATCCCTTGGCGGTCGACGAGAGGAGCGTGCTTGCGAACAGGTTTGGAGATTTGCATGAACCTAAGCTTGCGACCGCCGCGGAAATTTGCCTAGCCGGGGTTAGCAATACGGATACGTTAAAGACGTGGCTTTTCCAGCGCCACGCACGCCCGCCGATGCAACACGAACAATCTGGATGAACTCAAGAACCAGTGGGGTTGGGGAGGCTTTGTGACCCGGGACTTGCTGCGCTGCCAAATCATGGCGCGCACGATCGCGTTGCTCTTCAATTGGTGGAGTTTCTTTGTGCGGCTGGCGGACCCGAGTCGGCGCCGGGAAGCGATTACCAGTCGCCCCCTGTTGCTGGGGGCGGTGGCGCGCCAAAACACGCATGCGGGGCAAACGACGGTGACGCTCACGCCCACCCACGGCTGCCGCGAAAAAATCCGGGCCCTGCTGGGCGCCTTGAGCACGTTTTTAAGCGCGTTAATGACGACTGCGGAGCAGTTGAGCGCCGCCGACCGTTGGCATCGGATATTGAGCAAAATCTTTGCGCCGCAACTGGGGGGACGGCCCCTGAAAGAGCCCGTGCGGGTGCTGGCAAGCGGATGAGGGCGCGCGGCCACCATGCCAGCGGAGAATTCAGCAGCCAAATCGTCGGCAAACGGTCGCAAAAAATCGACCGAGCGCTATTGAACTGCCGCTTTTAGGATGAACATTGCAATTCGGCTTCAGCCCAACCAAAAGGACGGAAGACCATCCTTCCGAGCTTTCCTGCACACTCATTTGCCCAAGGAACCATAGAGCTCCCGCAGAGCTTGGAGCCATGTCTCGAACTCCATGGCAAATTGATCAGCTTCAAGGCCTACTTTTTGCCATATCTGAAACTTCTCGTTGATCGGTGCTTTGATGCCCAATTCCTCCAGCATATGAATTGCGTCTCCCACGGCCCTCTGAGTAAGTACCGCAATCGGCAGCGGGAAGCCACTCGCACGCAATATGCCCTGTAAAGAGGAAATCTTCCCATAGAGGTAAACGCCTGTCCACAGTCCTTCTTCATTGGACGACTCCCATAAGTCACGCCCCGGTGGCATTATGATGTCGAGTACAACTGCCGCGACATCGGGGCGCGGAAGGGAAAAGTAAGCTATAGCTTCGTCAACGTCCTTTATCACCTTGGTTTGAAAACCCCGGCGCTTGACTTCCTGCACGAAATATTCTATATAATTAGGTTGATCGTCAATAAAAACCACACAGTTAGCGTTCATGTTTTATGTTTGTCTCGGAGAGGGGTTTGGTTTTGAGGGGGGAGGGACCAAGTGTCAATTCAGAGGGTAAAAAAATCGTAAATTCAGTAGGATTTCGGTTGCGGGCCACTTTAATTGTGGCGTTGTGGGCTTTCAAAATCTCCGATACCATGTAAAGACCAATCCCATCGCCAGGGGCGTTAAGCATGAAGGCGTTTGGGCCCCGAACACCTTCGCGGAATACAGACTCCTGCATTCCCTCGGGAATACCAGTCCCATGGTCGGCAAACACCAAATTAATTCCCCCGGTTGCAGGAATTGCGGAGATCTGAACCCAGAATCTCTTAGGATCGGAATCTGCGTATTTAATTGCATTTGTCAGGATGTTAAAGGCCACCTGTTGAAACCTGACTTTGTCCACATAAATGGCCGGCAATTTTCGTACGCCGTCGACATTGATGTTCTCACCGTTAAAGCCTCGTTCCTCCAAATAGACGCTCAAGTCCTCAATGGCGGGACGGAGTACATCATCAAATAGCAACACCCGGCTTTTATCCAATCTAACGGTCAACATTGGTTTTAGAAAGCCGGCCTTCGCCGCCGCCTGCTCCATTAAACTCAAATAGCGCCGCACCTTCCCCAGTTCATCGCGTTCCAATTTCCATCCATTGGCATTCATCTCGCGGATAGCAGCGGTCGTGGCGTGGCGCACAATGGTCAGCGGTTGGCGCAACTCGTGGGTGATTCGAGCCATGGCTTTACCGCGCAACTCAGCGGCCAACATCCGCTCAAGGTGCGGAGCCAAGGCTGATTGCGCGGCATCTAGAACCAATTCATCCGTAACGGTAAACTCGCCCCCCAGTTCGTGGCGGGCGACGCTGCGCTTCTTCTCCTTGCACCAAATTACTCCAATAACTTCCCCCAGGGGCCTGCCTTGCTTAAAAATTGGCATTGTCAATTGCGTGTCCGCCACGCTGGAATATTCGGGTAAAGTAGTTCCGGTATTATAAATCTCGCCATTCTGCCATGATTTTCCGGCCAACTCTTGATTCTTTTGGAGTGGCGTCGGAAACATCCCGCCAAGATATTTATTGCGATTTATCAAATCCAACTGGATGTCAGAAGGATGGACCAGATATATCCCGACCTTGGAGCAGCAAATCCTATTTAATATTGGCTGCACCGCCTCTAGGAGAAGATCGGTAACGTTTGTCGTATGCGCGGCGATCCAGTTCATCTCCCGCGCCATCTGGCCTCGCTCTTCCTCCCATGCCTGTTCAATGGCCAAGGCCAATTGAGCTTTTAACACCGACAAGGCGAATTCGAATTTTGGTGTCAACTGGGTTCGCGTGACATATGCCTGCGACGGAACTTCGGGGAAAAGATTGATAAGGATTTCGGCTTGGTTTGGATTCCAACGATTGGGCAAAGGAATCGAAATCATGCTCTTGAGGGCAAATGCGCTGATGAATTGCCGATCAATGAATTGCCTAACCCCCTCCGCAACGGACACATCATCAAAGCAAATCACGGCTTGTTCATCGACCGCCATTCCAGCTAGGCTCGAGCGCAGTGTCAATTTGCGAATCTGCGGACTTTGCTTTGCGGTATTGGGGGTTTGCCAAAACGACCGCAAGATCGCCACGTCGTCCCGCGGGCTGATTTCCCAGAGTGTCGCGCATTTGCAATCAATGATTTGTGAGAATCCCGTCAGGATTGTTTTGTATAAGCGATCGACACTGCGGGAACTGTCCAGGCCGATGGATGCTTGCAAATCCATCACCCGAGCGATTGGTTCCCCCGAGACTGATGGGAGCTTGCTCGAGGGTGGCATCGGATAGTAATAATGCTCCAGAGAGATGGCACGATCCATCATCGATGAAGTGGTTTCGTTTTTCAACCATGCCATGGAAATCCTGCAACTAGCCATTGGATCACGTTCGGTCGAATCTTGTTCAATGATGAGCCATCGCGCGTCTTCACCTCCGAGCCAAGTCCGCAGTTTGGGCCAAATACCCTCAAGACCGACTTTGCCAAAACCTAATTCGCAAAAGCCCCGAGCGTAAGTCGCAACTGATGTGCCAAATTGAGGTTGCCAATCTTTAATGTGCACATATTGGACTGGCAAGTTATCCAATTGCAAAACTTTTAAAATATCCTCGTTGGCCAGATATAGGTGTGCGGTGTCCGGGAGGATCAAACATTGAGCAAGCGGTGCTTTTTTAATCTCCTCGATGGCCAAGTCGATACTGTCCACGGATGAGTACTGATGGGGATGAAGAGCCAGTTTGTGCTTTTCGTGAATGGCCTCCATGCAGGATTTGACATCCCATCTTTGGATATACAAATAGTGCGGCTTGATAGTCGTCAATCCCCTGCAATATTCCACCCTTGTCGCCAGACTTCCACCCGAGAATCCGAGCAATGTTAAACCATGTCGCGCTAAAGCGGCCTCCAATTGCGCAGCCGGTCCTAGGCGGGCCGGCACTTGGAAAAACTCGACACCGTGAAAACCGCATTCCTTGATTTGACGCAGCCTCCTGTCCAAAGCTTGAGCAAATTCTTCGCCAAGCTTTTGATCAACAAGATTCTCGCCAAAAATGATCGTTTGCAACCCAATGCGTTCTGTCCATGCGCTCATATTCTTCGCTTCAGTCTTCATCGTGTTGAGATGTGCATTTCGACTTGAAATACAATTCACGCGCTGACGCTTATTTTGTGCTTGCGGCAGAAATGATAGGGTATTAATTTGGCCACGTCAATTAATTTTATTTGCGATATCGCAGATCATTATGCAGCCCAAAGCCACAGATTCGCCAATGCTGGAAATGCTCGAAACGGGCCAATTTGTTGAGGCAAGTTTATGAGGAGTGTGCGCCTCTGAATGCTGAGGTTCGCTCTGCCCGTAAGCGCGCGTATTTTATATTGGCGCCGCCAGCCCGTTGGCCAAAGCAAAAGTCCCTTGGTTTCGAGTTCCGCTTCAGACACGGCCGTAAAGCCTAGACGCAATGCCGTTTAGGAATTCCCCTTCAAACTGAAGTGTGACAAGCAGGTGTGACAGGTTGTTTGCCATGTGGCATGGCAAAAAATAGCTGTGACTTTGTGCCATTTTGGCACACTACACTGGGGATTCGAACCAAACCCGCCGTCCCAGCAGGTGCCTTCCAGGCGCTCTTACGCCAAACCCTCACCACCGCCACCATTAATGCCGTCCTCCAGCGCCACGGCCCGCCCCACCGGCGTCCGCTTGTGGTCACGGGCGTCCAATTGATTGAAAGCCTGGTTTTTCACGGCGTGGCTGAGGCAGGCACTCTGGCCCAACATTTCCGGGAACTCACCGGGAAAAAGATCACCGATGGCGCCCACTCCCAACGCCGGGCACTGCTGCCCATCATCGTCTTCGAGGAACTGCTGCGCCAAGGCCTTCAACCCAAAGCCGATCCCCGCCGGCATCCGGCGTCCTTCTATCGCGGCCTGCGCCTGTGCGGCATTGATGGCAGCACGTTCCCGGTAACCAACACCCCGCAAATCAAAGCGCGGATGCGCAAGGCCCAGACCCGCCGGGGCCGGGCGGCCTTCCCCAAAGTCGGCGTCACGGTGCTGCTCGAATTGGGCCTGCACAACCCGCTGGCGGCAGCCCTGGGGGCGGCCGGGGAATCGGGGATGGTGCCGGCCAAACAGGTCTTGGCGGCGCAACCCGCCCACAGCCTGCTCTTGGCGGACCGCTACGATGGTGTGGGCGAAGTGCTGGTGCGCCTGCCCGCCGCGGCGAAGCGGCATTTTCTCGCGCGGGTCAAACGCCGGCTCAAGCGCCGGCTCGTGGCGGGGTATCCCGATGGCAGCGCCTTGGTGGAAATCCGCGCCGGGAAGCAGACCCGGCTGGTGCGCGAGATCGTCGGGCGGGTCCGGCGGGGCGGGCGGGGGCGCGGCACCACGGTGCATTTGTGGACCAGTCTGTTGGACTGGCGGCAACATCCCGCCGGGAAACTGCCGGCCTTGTATGCCCGCCGCTGGGAACAGGAGTGCTTTTACAAGGAACTCAAGGTGGACGCGCGGACCACGACCTGCCTGCAAAGTCACACGGCATTGACGGCGCTGCAGGAGCTGGCAGCCCTGCTCCTGGCCTATGCGGCCTTGGTGGATTACCGCGTGGCGGCGGGGGAACTGGCGGAAGCGGAGGTGTTGCGGATCAGTTTCTTCCAGACGCTGCAGGCCGTGCAAGGCTTGTGGCGGTGCATG
Organism: uncultured Pedosphaera sp.; assembly: GCA_903930565.1. Classification (GTDB taxonomy): domain Bacteria; phylum Verrucomicrobiota; class Verrucomicrobiia; order Limisphaerales; family Pedosphaeraceae; genus CAIXFN01. The sequence continues at coordinate 5,751 of CAIYZC010000526.1, forward strand.
GAACTGGCCGGTGACTTGTTGCGTCCGGCGCAGATCCGGTTGTTGGTCCGGCGCACGCTGCGGCAGCTGGCCGAGAAGGTGCTAGCACCCAGGCGCGGGCGATCCTGCCCCAGGGCCGTGCGCCAGCCCGTAAGCAGTTGGCCGCGCTTGCGCAGAAACAGGTCAAAATCCGGCGTCGTCAATCACTCCCTCGGCGAAATTTGTGCCTGAATTCCTAAACGGCATTGGCCTTAGCCTTGGTTGGGGGAACCGGCGGCCTCAAGCCGACAGAGAATTCGGTAGGCGTTTATAACACAAAATGGGGGGTGTTCACGTACCGCGTTGAATCGGAAGGGACGAATACACGTGAGGTTTGGGGCGTCCCTCCGGGACTTGGATGATTTGGCGCGGAACTTGGGACTGCGTCCCAGGCTACATTGGTTCGCCCCTCCGGGGCTTTTGGGAGTCGGGATGGGGCGGGCATTGGGCCGTGGGCGGCGGTAAACGGATTGGTTGGCGCGGCTCCAAGCGACCGGTGGGGCCAAGCGGGCGGGCGAGTTCGTTGGCTTCGAGCCGTGGAATGAGTTCAAAAGCGGTGCCACGCGTTGCTTTCACCGCACTCCAAGACGCTGGCGCGCGGGTCGGGGGCGGTGGGGGAATCGGAAGCGGCGAATGCACGTCCGGTTTGGGGCGTCCCTCCGGGACTTGGATGATTTGGCGCGGAACCTGGGACTGCGTCCCAGGCTACGTTGGTTCGCCCCTCCGGGGGTTTTGGGAGTCGGGATGGGGAGGACAACGGGTGGTGGGCGGCGGTAAACGGATTGGTTGGCGGGGCTCCAAGCGACGGAGGGGCCAAGCGGGCGGGCGAGTTCGTCGGCTTCGAGTCGTGGAATGAGTTCAAAAGCGGTGCCAC
>CAIYZC010000527.1 GCA_903930565.1 uncultured Pedosphaera sp.
AGCCCCATGGCGCGGAGCATGATCGGCCAGTAGACCGCGTGAAACTTGAGGATGTCCTTGCCGATGACGTGGACATCCGCCGGCCACAAGGCCGGGGCCGGCCCCGTGCCGGCATCGAGGGTGGGTCCGCCGGGAATGGCGGCGGCGGGATCACCCAGGCCGGCGGGCACGCTGATGTAATTGACCAGCGCGTCGAACCAGACATAGGTCACAAAGCCCGGATCGAAGGGCAGGGGGATGCCCCAATTCAGCCGGCCGACCGGCCGGGTGATACACAAATCCTCCAATGTGTTGTTGCGCAGGAAACCGAGGACCTCATTGCGGCGGTAATCGGGGCTGATGAAGTCGGGATTGGTTTCAATATAGTCGATCAGCCACGCTTGGTGATGGGCGAGTTTGAAATAGTAATTTTCCTCCGCGATTTCCGTCACCTCCCCGTAGGCCGCCGGGAACGTGCCATCGGGCAGGCGGTCTTTTTCCGTGAGGAAGGTTTCCTCCTTGGCGGAATAAAAGCCGGTGTGGGCGGCTTTGTAGAAATGGCCCGCGGCGTGGAGTTGGGTGAGGATGGCTTGGACCATCCGCTGGTGGCGGGGGTCGGTGGTGCGGACGAAATCGTTGTTGGTAAGTTGGAGGGAGGCGGCCAGTTGGCGCCAGATCACGACCAGTTGGTCGCAATAAACCTGCGGGGCCAACCCCCGGGCCTGGGCGGCCTGTTGCACCTTTTGGCCGTGCTCGTCCACCCCGGTCAGGAAAAACACCTCCTCGCCGAAGCTGCGCCGGGCGCGGGCAATGACGTCCGCGATCACCTTTTCGTAAGCGTGGCCCAGATGGGGTTCGCCGTTCAGGTAATCAATGGCCGTCGTGATGTAGAAGCACTTGCTCATGTGGGGATACTGTGGCCCAGCCGGGCCGGCTTGGCAACTCCGCCCCGCCGGTCAATTGCCGAGGCCGGCTGGGCGGGGGAATTCGCGGCTCGCCAACCCGGAGTGGCGGAGGCAATTTGGGGCGTGGCGATGGAGCGGAACAAGTGGCGGGAAATCCGGCGGGGTGCGGAGGCCTGGGCGCGGCGGCATTGGCGCACGGGGCTGCGGCTGCGGGGGCAGGTGCGCTTCAATGAGGAAGCGCTGCACGTGGTGTTGGCGGGCGTGGTGGGGGTGATCGGGGCGCTGGTCAATTTGGGGTTTCATCGGGCGATTGACTTGGTGGAATTGGTGTTCGTGGGGCGGGTGGGCGATCCCGCGGATTTGGCGGCGGCGGCCACGTATTGGCAGCGGTTGTTGATCCCGACGGCCGGGGGGCTGGTGGCGGGATGGGTGTTGTATTTCGGGCTGCGCTTGGTGGGCAAGCAGGGGTCGACGGATCTTTTGGAAGTGGTGGTGGCGAGCGACGGCCGGCTGCCGTTTCGGACCGGAGTCATCAAAGCCGTGGCGTCGCTGATCAGCATCGGGAGCGGGGCGTCGATCGGGCGGGAGGGGGCGATCACGCAATTGGCGGCCATGGTGGCGTCGAAGTGGGGGCAGTTGGCGGGGTGGCCGCCGTACCGGTTGCGCTTGCTGGTCGCGTGCGGGGCGGCGTCCGGCATTGCGGCGGCGTATAATGCGCCCATCGCCGGGGCGGTGTTCGCGGCCTTGATCGTGCTGGGGAATTTTTCCATGCACCTGTTCGCGCCGGTGGTGTTCGCCTCGGTGATCGCGTCGGTGATGTCGCGGAGCTTTTTCGGGCTCAAACCCTGGTATGTGGTGCCGCCGCATGAATTCACGAGCCTGGGCAAACTGCCGGGGTTTGTGGTGGTGGGGTTGGTGACGGGCGTGCTGGGGGCCCTGTTCCTGCGGGCGCTGGCGGCCGGGGAGGCGGCCTTCAAACAACTGGCGCTGCCCTTGTACACGCGGGTGATGCTGGGGGGGCTCGCGGTGGGGTTGCTGGCCATGCCGGTGCCCGGCGTGTGGGGCAACGGGGCGGGCGTGACCAACCAATTGCTGCAGGGGGAATACCGCATGTACCTCTCCCCGGTCTTGTATCTGGGCTTGTTGTTCGCGGCGAAGTTTCTGGCCACCACGGCGGCCGTGGGTTCGGGGGCGGTCGGCGGGGTGTTCACGCCCACCTTGTTCCTCGGGGCGACCGCGGGGTGCATGTTCGGCACGATGCTGCATCAATTGGGCTGGGGGTTGGAGCTGCCGGTGAGCGTCTTTGGCGTCGTGGGCATGGGGGGGATGCTGGCGGCCACCACGCGTTCGCCGTTGCTGGCCATGATCATGGTCTATGAGATTTCGCTCAATTACTCGCTCATGCCGCCCTTGATGCTGGCGTGCGTGGTGTCCTCGTTGGTTTCGCGGCGGTTCCACGCGGAGTCGATCTATTCCCAGCCCCTGCGGGACAAGGGATTGTTGGTGAACCGGGAGCGGCTGCAGGGCGGGGCGGCGACGGGGCAAACGGTGGGGGACCTTTTGCGCCCGCCGGTGCCGCCGCTGCGGGACACCGACACGCTGCGGGAGATCGCGGGGCGGTTTCTGACGAACTCGAACAACTTTTTGCCGGTCGTGAACGCGGATGGCCAGTTGCTGGGGCTGGTGGCCCTGCAAGATTTGAAGGAGTATTTGAACGCGGGCTCGGAGTTGGCTGCGGTGATCGCCTATGACGTCATGCGCCCCGTGCCGGTCCGGGTGACGCCGGACCAAAGCTTGTTGGAGGTGCTGCCCGCCTTGCTGGGGAGCGAGCAACGCCAGGTGCCGGTGGTGAACACGCTCGGCGACAACCGGCTGATCGGCTCGGTGAACCGCTCCGAAGTGCTCGGGTTGCTGTCGGAGGCGATTGCCGCGCGGCAGGACGGGGGGGGCGGCGTGGACGCCGGCTGAGCGCGGGTTCAGAATCCCGGCAGCAGCCAGCTGAGGAGACCCGCGAGGAGGGCCAGCAGCCAGATCAAGGCAACGGCGCCCGGGCGGCTCCAGCCGGACCGGACCAGGCGGTGGGAGAGGTGGTTGGTGTCGCCGATGTAAAAGGGCCGGCCCAGGCGCCGGCGCAGCACCACCACCCAGGCCAGGTCCCCCAAGGGCACGGCCAGGATGAGGAGCGGGGCCAGGACGGCCCAAGGATGCGGGTTTCGGGCCGTGTAAAAGTGCGGCAGGATGGCCATCACCGCCATGAGGTAACCGACCAGGTGGCTGCCGGCGTCGCCGAGAAACGCGGTGGCGCGGGGGTAGTTATGGGGGAGAAAACCGAGCAGGGAACCGGCGGTGGCCAGACCGAGGATGGCCACCAGATACTGGCCGTGCCCGGCGGCGTGGGCGGTGAAGGCGGCGGCGCCGATCGCCCCGAGTCCCGCGCACAGGCCGTTCATGTTGTCCATGAAGTTGAAGGCGTTCACCACGGTGAGAATCCACAGGCAGGTGATGGCGTAGCTGAAGGCCAGACTGGGCACGAAGAGGGTGATCCGCACGCGGGCGGCGGCCAGGAGCAGGGCGATGGCGAGCTGGCCGGTGAATTTCACGCGGGGGGATAGCTCATATTTGTCGTCCAAGGCGCCGAGGGCGAGCATGCCCGCGCCGCCGAGCAAAATGACGGCGAGCTCCCCCAGACGGTGCGCCGGGTAAACCGCCAGGTTGGCCAGCGCATCCGGGCGGAGCCGCAGCCAAAGGGCGCCCAAGGCCAGGGGCAGGAGCAACCCGGTGAGCACCGCGAAACCGCCCGCCAAGGGGACGCGGTGGGCATGGATTTTGCGGTGGC
>CAIYZC010000528.1 GCA_903930565.1 uncultured Pedosphaera sp.
GACTCTCCGCCCGCCAACTCTGAATCAACGGGCAATGGCTTCCTCCAAACGCCCCGCTGCCTCGCCCGCGGCCGCCTCCGCCAACACCGTCCCCGGGAACCCCGCGGGATTCCGCACCACCGTCAACCGGCCGCCCAAGGCGCCGTAGCGCTCGGCCGCCACCTTGGTTTGCGTTTCAAACCACGGGTCCGCCGCGTCGCAGACATGCAGCAGCGGCACCCCGGCTTGGGCCAACGCCGCCAAGTGGTCGAGGGGCGTCTCCGGGCCGGACATGCTCAGACTGCGCAAGGCCGGATTCCGACCGTAAACCGCGGCCACGCGCTCCGGATGCGCGATGGCCCACGCGTACGCCTCCCCCGCCCCGGTCCCGGTGCCGGCGACCACCGGACGACGGGAGAAACCGTGCGCCACCAGCATTTGATACGCCGCCTCCCATTGCTCCGGCACCGCCCCGGCCTGCGCGGTCAACGGCGCGATTACAATGTGCCAGCCCCGGGCCAGCAACGCCTGCTCGATGGCGGCATCGCGGTCCACGGCGTCCGCCCGAAACAACCAAGGCTTGCCGGGCGCGGGTTCGCGGGGAACGATCACCGCCAAGCCCGTCAACCCCCACTGGCTCTCGGCGGGAACGTCGTACCGCTCATATACCGGTGTGAAACCGGGCCCGCGGCAGTTGGCGAAAGTCTTTTCCGCGGAGAGGAACACGTTGGTCGCCGCCCGGCTGTAATAGTAGGATTTCCGACTCCGGGGATCCAAGAAATCGGGCCGCTGTTCGGCGGCGGGGCGGACGTGGCTTTCGATCCAGTCCGCGATGAACTTGGGATCCCGCAGGCTGTGCGGATGATGCGCCGCCCCGTCCTTGATCAGCACGGTGATTTGCCCGCCGAATTCCAAATACCGGTTTTCCAACGGCAGCGTGTGCCGTTGCAGGAGAAAATCCTGGCTGCCGCAAACATGCAACAAGGCCACGTCGTTCCGAGCCAGGGCCTCCAATTGCGCGAACGCCGCCGGCCGGATCGCCGGGTTGTCCGCGTAAATGCACGCGACCCGGTCCGGGTGGGTGGTGGTCCAGTCGTATTCGTTCACCCCGCCCTTGCTCATCCCGATGAAGGCCGGCTTGGCCGCCAGCCCGTGCCGGGTGGTCAGCCAGTCATACCAAGCGTCCCAAGCGGGACCGGGATCGGGCGTGACAAACACCACGTGGAAGCCCCGCCGCAACAGTTCCACTTCCGTCTGCGGTTCATGATCCCAGTAGCAACCGCGCCAGCTCCAGGGCCGGCCGGCCGCCGCCTGCCGCGGAACCACGACAATGGCCCGGCGTTGGCCCTTCGGCGGTTCCTTCACCCCGAAGCGTTCCCCCGCCGGCGGGTGATACGGGGTGATCGCATGGCTCGCTTCATCCATCAAAAAATCGTACCGCACAAAACCTTCGTGCCAGCCATTCGTCCCCCCGGTCAGCTCCGCCGGCGGCGGCGGCGGCACGACCTGCGTACGCCCAGTCTGCGCCGCCAGCAGCCAAAACGCCAAAACCCAACGGCTGCGCCAAATCCAAGTGTGTGCCATTCGCCGACCCTATCAGCCCCGTTCCGCCAGGGTCAACCCCCGGCCCGAAAGCAAGTGCTCCACCTTCGACCCAGCGTCGTCGCGTCGCGACGCGCGCTCCGAAATTCCAAAAAACCGGCTTGTTCCCGGCCCCCCAATGGGAAACACTGAGCCGCCTGCGACGCGCATACCACTTATGATGTCCACCGCTTCCGCCCCCACCACCCCGGCGGCCACGGGCCAACCCCGCGGACTCTCCACCTTGTTCTTCACTGAAATGTGGGAACGCTTCAGCTACTACGGCATGCGGGGACTGTTGGTCCTCTACATGACGAAGGCCGTCCGCGACGGCGGCATGGGCCTGGACGACAAGTTGGCAGGCTCCATTTACGGCCTTTACACCGCCGCCGTTTACCTCGCCAGTCTCCCGGGCGGCTGGCTCGCGGACCGCTGGCTGGGGGCGCAGCAAGCCGTCTGGTACGGCGGCCTCATCATCGCGGCCGGCCATTTTACCATGGTCTTTGACCGCCCGGAAACGTTCTTCCTCGGCCTCGTCCTCGTCGTGATCGGCACCGGCCTGCTCAAACCCAACATCTCCGCGATCGTCGGCGGACTGTACCCGGAGGGCGGCACCCGGCGGGATGCCGGCTTCACCGTTTTCTACATGGGCATCAATCTCGGCGCCTTTCTCGGGCCCTTTGTCTGCGGCACGCTGGGGGAGAAATTCAACTGGCATTACGGTTTCGGCGCGGCGGGCGTGGGCATGGTCCTCGGCCTGGCCCAATACCGCTTTTCCCGCGCCCATTTGGGCGACGCCGGCCGCCTGCCCGGACATCCCACGCCGTTGGGCGGCCAGGGCCGCGGCCTCCTGGCCCTGGTGGCCATCGCCTTCGCCGCCTTCATCGGCCTGGCCATGGCGGGCGTGATCCACATCGCCCCCATCGCCGTCGCGCAATGGACCACGGCGTTTCTCCTCGCCGTGGCGGTGGGCTACTTCGCGCTCCTCTTCACCACGGGCAAACTGACGCCGTTGGAACGTAACCGGGTCATCGTCATCCTGATTTTGTTCGCCGCCGCCGCCCTGTTTTGGTCGGGCTTTGAGCAGGCCGGTTCCTCGCTAAACCTCTTCGCTGAGCGGTTCACCGTCCGCTCGGTTCCCGGTTTCACCACGGCAATCCCCGCGAGTTGGTTCCAATCCGTGGGACCGGTTTTCGTGATCACCCTCGCGCCGGTCATGGCGGGTCTGTGGGTGGGCCTGGCCCGCCGCCATTTGGAACCCTCCATTCCCGCCAAGTTCGCCTTCGGTTTGCTCCTTCTCGCCGTGGGCTTCCTCGTGATGGTGGGCGCGGCGGTCCTCGTGGCACGTGGGCAAATGGTGGGGCCGCAATGGCTCACCTTCACCTATCTCATCCACACCTTCGGCGAATTGTGCCTCAGCCCCGTCGGGTTGAGTTCGGTGACCAAACTCGCCCCCAAACGCCTCGTCGGCCAGTTGATGGGGATCTGGTTCCTCGCCGCCTCCATGGGCAACCTCCTCGCCGGCCTCGTGGCGGGCGAATTCAATGTGAACGCCCTGTCCTCGTGGCCAGGTCTGTATTTGAAGATCGTGCTCCTGCCCGCGGTGGCCGGTCTCCTGCTGCTCGCCGCCGCCAAACCCATCAAGAAACTCATGGCCGGGGTGAATTAACCCCCGCCGCTCCGCCCCCCGCTATGAACCGCTCCGCCCCCTCCCTGCTCCTGGCCGCACTCCTGGCCTTGGCCGCCGTGGCGCCCGCCGTGACCAACGGCCACGCGCAAACGAATGCCGTCACCACGACCAACGCCGCCACCGCCGCGGTCCCGACCCCGGCCGCCGACCGCGTTTTCCGTGCGGCCGTGAACCCGCATTGGTTCGCCGACAATCACCAATTCTGGTACCGTGTGGAAACCGGTCCGGACCGCCACGAATTCATCCGGGTGGACGCCGTGGCCGGCCGCCGCGCCCCGGCCTTCGACCACGCGCGCCTGGCCGCCGCCCTGGCCGAAAAAATCGGCCGCCCCGTCACCGCCGACCAACTCCCATTCACCACGATCAAACCCGCCGCGGATGGCAAGGCGGTCTGCTTTCCCGGCGCGGGCGAACTCACCTGGCGTTGCGACTTGGAAACCTACCAACTCACCGAGGCGCGCGATGAAAAAGTGGCGCCGGCGGCGGAGCCCCCCACCCCCGGCGCCGGCCGGCGCGGCGGTACGGTCGGCGCCCGCGGTCGCGGCAACCGCCGCCCCCCGGCCGTGGGCCCGGACACCAAATCCCCCGACGGCCAGTGGGAGGTTTTCGTCTTCGGCCACAACCTTCACCTGCGCAATCTCACGACGCACAAGGAATACGCACTGACCCAGGACGCCAATCCCGACCATACGTACGCCCACTCCTTCGCCACCGACCGCGGCGTGAGCATGGACTACACCAAGGCGGATCCGGAAACCCCGTACCCGGACATTGAATGGTCGCCCGACTCCCGGCATTTGGTCGCCTTGAAACACCGCGCCGGCACCGAACGCCGCGTTTATTACGTGGAATCCTCACCCGCGGACCAACGCCAGCCCAAATTGCATTCCTACCCTTACCTGAAACCGGGCGACGAGGTCCCCCTCGCCCGGCCCCATTTGTTCGCCGTCGCCACCCTGCGGGAGATCCCTTTGAGCGACGCCTTGTTCCCCAACCCCTGGTCCCTCGGAGGCCCCCACTGGAGCGCCGACTCCACGCGGTTCACTTTCATCTACAACCAACGGGGCCACCAGGTGTTGCGCCTGCTCGCCGTCGACGCCGAAACCGGCGCCGTCACCCCCCTGATCGACGAGCAGAGCCGCACCTTCATCGACTACAGCGGCAAGTTCCATGCCGAACTCCTCGACCACACCAACGAGATCGTCTGGATGTCGGAGCGCGACGGTTGGAACCACCTGTACCTCTACGACGGCAAAACCGGCCGGGTGGAGAACCAAATCACCCGGGGCGAATGGGTCGTGCGCCGCGTGGACCGCGTGGACGAGGAGCGCCGGCAAATCTGGTTCGACGCGGGCGGCCTCGTCCCGGGCCAGGATCCGTATTACCGCCACCTGTGCCGGGTGAATTTCGACGGCACCGGGTTGGTCGATCTGACCCCCGGCAACGGCACGCACGTGGTGACTTGGTCGCCGGACCGCCACTATCTTTTGGACACTTATTCCCGGGTGGACCAACCCCCCATCAACGAGCTGCGGCGCGCCGCCGACGGCACCCTGGTTTGCGCCCTGGAGCAGGGCGACGATACCGCCCTCCGGGCCACCGGTTGGCGCCCCGCCGAACCCTTCGTGGCCAAAGGCCGCGACGGCGTCACAGACATTTACGGCGTGATCACCCGCCCCCGCAATTTTGACCCCGCCCGGAAATACCCGGTGCTGGAGAACATCTACGCCGGGCCGCATGACTCCTTCGTCCCCAAAGCGTTCTCGCGCCAAAACCGCGACCAGGACCTGGCCAACCTCGGCTTCGTCGTCGTGCAGTGCGACGGCATGGGAACCTCGAACCGCTCCAAAAAATTCCACGATGTCTGCTGGCGCAACCTCGTGGACGCCGGTTTCCCCGACCGCATCGCCTGGATCAAAGCCGCCGCCGCCAAGGATCCCGCCCTGGACATAACGCGCGTGGGCATTTTCGGCGGTTCCGCCGGCGGCCAAAACGCACTGGCCGGTTTGCTGACCCACGGTGAATTTTACCGGGCCGGGGTCGCCGATTGCGGCTGCCATGACAATCGCATGGACAAAATCTGGTGGAATGAGCAGTGGATGGGATGGCCCGTGGGGCCCGAATACGAAGCCAATTCCAACGTCACCCTCGCCCCCCAACTCACCGGCAAACTCTTCCTCATGGTCGGCGAAGACGACGAAAACGTGGACCCCGCCTCCACCATGCAGGTGGTGAACGCCTTGATCAAAGCCGACAAGGATTTCGAGCTTCTCGTCATGCCCGGCCGCGGCCACGGCGTCGCCGGCACCCCCTACGGCCAAAAGCGCCTCCGCCAATTCTTCCAGCGCACGCTGCTCAATTGATGCTCCAGTCTCCGTCGCCGGGGTGGATTTTGCTTTCCCGCAAACCGCCCTTCGTCCCATCATTTCCGCGTGTCCAATCCCCGTCCAGACGGTAACGCAACCAATTTTGCCCCTGCAACCCGCCCCCATGCCCGCTAAAACCCTGCTCCAAGTCTCCGTCGCCACCACCGCCGCCGCGGAAGAAGCCGTGGCCGAATTATTGGCCCGCGTTGCCGGCGAAGCCGTGGCCACCTACATCAACGAGGACACCAAGCTGGCCGTCGTCTCCGCTTATATCGACCGGGCGCGGGACTGGTCGGCGGCGCGTGCCGGCGAGCTGGAGACGGGCCTGCGGGAATTGGCGGCGGTGGGCCTCGCCCTGGGCGAAGGCACCGTCTCCACGCGCCCCGTCCCCAAGGAGGATTGGGCCGAATCCTGGAAGCGCCACTTCCAACCGATCGCCATCGGCACCCGTCTCCTCATCAAACCCAGCTGGATCAAACAACCCCGCCGCCCCGGTCAATCCGTGGTCATCCTGGACCCGGGTTTGAGCTTCGGCACGGGCAATCACCCCACCACCGCCTTTTGTTTGGAAACCTTGGTGAATTGCCGCGTTCCCGGCCAACACCAAGCTTGCTGGGATGTGGGCACCGGCTCCGGCATTCTCGCCATTGCGGCCGCCAAGTTGGGTTACGGCCCGGTGCGGGGCTTTGATTTCGACCGCGAAGCCGTGCGCGTGGCCAGGGCCAACGCGCGCCGGAACCGTGTCCTCGACCGCATCAGCCTCACCTTTGGGGACATCACCAAAACGGCCCGGCCGCGCCGTCCCCAGTATGACATCGTGTGCGCCAATCTGATTTCGAACCTCCTGATCGCCGAGCACCCCCGGTTGCTGGCCCGATTGAAGCCCACGGGGACCTTGGTGCTGGCCGGCATCCTGGCCCGCGAATTCGACCAAGTCGCCGCCGTCTTCACGGCCGCCGGGCTCCGGCTCACCGCCGACCGCACGGAGGGGGAATGGCGCTCCGGAGCGTTTGCCTGGGCCTCCGCAGCCCCTTCCACCCAGTCAAAAAGCAAAGTCACACAAAAGTGACAAAGTTTTTTTGAATGCTGCAACCTCCCGCTGGTCAAAGCTATTGATGAACCTTGAATGAACGACGGCCAAGCCCAAGAGCCGGATTTTCCTTCCGGTTTTTGCGGTTGGCATTCGTACTGCTAGGCTCTGTTACGATGTAAGTTGCAAGCACCGAAATCTAACAACAGGAAATCGAAGCTATGATCAAATCGTTGGAAGTCATCTCGGAAACCGTTCGCAATCCCAAACATTCTTTCCGGAAAGCGGACGACCGCCCCAAAAAATCCCAAAAAAGCCGTTATGAACGGCGCAAAATCAAGGGTTTCATGCATGTGGGGGATTGGCAGACAGGCGACGCCAGTTAGAGTTCCAACCGCCGCCCCGCCGCCACTCCGGCCGGCGGGGACGGCGGTGGCCATTTTTGACCAACCGGAGCAAATTCTTTTATTGACAGCGCGGGCAGATGCCAAAAAATTCAAGTTTGTGGGAGATGGCAGTGAAGCCGTTTTGGCGGGCGATGGTGTCCTCCAGTTCCCGCGTAAAGCATTCCGCAATCTCCACCACCGCCGCGCAGCGCGTGCAGACCAAGTGATGATGATGTCCGTCGTCCCCCTCGGCCAGTAATTCATACCGGGCCACCCCGTCGCCGAAATCAAACCGTTTCACCATGCGCATGTCCTCCAACAAGTGGAGGGAGCGGTAAACCGTCGCCAAGTCGCAATCGCCCGCCGGCAGTTCCGCGAAGATTTCCTTGTTCGAGAGCGGATGCCGTTGCCGGCGGAGGATTTCAAAGATCGCCTGCCGCGCCCCGGTGAGTTTGCGGTCTTGGCGCCGGAGTCGGTGCGCCAGTTCCGGCAATTCCGCGCGCCCCGCGGCCGCCGGGCCGTGGGCGTGCTGATGGTGATGGTCCGGACAACTCATGCGCGGGGGGCGGCGGGCGCCTGGTCCGCGCGCCAACGGCCCGCGGCCACCGCGAGGACAAAAATCGCCACGCAGGCCATGACAATCGTCGGCCCGCACGGCAGGTCCAGCGCGCACGCGGCGAGGGTGCCCCCCGCGCCGGCCGCCAGTCCGCAGGCCAGGCTCAGAATGATCTGCTGCCGCAGGTTGCGGCTCAGGCTCCGCGCGGCCGCGGGGGGAATGACGATCAGGGC
>CAIYZC010000529.1 GCA_903930565.1 uncultured Pedosphaera sp.
CACTGTAGGGGCCGCTCTTGATGATTTTCTGATACATGTCGGCGGTCTTGTCCATGGAGGGGAAAAATGGAACGTAGTTCCACAACTTAAACCACTGGCCGCCGAGGTAGCGGTTGGCGATTGCAAACTGGCGGCTGAGGATTTCCTGATAGTTTTCGGCTTTGGGATTGTTGTCGATGATGCGCTGGTAGGCTTTAAACGCCAACTCGTCTTTACCGGTGGCTTCGTAGCAAAGGCCGATGAGGTATTGCGCCCGCGGGGCGTAATCGGAGAGCGGCCACATTTTTTCCACGCGATGCGCGGCTTTCAGCGCGAGGGCGTAATCCTTTTTATCATACGCGGTCTGGCCGATTTCGAGCTGGTCTTTGGCGCGGGTGCGCTGCCACTTGCCGTTCTCCACGCCGGGGGTGTCATAGACCCAGCCTTCGCCCGGTTGATAGACGAGCGGGGCGGGCGAGCGGACGGCGAACGCCAGCAGGGAAAAGCAAATAACACCGAACAGCCGAACCGATTGTTTCATGCGGCAAACCGTAGCGAGCAGCGTCGCGCAAGGCAAGCAAAAGTCCGGCTCAGGCTGCCGCCGGTGCAAGCGCTTTTTGGACGAGCGCCAGTTCGTGCGGGGCGAAGGGCAGTTTCAGTGCGCAGGCATGGCCAGCGGGAGTCATTTTCTGCCAGCTTTTTTTGAGGGCGTTGATGACTTTGTCCGCGTCGGTCTTGGCGGCGAGGTCGGCGAATTGGAATTCTAGGAACACGAGGCAGAGGGCGTCTTCAAGCACGCGGCTGTCGGAGTCGGCGGGAAAGTTTTTCTTGAGGTTGAGGGCTTGGACGGCGGCGATGGTGGCTTCATCATAGCCCACTTCCCGGAGAATCTCGCCGGATTTTTGGGCGTGGAACTTTTTCAATTCGGCGCGCCATTGCAGGTAGCCGGGGCGGGTCATAGGATAATCGCTGCGGGGGCTTAGCCAGCGGCAGAGGTGCTGACAACGCGCGGCGAGGCGCAGCGGTTCAGAGGCATCCGGTGCGAGTTTTAGGACCCATTCGGTGAGGCGGCGGGCGTAAAGCAGTTCGCGCGGGTGACAGACGTCGTCAACGGTTTCAAAGTTTGGGTCGCGACCGTTTTCTTCGTCGAAACGCCGGCTGGCAGCGGCAAAGCGCGGGTCTGAATCAAGTTGCACGCCAGAGTCTAACCGGATTAGCTGACTTTGGAAAGGGGTGGGAGGTCATGCTTGCCGTTGGGGCAGAGCCGGAAGCTCATGAGGACGTCTTTCAAATAATTCAAAGATTCGCCGAACTGGCTGGTGTTGCCGACCAGTTTGAATTCCAGGATGCCGACGGCCGAGGGAATGTAAACCATGCGTGCGGACTGCTGAAAGCCGCCGGTTCGCCATGTCAGATCAAATGCCGGGCCGCCGTTGTTTCCGGCGTAGGCGGATGATTCGCCGATGATCTTGGCGTTGGTAAATTCGCCCAGGACCCAGTCGCGGCTGGCGGAAGTGCTGACATTGGCTCCGCCGCTGGGCGTTTTGATGATCCGAAAGCTGATCCAGCAACTGTTGTCCAACCGTTGCAACATGAGGCGACCTTGCGCCGGTTCGTTCTGGACGCGGAAGCCTTCCGGCGCTTGCAAGGCATATTCCTTAAAGCCTATGTTGATGAAGACATGCACGGCGGGAGACATGCCTTCAATCACTTGGCGCACGATTGAGACATCCAGTGCCAGCGGCGGTCCAGCAAGAGGG
>CAIYZC010000530.1 GCA_903930565.1 uncultured Pedosphaera sp.
CCCGTAGGGGTTGGAAACCGTCACGGCATAGTTGCCCGATTGCGCCACGGTGCTCACGGGGAGGACCAGGGTCGCGGCCGTGGCGCCGCTCAGCGGCGCGCCGTTGAAGGTCCACTGGTAGCTCAGCGGCGCGGTGCCGCTCGCCGTGGCGGAGAACACGGCGCGGCCGCCCGCAAGCAGGCTCTTGCTGCCCGTGGGGTAGCTGCTGAAAGTCGGCGCGCTGGTGTTCGTGCCGAACAGGAACTTCGAGTTGTGGATGGCGATGGTGTTCGCCGAAAGGGCGCTGTTGTAAATCGCCAGTTCATCAATGTTGCCCGTCCAAACCCCGCCGGCTGGGTTGTCCAAGCTGAGCGAGCCGATGTAGGCGATGCCGCCGGAGGAATTGCCGAAGGTGGGGTTGGGTTGGGTGCCGAGGGAGAGTCCGTCCACATAAGCGGTGACCGTGCCGTTGGAGAACACCACCGCGACGTGTGCCTGGCGGCCCAACAGGGAGTTGGGCACGCCCCAGCTCACCGGTTGCGTGAGGGTGTCATTGTTGTAAATGAGCGAGGTGCCGTCCGGGCTGGCCTGGATGGAGTAGAAGACGGAACTGGCACCGTCGTTGGCGTCCGCAAAAATGGTTTCGTTGGCGGTGGAAATCGCTTGTCCCAGGAAAACGATGGCTTCAATCGTGCCGTTGCCGCTGGCGAACTCGAACGCGGGATTGCTCACGAACACGTCGCCGCTGGCGTCGTTGTGCAGGAGCACGGAACGAACGCCGAAAGCGCGATTGGTGCGCCCGTCGAACTCCGCCGTCCCTTCCAGGCTGCCGGTGGCGCCGCCCTTGACGTCCGTCAGGGTCCCGCCGCTATTGCTGTCCACGGGGTAGTAGGCCAGGAGGCTGGATTCGGCTTTCACGGCGTTTTCGTAGGCGGCGGTGTTCGCGGAGTTCACGGGCACCACCGTGAGGGTGGCCACTTTGCTGGTGACCGCCGTGCCGGTGTAGTTGTTCAGGATGCAATCGAACTGGGCGCCGCTGTCCGCCAGGGTCGTCGTGCCGAGGCTGTATTCGCTGGCGTTGGCGCCGGGGATGGCCACCCCGCCGCGCCGCCATTGATAGGTGGTGCTGTCGTCAAACGCCACGCCCACCGTGAAGGGGGCGGCGCCGCCGGCCCATACGCTGGCCGAAGCGGGCTGCACCAAAACATTGGGCGACTGCGCGCGCATGAGGAGGTCGGTCGTGGAGAAGGCGCCGGGCGCGAAGGTGGACATCCGCAATTCGTCCAAATAGCCCGTATAGGTCGGCTGCGTGCCGGGATGGGAACCGGCGTAAACGTCGCCGGCGGGCACGGAGTTCAGCGCGTCGCCGATTTCGGTGGGGCCGTTGGTCACGCCGTTGACGAAGAACGTGCAGTTGCCGCTGTCATTGACAATGGCCAGATGGGTCCAGTGGTTGGTGTCCACGGGCCAGGGGTTGCCGATGATGATGTCGCCCCCGCCGGTGCCGGCGGTGCCGATGATCATCGCGTTGATGAACATGTTGCCGCTGTTGTCATTGGTCAAATGGAACTTGACGCCGCCACCGGAGCCGCTGCAAAAAAGCCACGAACCGTCGCCGGGCTTGGTGCCCGGGTATTCCGGCCAGCACCAGCATTCGAGCACATAGTTGGCGGCGGGCGGATTGTAGCCGATGCCCCACATGCCGGCGGCGGCCTTGTGGGCGGGCGTCCAGTAGAGGCAGTTGGTGCTGGTGAAACCGGAGGTGCCCAGGGGACCGCCGGCGCCGAAGGGTTCCACGCCGACGCCCGCGTTGCCGCTGGTGCCGGAGGAAAAGGCGCTGCCAAAGCGGCGGCCATTGCCGCTGGAATCACCCTAGAGATCGGACACTTCGCCGAAATGCCACCAGCCCTGCACCGTAACCGATGCGGAGCTGGTCATCACCGCCGCGAACAAGCAGGTGACCATGGTTAAGAGACGTCTTTTCATAGGGATGTATGCGTTGGAGAACCGACAGGGGAACCGATCGCCTCGGGGCGTTCGGTGCCATCGCCGGCTTTGGTGGTTTTAATATTTGCTCAGTACACTGGCTTTCATTTCATGATCCACACTCACCGCCGGGAGCGGAGGTGCGGGCCAAACCGACAACCGAGGATCATGACGAGCACTGGGGCCTGGAACTGGGCGGAAGACGGCCATGGGCCGGGGTGTGATCCCCCGCCGGCGGCTCCGGGTTACGGCACTGTCACGATGAAGTCGAATTTTGATCCAACCTAGCCCCAATGGCAAGCTCCGAATGGCCTAGGCCGAGGCCGCGCAGCTCCGGTTCACAAAACTGGCACCGGTCCGCAAACATGGAATTTCGTCCCCACTGGCCGGCATCGTTGGCGCAAACTTTTTGGGTTCATCGAGTCCCCGTGCACCGCCGCGCGGAGTGGGCGAGTGGTGGCGGGCGTTTGCCCCGAAAGCGGCTCCGGGCAAGCCCTGCCAGTTGGTCTCGTCGTTTCCCGGGCCTTGGGCCGCGCGGCAGCGTTGTGGAGTGCGGAAGGAAGTTCCGCTGTCGGACGGGCAGGTGGCGCCACCCGTGGCGGGCCCTAAAATCCACGGTTAACCCGTGTTCAGAGCGATGGGAGCATGGCCGCACCAGCCCCGCGCGTAGCCTTCGAGAGCGGCGTCTTCGGGTTCCTCGCCGCCGCACTCCACAACCCTCGGGGTCGTGCGCTTCCCGTTGGCCGGGTGCAGGCCGCGCGGTTATGCGGGCGGGCGGGCGGGCAGTCGCGGGCAAGTCATAATGCATTCGGCACCCGGGCGACGGGGCCACGGGTGTCCCACGCATTCCCCGCCCACCCCTTCCGTCTGAACCGGTCCATTTCCGCCCCTCCGGACCGGGTTGGTTCGCTTCAGGCCTCCGCCTTGGCGGCCGCGCGAGGGGGGACTATCCCCCATCCGGCGGGGCGGCTTCCTCGCCCGCCGCCGGCGGCGGACCGACCGCGGCGGTAGGGTCTTCGGCCCGGCGGCGGCGTTGGCGCACGGCCTGTTGCAGGAGGTATTCGATCTGGCCGTTCACACTGCGCATTTCCTCTTGGGACCACGCCTCCAGGTCGGCCCAGAGGCGTGGATCCATTCGCAGGAGGAAATTTTTGCGCGGGGCCATGGGCGTCTTAGTTGTAGAGGGTGCCCGTGTTCACCACCGGGTGCACTTCCGACTCACTGCACAGCACGACCAGCAGGTTGCTGACCATGGACGCCTTGCGTTCCTCATCCAGATGGATGATTTGCTTCTCGGCCAGTTCTTGAAGGGCCATTTGCACCATGCTCACGGCGCCGTGTACGATCATTTGCCGGGCTGCGATCACCGCCTCGGCTTGTTGCCGGCGCAGCATCACTCCCGCGATTTCCGGGGCGTAGGCCAGGTGCGTGAGCCGCGCTTCGTCCACCGCCACCCCGGCTTTGCCCAGCCGCTCCTGCAATTCCGCCCGCAGCGCCCGCGCAATTTCGTCCTGCCCGCTCCGCAGGGTCAATTCGTTCTTTTCGCCGTGGTCATAGGCGTAAATGCTCGCCAAGTGCCGCACCGCCGATTCGCTCTGGATGCGCACATAGTGCTCGTAGTCCTCCACGTCGAAGCACGCCTGCGCCGTGTCCGCCACCCGCCACACCACGACCGCGGCGATCTCAATCGGGTTGCCGCTCTTGTCGTTCACCTTGAGCTTTTCCCCGTTGAAATTCCGCGCGCGCAGGGAGATTTTGAATTTGCGGTTGAATGGGTTGGTCCAGTGCAAACCGTCCTGCCGCACCGTGCCCTGATAGGCGCCGAAGAGCACCAACACACAACCCTGGTTGGGTTGCAGCGTGAAAAACCCGCCCGTGGCCACGCAGTTGGCGATAAAAACCAACACGGCCAGCAACACCACGGGCACCTCCATGGCGCCGCGCGGAGCCAGATTGAAGAACGTCCCCGCCAGCATCAAATAAACCCCGATCACCGCCGCGAGCATGGCCCAGCCGTTCTGCACGGCCACCGTCCGCTCCTGATTTGCCGCATTCTTGTCAGTATTCATAATTTGGTTCCCAATGATTTACTATCTATCAAGATGATATCACATCAGTATCAAATGTCAAGCAGCAATCAAATGACGCGATTCTGCGCGGTTCAACCGGCGGAAAAAGCGGTCAAACTAGGGGCTGACCCCCACTTGGGGTCAGCCCC
>CAIYZC010000531.1 GCA_903930565.1 uncultured Pedosphaera sp.
CTTCGCGGCTTCGCGCGAGATTCCAATCCCAAGTCTTACGCACCCACCGAAGGCCCCACAGGCATCCGCCCCAAACCAAAAGCGGCCAAACCCACACCCAACCACCCCGCCCAATCGGTCCCCGGGCATCCACCCGCGCGCCAGCGTTGTGGAGTGCGGAATGAAGTTCCGCTCGATCGGACGAGCCGCCATCCACCCCCAAAAACCCCCGAGCGGATAACCGCTCCGGTCCCGTCATCCGGCGCCCCCACCCCAACCTTACGCACCCGCCGAAGGCCAAACCCATCCTCCGGATCCATTAAAAATCATGTCAATCATGTTAATCATGTCCAAAACCTGCCCTTCCCCATTTGCCCCCCCTTCGCGCCTCCGCGTCCCCGCGCGAGACTCCAATCCCCAACCCTACGCACCCACCGAAGGCCAAGAGCCAGCTCCAATCTCCGCCTTCAAATCATGTCAATCATGTTAATCATGTCCAAAACCTTTCCCTTCCCCGTTTGTCCCCCTTCGCGCCTCCGCGTCCCCGCGCGAGATCCCAATCCCCAACCCTACGCACTCCCGGAAGGCCAATCTCCACACAACGGCTCACGCCGCCGTGGCCAGCAGGCTCTTGACCGGCACCACGCACGAATCGACGCCATTTTCCCCGTGCGGAAGGGCCTGGGCGGCAAAGTTGCCGATGACGTTGGGGCGAAAGACCAAACAGTGGGAGGAGCCACCGAATTGAAAATAGCCGACTTGATCGCCCTTGTTGACGTGTTGCCCCACTCGGAGCGGCTCGCCGGCGCCGTCCCGGAACCGGCAGGAGGAAACCTCGGCCATGCCCACGGGTACCAGGCACAGCAGACCGATGACCGGATTGTCCGCCTGGATGAAGATCAGCGCCCGGGTCGCGACGTGGGCGAGATAGCCTTGGGAATTCTTGGGGCCGAAGGCATCGAATCCTTCGGACGCCGCTTCGGCATAATAAGTCCCGGCGATTTGTTCCAACTGGACGATCGTCCCGGACACCGGACTGTGCCACCGGTGGTAGTTCTTCGCGCTCAAGAAAGCCTGGTAAATCGTGCCGCCCACAAACTCATCGACGTGGTGGCCGGCCAACAGATGCTGCAGCGAGTAGGGCTGCGCTTTCACCCAAAACGTGTCGGTTTTCTTCACGTGGGTCCGGATCGAGTACGGCTGGGCCTCGCAGGCGCTGACAATGGCCTGGTCATCCCCCGGCCGGGCCACGGGGCGCAAACCCGGTTTGAACTCCCGGATGAAAAAATCGTTCCAGCTCCGGAAACCCAAGTAGGGGGCGGCCGGGTCCGTCTGGAATTGATCCAATTGCAGCGCCCGGCGCGCGGCGGGGTTGAACCAACCGCTGTTCGTGTCGTTGAGGACGTAACGGGAAGCGGGGCTGTCCAGGAAACTCGTCCAAACCGCCAGCACTTGGCGCAACATCGCGTTCACCTTCGGAGTGGCCAAGGCGGCCAAACCCGCCGGCGTGGCCATGGGGTATTCCAGAATCGCGTCGATCGGCAGGCCCACCAAATCGTTGGCGTCCCAAGTCGGTGCGGTTCCCAGCACATGGTTGATCACCACCAGCATTTGGTGGTAGTTGGCCAATTTGATATCACCCGAGCCGGGCGGGACGGGGAGAACCGATTGTTGCGCGAACATTTCGGTGAAGTACATGAAGAGCACCGGATCGTTTTCGATCAGTGCCTGAAATTCCACGATGACGGGGTGGAAAGGCGCGCCGGCTTGTTCAGCCCGCACCACGGTGGCGCCCAACCACGCGCCCAGCGGCTGCGGATCGCCGGGCAGCCAGCCCCCGAGCCGGCTGGTGCGGGTTTGGGTGCGGTCCGCGGGGACGGATGTTTTGTTCATGTTCGAGGTTCGGGCGGGCAGCCAGCCCCGGCAAGGGGGGGGAAATCCCATCCGCCAACCCGGCGGCGGCGGCAATCGAGGCATTTCGGGTCCCCCGCCCGCCCGCCCTAAGGCCCCGTTTCCGTCCGGCGATATTTTTATACAAATCCGGCGGGGAATGGTGTCTATTGAGCGAATACTGTGCCAAACCGGACGCAACCAACTTGGTGCCAGGAGCTTTACGAGGCGAAAGCCGCGGGGCTCCTCCTGTACGGCCGCGCCCTCGGGCTCGGCCACGCCGAGGCGGAGGACGTGCTGCAGGAAACGTTCATGGCGCTGATGCGGTTGCCGGAGCGGCCGGAGGCGCCGGAACAATACTGCGTGCGGAGTTTTCGCAACCAAGCGCTGAATTACCGGCGCGGATTGTGGCGGCGGTTGACCCGGGAGTTTGAATCCCGGCGCTGGTTCGAACGGTCCCCGGGCGAGTCGCCGCGGGAAACCGCCGCGATGCGCTGCCTGTCGAAATTGCCCGCCGAACAGCGGGAAGCAATCGTCTTGAAGATCTGGCAGAATTACACGTTTGAAGAAATCGGGCAATTGCTCGGCGTCTCGCCCCACACGGTGGCCGGACGATACCGCTACGGCTTGGAAAAACTCCGCCGCAGCCTCCAAGGAGAAACTTATGAGCGAACTGAATCCATGGGAGACGCCATTGCGCTCCTGGACGCCGCGCCGCCCGTCGGCGAGGCTTGAACAACGGCTCTTCCCGTCCCCGGCGACCGCCGGCGGTCCCGCCGAAACGCCGCCCTACGGCGCGCTGGCGTGGCTCACCCCGGCCACGTGCGCGCTGCTGCTTTGCTTTGCCGCCTGGCTCCTGCACCAAGGCGCCCGCCCCCCCGGCCAACCCGGAGTTAATCTGCTGGCCCTCGCGCCGGCGGGCGCGGCCCCGTCGCCCACCCGCAGTTTGCTGGCCGCCGCGCTGCCCGCCCCGACTTTGCCCCAGATGAACACCCTTTCCGCCGCCGGCATCGATTGGGCGAAAACCGGCCTCGCCAATTCCACCACGGGGCTCTTCGCCGCGTGGAAAACCAACACGCAAAAACTCTGACCATGCCCCCCGAACCCTCCGCCGCCCCCGCCGCCAAACCGCGTCCCCTCAAGGCCGCCGCCGGCACTGTCGCCCCGCCGGTGCCCACCGGCCCCGTGGCCCCGCTCTTCCGACGGATTGATTGGATCACCCTGGCGCTGACCACCGTGTTGGTGTTTCTGGGTTACTTCCTGACCTTGGCGCCGGATTTGACGCTGGAGGACTCCGGCGAACTGGCCACCGGCTCCTTCTACGCCGGCGTGCCGCACCCGCCGGGCTATCCCCTGTGGACGATGTTCACTTGGTTGTTCACGGTCCTCGTGCCGGTGTCGAACATCGCCTACCGGGTGTCCATCGCCTCCGCCTGTTCCGGCGCGCTGGCGGCGGGCTTCCTCGCGCTCATCACGTCGCGCGGCAGCAGCATGATGGTGGAGAGCATCCCGGAGTTTAAAGACCTGGCCAAACGCGCCGAAAACGCCATCTGCATGGTGTCCGGCTTCGTGGCCGGCCTCCTGCTGGCCTACAACGGGTACATGTGGAGCCAGTGCGTCATCGTCGAGGTGTATCCGTTCAGCGTGCTCTCCCTCATGGGCGTGGTCGCCTGCCTGCTGCGTTGGACTTACGCGCCGCACCAACGCCGCTTCCTGTTCTTCGCCTGGCTGCTGTTCGGCGTGTGCTTCACCAACCACCAAACCTTGATCGTGGCCGCCATGGGCATCGAGGTGCTCATCCTGGCCGCGCAACCCAAACTCGGCCGCGACCTGCTGCTGGCGAATGGCTTGGTTTATGTCATTGGCTTGATCGTGCTGGCCACCAAAATGTTGGGGGCCTTCGAACCGAACGGCATGGTCGTCAACATCTTCCACATCGTGGGGATCAGCTCCATCCTCGGCTGCGGTTGGCTCACCCTCACCACCCGCAAACTCGGCACGGAGATCCTGCCGGTCTTGCTCATGTTCGCGCTTTGGGCCGTCGGCGCCGGGATTTATTTCTACATGCCCCTGGCCTCCATGAGCAACCCGCCCATGAACTGGGGTTACGCGCGCACGGTCGATGGCTTCATCCATGCCCTGACCCGCGGGCAATATGAAAAAACCAACCCGACCAACTTCTTCAACGATCCCCTGCGGTTGGTCATGCAATTGTTCCTCTATTTCGCGGGTGCCACCGAGGAATTCAATATCGTCAATCTGCTCCTGGCCCTCGTGCCGTTCCTCTTCCTGTTCCGCATGCAAAAGCGCGAGCGGGCCTGGCTGATCGGTTTGACCGCCATTTGGGCGTGCCTGGCGATCCTGCTGATGATTCTCTTGAATCCCTCGCCGGACCGCGCCACGAAGAATTTGATCCGCGTGTTCTTCACTTCGTCGTACGCGATCATCGCGATCCTGGTGGGCTATGGCCTCACCCTCATCGCCGCCGCGCTGGTCACGCAATACGCCAGGAACCGCTTTTGGGCGCTCATCGGCGGCGGGATCGCCTGCCTGCTCGCCCTGTATTCCCTGGGCCAGACGGCCGTGACGTTCTTCGGTGATGTGCCCGGCAAACACGGCGTGTCCCTTTTCTTCTACGCCATCGGCCGGGTGTGGGCGAAGGACCAATACGGACTGCCGGTGATCGCCGGCTTGGTCCTCCTGGCCGTGGTGGTCGTGTTTGTCCTGGCCATTTGGGCCTGCCGGCAAAAGGCCCCCCTCGCTCTCCTCCTCGGCTTGTTCGCCCTGCTCCCCTTGCATTCCATCCTGTCCCATTGGTCGGACAACGAGCAACGCGGCCATTTGTTCGGCTATTGGTTCGGGCATGACATGTTCACCCCGCCGTTCAAGTTGTACCCCGAAATGACGCGCGACGCGATCCTCTTCGGGGGCACCGATCCCGGCCGCTTCTGCCCCACTTACATGATTTTCTGCGAAAGCTTCATCCCCAAGGAAAAGAAGCCGCGCGATCCCGACTTTGACCGCCGGGATGTGTACATCATCACCCAAAACGCGCTCGCGGACCCGCCGTACCTCGCGTACATCCGGGCGCATTATTTCCGCAGCGCGCAGATTGACCCGCCCTTTTTCCAGGAATTGCTGCGGACCCATTCCGAAAAGCAGACCGGCTACGGCACCAACTTCCTGGCCAAATTCGCCTATCAGATCCTGGACCGACCCTTCCTGTCGCTCGGGGCGAAAATCGAGCGCAGCCGCCGGGAGTCCGGCACCTATCCGCCCAAGGAAATTTACACCCCGTCTCTGGAGGATCACGGCCGCTGTTTCAACGAATACATGGCCGACGCCTCCCGCCGCCTGCAGCACGACCAGCAACTGCCGAACGAGCCCCGGCAAATCAAACCGGGCGAGGAAATTCATCAGGAAGCCGGCCGGATCACGATCAACGGCCAGGTGGCGGTCATGTCGATCAACGCGCTGCTCACCAAGGTCATCTTCGAGCACAACCCCACGAACGAGTTTTTCGTGGAGGAAAGCTTCCCGTTGGATTGGATGTACCCCTACCTGAGCCCGTTCGGGATCATCATGAAGATCAACCGGCAAACCCAGGCGGAGTTGAGCGAGGAGGTCGTGAACAAAGACCACCAATTCTGGACCCAGTATTCGGAGCGCCTGGTCGGCAATTGGATCAGCTACGACACCTCGGTGCAGGAAATCGCTGATTTCATCGAAAAAGTTTACCTCCAGCGCAATTTCAACGGCTTCAAGGGCGACCGCAAATTCATCCGCGACGACACCGCCCAGAAGGCGTTCTCCAAGCTCCGCTCCTCCATCGCCGGGGTTTATACCTGGCGCATCGGCAATTCCAAGAGCGTGGCCGAACAACAGCGCATGTTCCGCGAAGCGGATTTCGCCTTCCGCCAGGCCTGGGCCTTTTGCCCCGACAGCCCCGAGGCCGTCGGCCGCTACTGCCAGTTGCTCGCCGCGCCGCAACTCAACCGGGTGGACGACGCCATCATCATCGTCAAAACCTGTCTTAAATTGGATCCCGACAACGCGGGAATGGTGGCGACCCTGCGGAATTTGGAACTGATGAAAGCGCAAAACGCCGGCCGGCCGAGCGTCACGGAAATGGAAAAAGCGGTGCAGGCCCAGCCGGAAAACTTCCCGGCCGTGTTCGCCCTTGCCAACGCCTATTTCGCTTCGATGCAGCCCGACCGGGCGGGCCGCCTGCTGGACCAGATGCTGGCCAACCCCAAAGTGACGGCCGACGCCGCCGCGGCGGTGGCGCAATTCTACTCCAAGCAGCCGCCCTCCCCGCGGCTGGAAGCCGC
Source organism: uncultured Pedosphaera sp. (assembly GCA_903930565.1). Taxonomy (GTDB): domain Bacteria; phylum Verrucomicrobiota; class Verrucomicrobiia; order Limisphaerales; family Pedosphaeraceae; genus CAIXFN01. The sequence goes on from CAIYZC010000531.1 coordinate 6,201, forward strand.
CCTCACCCGCCTCACCCAGCTCAACCCCGAGCTCCCCGAGGCGTGGTATGATTTGGCGGCGTTGCAGTGCGGCTTTGGCAAAACCAACGAGTCCCTGGCCGCGCTGCGGCAGGCGCTCACGCAAAGCGGAGCCCGCCTGGCCAAGGATCCCAAAGCCGCGAACCTCCTCGTCACGGCCCGGGGGGACGCCCGGTTCGCCCCCTTGCGGGCGCTGCCGGTGTTCCAACAATTGGTGCCCAACCCTTGAGCCGGTGCGGATTTGCATGGACAAATGCCCCCCAACAATTATTCACTACCGACCTTTTGCGCCCCGGGGCGCGGAAAACTCGAGACCATTTGACCCATGATTACTGATACTGCCAAAGCCAACGCGACTCCCGGCGGGGACAAGTCCAAACCCGCCGGCCACCGACCGGCGCCGCTCAAGTCCGCGGAGCCGGCCCGGCCGGACAACCCCGCCCCCCCGGCAGTGCTGCCGCCCCTGTTCCGCCGGGCGGACTGGCTCACCTTTGCCCTGACCGCCATCTTGGTGTTCACCGGCTACTTCCTGACCATGTCCCCCAACTTGACGTTGGAAGACTCCGGCGAGTTGGCCACCGGCTCCTTCTACGCCGGGGTGCCGCACCCGCCCGGATACCCCCTCTGGACGCTCTTCACCTGGCTGTTCACCGTTTTGGTGCCCGTCTCCAACATCGCCTACCGCGTTTCCCTGGCCTCGGCGGTTTCCGGTTCCCTGGCCGCGGCCTTCCTGGCGCTCATCACCTCCCGCGGCAGCAGCATGCTCATGGAGAGCATTCCCGACTTGAAGGACATCCCGAAGCGCTTGGAAAATACCATCTGCATGGTGGCCGGTTTTGTGGCGGGCATGTTGCTGGCCTACAACGGTTACATGTGGAGCCAGTCGATCATCGTCGAAGTTTATCCGTTCAGCGTGCTTTCCCTCATGGGCGTGGTGGGCTGCCTCCTGCGCTGGATTTACGCGCCGCATCAACGCCGGTTCTTGTATTTCGCCTGGTTGCTCTTCGGTGTGTGCTTCACGAACCACCAGACGTTGATCGTCGCCGCCATGGGCATCGAGGTGGCCATTCTCGCCGCCCAACCCAAACTTGGGCGCGACCTGCTCCTGGGCAACTCGGTGGTCTTCCTTATCGGGGCCGTGGTCCTCAACACCAAAATGCTGGGCACCTTCGAGCCCAACGGCATGGTCAAGACGATCTTTTACATCGTGGGCATCTCCTCCATCATCGGCTGCGGTTGGCTCACGGTCCAAACCCGCCGGATCGGCACGGAGATCTTCCCCGTGCTCGGCATGTTCGCGCTGTGGCTGGTCGGCGCGAGCATCTATTTTTGGATGCCCCTGTCCTCCATGTCCAACCCCCCGATGAACTGGGGCTACCCCCGCACGGTCGAGGGTTTCATTCATGCTTTGAGCCGCGGCCAGTACGAAAAAACCAACCCCACCGATTTCTTTAATGATCCGCTGCGGCTGGTCATGCAGCTCTCGCTGTACTTCGAAGGCGCCAAGGAGGAATTCAACATTGTCAACCTCGTCCTGGCTTTGGTGCCCTTTTTCTTCCTGTTCCGCATGCAAAAGCGGGAGCGCGCCTGGATCATCGGCCTGACCGCGATTTGGTCCTGCCTGGCCATCCTGCTGATGATCCTGCTCAATCCGACCCCGGATCGGGCGACCCGCGACCTCATCCGCGTCTTCTTCACCTCGTCGTACGCGATTCTGGCCATTCTGATCGGTTATGGCATCACCTTGATCGCGGCCTACATGGCCACCCACTACCAACGCTTCCGCATGTGGGGCTTGCTGGGCGGCGGCGTGGCCACGCTTCTGGCGCTGTATTCACTGGCCGCCACGACGCAGACCTTCTTCGGCGACGTGCCCAACAAGAGCGGCGTGCAACTGTTCTTCTACGCCATCGGTCGTGTCTGGGCCAAAGACCAATACGGTTTGCCCATCATCGCGGGGCTGCTGCTGCTCGCCTTGGGCTTCGCCTACCTCCTGCTCATCCTCACGGCCCGCAACAAAGCCCCCATGTCGATCGCGTTGGGCTTGTTCGCCCTGCTGCCGGTCCATTCCATCATGTCCCATTGGTCGGACAACGAGCAGCACGGCCACATGTTCGGCTTCTGGTTCGGCCACGACATGTTCACCCCGCCGTTCGGGCTCTATCCGGAAATGACCAAGGACGCGGTCCTGTTCGGCGGCACCGACCCGGGCCGGTTTTGCCCCACCTACATGATCTTTTGCGAGAGCTTCATCCCGCCCCAAAAGCGCGAGGATCCGAAGTTCGACCGGCGGGATGTGTACATCATCACCCAGAACGCGCTGGCGGACGGCACGTACCTGGAATATATCCGCGCCCAGTACAATCGCAGCACTCAAATTGACCCGCCCTTCTTCCAGGAACTGCTGCGCCCGCACAGCGAGGTGGAAAAGGATTACACCACCAACTTCCTGGCCAAGCTGGCCTACAGCTGCCTCGACAAGCCTTTCTTGACCCTGGGCAAAAACATCGAAAACCGCCGCCGGGCCCAGGGCGTGTATCCGCCGAAAGAAATCTACACCCCCACGATTCCGGATTCGCAGCAGTGCTTCTCCGATTACCTCGCGGACGCCCAACGCCGCGTGGAACACGATCAGCGCTTCCCGAATGAACCCCGCCAGATCAAGCCCGGCGAGGACGTGCATATCATTGACAACCGGGTGCAGGTCTCCGGCCAAGTGGCCGTCATGTCGATCAACGGCCTCCTGACCAAGGTCATCTTCGATCACAACCCCACCAACGAATTTTTCGTCGAGGAAAGCTTCCCGTTGGACTGGATGTACCCGTATCTGACGCCCTTCGGCATCATCATGAAAATCAACCGGCAGCAAGTGCCGGAATTCACCGAGGACATCGTCAAACGCGACCACCTTTTCTGGACCCAATATTCGGACCGCCTCGTCGGCAACTGGGTCACCTATGACACCACGGTGAAGGACATCGCCGATTTCGTGGAGAAGGTCTACCTGCAGCGCGATTTCAGCGGCTTCAAGGGCGACCGCAAATTTATCCGCGACGACACCGCCCAAAAGGCGTTCTCCAAGCTCCGCAGCTCCATCGGCGGCATTTACAACTGGCGCATCAGCGCCGCCAAGTCCCCGGCGGAACGCGCCCGGATGGTCCGTGAGGCGGAATTTGCCTACCGGCAGGCGTTCGCCTTCTGCCCCTACAGCCCCGAAGCGGTCTTCCGCTACGTCCAACTCCTCGCCTCCCCCGAGGTGAACCGGATCGACGACGCCATCCTGGTGGCCCGCACCTGCCTCAAGTTGGACAAATACAACAGCTCCATCGACGGGCTCCTCAAGAACCTCCTGGATATCAAAGCGCATCTGGTGAACGGCCAGATCCCCGCGCCGGCAGCACCGCCGAATTTCGCCGAGCTGGAGAAGGCCGTGGCGGACAATCCCACGAACTTTGCCGGCGCCTTCCAACTGGCGTCCTCCTACTTCCAAACCGCCCAAAGCGAAAAGGCCATGGCCGTTCTGGACCGCATTCTGGCCAACCCGCAGGTGGACGTGCAGGCCGTCTCCACGGTGGCGCAGTTCTACAATGACAAGCAAATGTACAGCAAATTGGAGCTGGCGCTGGAACGTTTGACCCAATTGAACCCGGGCTTCCCGGAAGCTTGGTACGATTTGGCGTTCCTGAAGCTCAGCTTTGGGAAAACCAATGAATCGCTGACCTCCTTGCAAAAGGCCATCTCGGCCAGCAACCAACGGCTCACGGCCACCCCCACGGCCTCCAACCTCCTGCTCAGCGCCCGCCAGGACAACCGTTTCGCGGCCTTGCGCTCCAACCCGAGCTTCAAAGAACTGGTCGGAAAATAATGAACCACCGGGGGGCTCCCCCCACTCCGGGGTTGCCAAACGCTGGGAAAGGTATATCTTCAGGCTGGCTTCCGGTCGTACCGGAAGCCGGCAGTAACTGGGAAAAAGATCATGGCTGAATTGGACGGAATGCAAACGCAGACGGAAACGAACTCAAACACGGCTACGGCCCCGGCGCCCGCCCCCGCCGCACCCGCTACGGAAGCGGCGCCCGCGCCCGCCGGCCCCTCACCCGAGGAACTCGCGGCCCTGAAAGCCCGCGCCGCCAAGGCGGATGAAAACTGGGAGCGCCTCCTGCGCGCCACCGCGGATTTCGACAACTACAAGAAACGCGCGTTGCGGGAACGCGAAGACGCCGTGCGCTACGCGAACGAGAGCACGATGAAGAAGCTGGTTCCCGTCTTGGACAGCTTCGAGATGGCCTTGGCCGCCGCCGCCCCGGCCGGCCAATCCCCGGCCGCCCCCGCCCATTCCTTGCAAACCGGCATCGCCATGATTTTCCAGCAGCTCAAAGGCGCTTTGGCCGATGCGGGCTTGGAGGAAATTGACGCCACCGGCAAGCCCTTCGACCCGAATTGGCACGAGGCCGTCACCCAACAGGATTCCACCGAGGTGCCGGAAGGCCACGTCCTCCAACAAATCCGCCGCGGGTTCAAATTGCGCGACCGCCTCGTCCGTCCCGCCTTGGTGATCGTCGCCCGCACCCCGGCCACCTGATTCCCGCGCCATGGCCAAACGTGATTATTACGAAGTCTTGGGGGTGGCGAAGTCGGCGGAGGCGGACGAAATTAAAAAGTCGTACCGCAAGCTGGCCGTCAAGTACCACCCGGACAAGAATCCCGGTGACAAGTCCGCCGAGGAGAAATTCAAGGAACTCGGCGAAGCCTACGAGGCCTTGAGCGACCCGCAAAAGCGCTCGGCTTACGACCAATACGGCCATGCCGCTTTCGATCCCCGCATGAGAGCCGGCGCCGGGGGTGGCGGGTTCGGTCGCGCCGGTGGGTTCCATGATCCGGCCGACATCTTCCGCGAAGTCTTTGGCGGCGGCGGCGGGGGTGGCGGGGGCATTTTTGACGACCTGTTTGGCGGCGGCGGCGGACGCGGGGGCGATCCCACCCAGGGCCAGCGCGGCGCCAACCTGCAGTATGACATGGAGATCACCTTCGAGGAAGCCGCCAATGGCTGCGAGAAGGAAATCTCGGTCACCAAGCCCGGCCGTTGTGAAACGTGCGACGGCACCGGCGGTGAGGCCGGCTCCAAAATGCGCACCTGCGCCACCTGCGGCGGCCGCGGTCAAGTGATCTCCAACCGGGGCATTTTCAGCATCGCCCAAACCTGCGGCCGCTGCGAAGGCGCGGGCAAAGTGCCCGAAAAGCCCTGCCCCAAGTGCGCCGGCTCCGGCCGCCGCGAGCAAAATAGCAAAATCAAGCTCCGCATTCCCCCCGGCGTGGACAGCGGCTCCCGTCTCCGCTCCACCGGCAACGGCGAAGCCGGCCTGCGCGGCAGCCCCGCCGGGGACCTCTACGTGGTGCTCCATGTTCAACCCCACGACATCTTTCAGCGCGAAGGCGACGACCTCATCTGCGAAGTGCCGGTGAGTTTTGTGCAAGCCGCTTTGGGCGCCGAGGTGGATGTTCCCACCCTCGAAGGAAAAACCCCCATCCGCGTCCCGCCCGGGACCCAGTCCGGGACGGTTTTCCGCCTCAAAGGCCGCGGAATTCGCAACGTGCAAGGCTTTGGCGTGGGCGACCTGCACGTCCGGGTCACCGTCGAAGTCCCCACCCGGCTCAACCACGCGCAGCGCACCAAGCTGGCGGAATTCGCCGCGGTGTGTGATGAATCCGTGAACCCGCAAACCCAGAGTTTCTTCGAGAAAGCCAAAAAGTTGTTCCGCTGACCGCCCGCCGCCCGCCGGCCCCGCCCTCATGCACCGCTTTTATCTTCCCCCCGACCAATGCCAGGGCAATTTGCTCGCCCTGGCGGATCGCGAGGCGCACCACGCGCTCCACGTCCTGCGGCTCCGTGCCGGCGAGCGCCTGATGGTGCTGGACGGAGCTGGTCAGGAGTTGCTCTGCGAGGCCCAACCCACCGGCCGCGACTCACTCAGTCTCCTCGTCGCGCAGCGCCAAAAAATCGCCCCGCCGGCCTGCCCGATCACCTTGGTGCAAGCCATTCCCAAGGGGAAACTCATCGAGAGCATCATCCAAAAAGCCACGGAACTGGGTGTCCACCGCGTGGTGCCCCTGGTTTCGGACCGGGTGGCGGTGGTGCTCGATGACGAATCCGCGGCCGCCAAGGCGGAAAAATGGCGGCAGACGGCCATCGAAGCCATCAAGCAATGCGGGTCCGCTTGGCTGCCGCAAATCGACGCGCCTCTCACCCCCCGCCAATTCCTCGCCGCCGCGGAACGGTTCGACCTCGTGTTCATCGGCTCCCTGCAACCGGACGCGAAGCACCCGCGCACCTATTTCCAGACCTTCCACCGCGAGCAGCAGCGTCCGCCCCGCAGCGTGGCCGTGTGGATCGGTCCCGAAGGCGATTTCACGCCCGCGGAAATGGCCGCCGCCAAATCCGCCGGGGCGCTGCCCATCACGCTGGGCCGTCTGGTCTTGCGCAGCGAAACCGCCGCCACCTACGCCCTCTCGGTCTTGAACTACGAACTGCAAGCGCCGCCGGGCTGAACCGCGGTCGGTGTCCCTCACCCCACCTGCTCATGGCCTCCCGACTCACCCCGATCCTCATTGTGCCCGCCGCGTTGGCTTGGATCCTGGTCGTGCTGCCGACGTTGATTTCCCGCAAAGGTTGGTCGCGCTTCGCCGAATGGCACCCCGCCACGCTGCCGCCGGCTGGCACCGTCTATACCGTCCCGGAAGTCCGCTTCTCGACCTTCGGTCGCTACAGTAACGCCGTTCGCGTCAACTTTACCGAAGCCGGCATTTACTTCCGCATGTTCCCCCTGCTGCGCGTGGGGCATGCTCCTTTCCGGGTGCCGTGGAACTCGGTGCGCAGCGTGGAGCGCAACCCGGGTTGGTTGGCCCGCGGCATGGTGCTCCACCTCGAAACCAAGGCCGGCAAGATCAAATTATGCCTCCCCGCCAAAGCGGAAGCGGAGCTCCTCCGTCACCTGCCCGCGGCCCTGCTGCCCCCCGCCGCCTCCGCATGAATCGCTTTCTTCCCGTCCTGTTGGCGTTTTGTCTGCTCTTGCCGCCGACACTGGTGGCCGCCGAGTCCCCCACCCCCGTCCTCCACGCCGACGCTTTCCGTCCCCTGATCGAACGTTTCAACGCACAGGACAACGAACTTTACCGCGGCCATTTCCCCAACGTCGCCGCCTGGGGATTTTTGCGGGACAACATCCCCCTGTTGGATTGTCCGGACCCGGACCTTCAAACCACCTACTATTTCCGTTGGTGGGTCTACCGCAAGCACCTCAAGGCCACCCCGGTCGGGTTCATCGTCGATGAATTCCTCCCCAATGTCGGCTGGGCCGGGAAATACAATTCCATCAATTGCGCCGCCGGCCATCACCTTTACGAAGGCCGCTGGCTCCGCGATCCCCGTTACTTGGACGACTACGCGCAATTCTGGTTCCACGGCGGCGGCGAACCCCGCCGCTACAGCTTCTGGGCGGCCGACGCCGTCTGGGCGCGTTATTGTGTGACGGGCAACCGCGCGCGGGCGCTGGAGCTGCTGCCCGATTTGATCGCCAATTACCGGGCGTGGGAAAAATCCAACCGCGATGCGGACGGCCTGTATTGGCAGGAGGACGGCAAGGATGGCATGGAAGTCTCCATCGGCGGCAGCGGTTGCCGCGCCACCATCAACAGTTATCAATACGGCGACGCCCTCGCCATCGCCCGCTTGGCGGACCTCGCCGGGCAACCCGCCACCTCCGAAGAATTCCGTCATCGCGCCGCGGAGCTCAAGCAATTGGTCCAATCCAAACTGTGGGATGCGGACGCGCAGTTCTTCAAAGTCCTGCCCCGGGGCGAAAACCAAAAACTGGCCCCGGTGCGGGAGGAACACGGCTTCACCCCCTGGTACTTCAACCTGCCCGACCCGGCTTACGCCGTGGCCTGGAAGCAGATCATGGACCCCAAGGGCTTTTACGCCCCCTTCGGCCCGACCACGGCCGAGCAACGCAGCCCCGGGTTTGCGCTCGCCTACACCGGCCATGAATGCCAATGGAACGGTCCCAGTTGGCCCTTCTCCACCGCCGTCACCCTGACCGCCCTGGCCAATGTTCTGAACGGTCCCGCCCAGGAATTCGTCACCGCCCGCGATTACTCCACGCTGCTCCACAATTACGCCCATTCCCAAAAACTCAAACTTCCCGACGGTCGGGAAGTGCCTTGGATTGACGAAAACCAGCATCCCGTCACCGGGGATTGGATCGCCCGCACCCTGCTGATCCAACGCGGCCGGCAAATCCCGGAGCGGGGCAAGGACTACAATCATTCCACCTTTTGCGACCTCGTCATCAGCGGCTTGATCGGCCTGCGCCCCCGCGCCGACGACACCGTCGAAGTGCATCCCCTCGCCCCGGCGGAGTGGGATTACTTCTGCCTCGACCAAATCCCCTACCACGGCCGCCTGCTCACCATCCTGTGGGACCGCACCGGCGCCCATTATTCCCACGGCGCGGGCCTGCGCGTGTGGGCGGATGGCCGCGAAGTCGCCGCCGGCTCCACCCTCGCCCCGCTCACCGGTCCCCTCCCCCCGGCCGCGCCCGAAAGCCACGGCGGTTGGAGCAAGCTTCCCGAAAACCCCGTGATGGGCGGCAAATACGGCACTTGCTTCGACATTTCCGTGCTCCGCGAAACCAACCAATACCGCATGTGGTTGTCCTGGCGCCCGCAAAAGGCTGTCGCCCTGGTCGAAAGCGCGGA